>PKCJ01000056.1 GCA_002862945.1 Opitutia bacterium | reverse complement strand
GCGTCTTTCTCTATGCTGTCTTCAGCCTTTTTGGCTGCCTTCTTAGCGGCTTTCTTGGCTGGCTTCTTGGCTGCCTTTTTAACGGCTAATTCTTCTGGAGATTCGCTAGGCTCGACGTCAGATGGTGCAGATTCTTCAGCAGGCTCCTCAGTGACTGCCTCCTTCACTGCTTCTTTGTGGGCTTTCTTTTTAGCAGCTTTCTTCTTAGGCTTTTTGCTGTAGCCTTCATCATTACCATCAACGAATTCAATAAGCCCCATTTCAGCGGCATCACCGATACGTTGGCCGAGTTTGTAAATACGAGTGTAACCGCCATTTCGATCAGTGAACTCGGACACTAGCTCATCAAAAAGCTTAGCAACTGCGTTCTTATCACGAACACGGGCAATCGCGAGACGACGATAGTGTAGCTTCCGTGCAGCGTCATTGGCTTTTTCCGCCTTCTTCGCTAAAGTTATGATTTTCTCAATAACAGGACGTAGCGCGCGTGCCTTGGAGATGGTCGTTTTGATGCGACCGTGCGTAATGAGGGCAGTCATCAGATTGCCCATCATTGCTACACGGTGGGGACCAGATACGCCGAGTTTATGTTTTCTTTTGTTATGACGCATTGACTAAATTCTTAGTAGTGAAAGGGGTGCGGACAGCTAGCGATTAAAGTTCGCTACCCTTTTCGAGGAGGCGTTCGTCAATCTTCATACCAAGTGAAAGACCGAGTTGCTCGAGCTTGTCCTTAATTTCGTTGAGCGACTTTTTGCCGAAGTTGCGATACTTGAGCATCTCTTGTTCGGACTTCATAGCGAGCTCACCAACTGTTGTAATATTAGCATTATTTAGGCAGTTAGCGGCACGGACAGAAAGTTCGATCTCGTTCACACTCATGTTAAGCAGCTTGCGCAGGCGATTCTGCTCTTCGCTAATCTCCTTGCTCTCGCTCTCGAACTCGATGTCGTCTTGAGAGACTTCTTCGAATACTTCAAGGTGGTGCTTGAGGATTGCAGAGCTTTGCTTAAGTGCGTCGTCTGGAGTGATACGTCCGTCTGTAGTCACCTCAAGGATCAGCTTATCGTAGTCCATTGATTGACCAACACGTGTATTCTCAACTGAATACTTAACCAAGCGAACCGGACTGAAAAGCGAATCAATTGGGATCACACCAATAGGCTGCTCGTCTTTCTTATTCTTTTCACCAGTGCAATAACCACGGCCTACTTTGACTTCTAGCTCAGCGAGAAAACGCTGCGGCTTATCAAGTGTGCAGATGATTTGCTTTGGGTTGATGATCTTGAAGTTGGCATCCTCTTGGATATCTTTTGCAGTTACTTTACCGTCACGATTTACATCAATGAGCAGTGTAGCAGATTCGCGAGACTCTGAAACGAGGAGCACCTTTTTAAGGTTGAGTACAATATCGGTGACATCTTCAACCACACCTTCGATGCTTTGGAACTCATGCTGAACGCCGTCGATCTTAATCGAGGTGATAGAAGCACCTTCAATCGAGCTAAGAAGCACGCGGCGAAGTGAGTTGCCTATTGTGTGTCCGTATCCGGTCTCAAACGGCTCGGCTGTAAATGTGGCGAATGTATCTGTAGCAGAGTCTTCGACTTTGGACAGACGGTTGGGGAGTTCAAATTTTCCTAAGCGCTTTGGCATAATGGACTTTTCTATATCTGGTTACAGTGGATTGTGATTAAAACGAAGATACGAGCCGGACTAGCGGCTGTAAAATTCAACGATCAATTGAACGTTAATCGACTCTTCGGTTTCTTCAGAAGAGGGAAGGCGATTGACGGTGGCTTTAAGGGCGTCGGCATTGAGTGTGAGCCACTCAGGCACGGTGCGTGCTTGACTCTCTTCCATGCAACGGGTTGCAAGCTGACGAGAGGAAGTGCGCTCACGCACTTCAATCTCTTGGCCTTCCTTGACCATAAAGCTGGCGATGTCTGTCTTGATGCCATTGACAGCGATGTGACCGTGTCCAACAAATTGGCGGGCGGCAGCGCGAGACTTAGCGAAACCGAGGCGATAGATTACGCTATCGAGACGGCATTCTAGCATCCTGAGGAAAATTTCACCTGTCACCCCGCGAGTCGCTTTAGCTTTTTCGAAAGTGAGGCGGAACTGCTTCTCTGTCATGCCATACATGAAACGAAGCTTTTGTTTTTCATTCAGGCCGACGGCATAGTCGCTGAACTTACGACGCAGGCGAGGGCCGTGCTGACCGGGAGGGTGCGGCTTGCGCTCAAAAGCTTTAGTCGGGGCAAAGATTGCCTGACCGAAGCGGCGGTTGATACGTGTTGTGGGTCCTGTGTAACGGGCCATAGTGTTATTTTTAATTATCTGCTAACTAATTTTATGCGTCTATCTGGCAGAGTCAGATTAGACACGACGACGTTTCGGCGCGCGGCAACCATTGTGGGGGACCGGGGTCACATCCACAATTTCAGTTACGGTCATGCCTAAAGATTGGAGTGCGCGGACAGCAGAATCACGACCCATACCTGGCCCGTTCAGCTTGACGACGACTTCTTTCATTCCGTGTGACATAGCAACACGACCGGCGTCTTGCGTAACGACCTGTGCAGCGTAGGCAGTAGACTTACGGGAACCACGAAAGTTGCACTTACCGGCACTTGACCAGGAAATGACGTTACCACGTGCATCACAGAAGGTAACTTTGGTGTTATTGAAAGTGGCGAGCACGTTAACGATACCAGAGGTAATGTTCTTACTACCCTTGGCACGACGGATTTTGACGCCGTCCAAATCGCTCTTCAGAAGATCTTCCGCTGTGACTTCCTTCTTTTTTTCGGGCTCAGCAGGCTCTTCAACAGAAGCCGTAGGCACTACTTTTTCTTCTTCGACGGATGTGTTTTCTTCTTCGCTCATAGGAAATTCTTGTTTACAAAGATAGCTGTCCGAGCTAACGGCGCACTGGTTTGACAGCACCCTTACGTGTGCGGGCATTTGTTTTAGTGCGTTGGCCACGAACTGGGAGACCACGCATGTGGCGCATACCGCGAACACTGCGGATAGCAGACAGGCGCTTAAGATTGGCAGTGCGCTCACGGCGAAGATCACCTTCGACTAAGTACTGCTTGTCGCCTACGATGGAGGCTAGCTTATTAACCTCTTCTTCGCTGAGGTCACCGGCACGGCGGTCTGCGTCGAAACCAGACTCGGCGACGATTGCAGCGGCGCGAGTTGGGCCAATGCCATAGATATATCGAAGCGAGTAAACTAGCTTCTTGTTTGCGGGGATATCGACTCCAAGGATACGTGGCATGATATTTTATAGGTTGGTAACCCGCTAGAATACGGGAAAAAGTGTGGAAAATAGTGATTTAAGTTGGTTTGAAAAGTTAATTCTGCGGAATTGTTAAGATTTCAGGCTCCCCGTTGGTAACGAGAACGGTGTGCTCAAAGTGAGCGGAGGGCTTACGATCTCGGGTAACGGCAGTCCAGCCGTCCTCAAGCATGTCAATTTTACCGCTACCGAGGTTAATCATGGGTTCAATGGCGAGGCACATCCCTGGCTTAAGGAGTGAACCGCTCCCACGACGTCCGAAGTTAGGGATTTGTGGTAGCTCATGCATGGTCTTACCGACGCCGTGCCCAACGAATTCGCGAACGATTCCGTAGTTGTGGCGTTTGATGAAGCGTTCAACAGCGTTAGAAATGTCGCCAACTCGGTTACCGGCTCTGGCAAAACTTATTGCATAATTGAGCGATTCGCAGGTAGCGTCGATCAAGGCTGCGTTTTCGTCAGCAACTGGCTCGATGAGCACAGTATGTGCATTATCGCCGATAAAACCTCGGTGGCGCACGACAACATCAATCGAAACAACATCTCCTGCAAGGATCGTGCGCCGCATAGTGCCAATTCCGTGAACAATTTCTTCATTCACAGAGAGGCAGGTGTAAGCTGGGAAGACGTGGTCGCCGTTACGGTAATTGTGACAGGCGCTTTCGGCACCGAGCTCTTCGATGGCTTTGCGGCCGAGCTGATCTAGATCGTAAGTGGTTATCCCCTCTTCGACCGTGTCGACGAGACGTTTAAGAACGGTCGCGGCAATTTGGCAGGCTTCGCGAATCGATTGAATTTCTTCGTCTGAGCGAATGTATTTCATCGAATTAGTGACTGTGCAGATGGATCAAAGAACAAAAAAATTAGAAACGAGGAGGCAATTAGACCATTGCACTTTCGGGAAATAGCCGTGGTCGGTTTAGTCGCAGGCTTAGGCTGGATTTAGGAACCAAGAGATGATTCCCAAAACGAAGAGCGCGATACCGATAAAAAGAAGCGGGCGCCAAGCAGTCCAAAAGTTTTGGAGACCGGCGGTGTCGACGAGTTGCTTGTTGCGGGCAGCGGAACGGCCACGAATCTTACCCTTTTTAAGGAAGCCATCATAATGACGCTGCAAAAGGTAGGTTTCAATTTGACGCATGGTGTCAAGAAGCACACCTACTGTGATCAACATACCAGTGCCACCGAAGAAGATGGCTACGCTGAAAGGCACGTTGTATGTGAAGAGTAAAAAGTCTGGGAAAACTGCAATCACTGTTAGAGAAATCGCGCCGAAGAGCGTGAGGCGCGTCATGATGTGATCAAGAAATTTCGCTGTAGGCTCTCCTGGGCGGACACCTGGGATGTAACCACCATTCTTCTTCAAATCGTCAGCAATTTGTACCGGCTTGAACATCATGGAGACCCAGAAGTAGGAAAATATCAATATGAGAAGGCCGAAAATGATATAATAAGCGAGTTGCCCTTGTCCGATCGAATCTGCGAAGTCGTTGAAGAAACGCATACCTGTGGCACTGCCCAGGTAAGTAAGGATCTGCGCGGGGAACATAAGAATTGCGCTACCGAAGATAACGGGCATGACACCTGCATAATTCACCTTGAGTGGAAGGAAAGAGCTTTGGCCACCGTAAACCTTACGGCCAACGACACGTTTAGCATACTGGACAGGGATCTTACGCTGGGCTTGAGTGATCGCGACAAGCGCAGCAGTCACAGTAAAAAGTAGCGCCAGCATGAGTACACCCTCCGGGACGCCGAGCGAAGTACCTTCAGAACCAACAGGAGCGACAAACATTTGATAGGCAGCCGATACTGCGCCAGGAAGGCCTGAAATGATACTCACAGTGATCAGTAGCGAAATACCGTTACCTATTCCCTTCTGCGTGATTTGCTCGCCGAGCCAAACCATAATCATTGTGCCACAAGTAAGGAAAATCGTCCCTGTAATCAGGAAAGGAACTTGGGATGCAATCACCACGTTACCGTATTCCGCAGGATTAAAGCCTTGACCAATCAAACTGGCAGGATTGGTCGAGAGTGCTATGAGGAGAAGCAAACCTTGGACGACACAAATCACGATTGTCAGGTAGCGAGTGTATTGATTAATCTTTTGACGTCCGACATCACCTTCTTGCTGAAGACGAGCGATGACTGGGAAAACAGCACCAACTAGCTGCATGATAATCGAAGCGCTAATATAGGGCATGATGCCCAAGGCGAAGACCGCACCATTGAGCAAAGCTCCTCCGGTGAACATGTTGAACATGCCGACGAGACCGCCGCCTGCATTTGCTTGGTCTGCAAAGAACTCTTGGATCGGACCCACATTCATTCCCGGAAGTGGAATGTTGGCACCAACACGCGCGATAAACAACAGCGCCAGCGTGAAAAAAATCTTCTGGCGAAGTTCAGGAATCTTCAGCGAATTTGTAAAAGCAGAAAGCATTTCTGGCGTGTCCTAGTGCGAATCCTTGAGGAAAGTCGAATTTACGCTTCCTCTTTCTCCTCTGTCGCAGCTTCTTCAATCTTACCGCCTGCAGCCTCGATCTTGCTCTTGGCAGATGCGGAAACTTTGCAGACCTTAACTGTGTAGGCTTTAGAGAGCTCGCCGTCACCGAGGAGCTTAACGCCTTGATCGTTGTCACGGACGATGCCTGCGGCGATCAGAGACTCACGATCCACAGTATCACCCTCGAGCTTTTCGAGCTGTCCGACGTTGACCAGTTGATAAGAGACTTTGAAGTTCTTGTTGTTGAAACCACGTCGTGGGAGTTTTCGGTAGAGAGGCATTTGACCGCCTTCGAAGCCGATGCGGATACCCCCACCAGAGCGAGCCTTTTGGCCCTTATGCCCCTTACCGGATGTCTTACCATGGCCACTACCTTCACCTCGTCCGAGACGTTTGGTGGGGTGTGTGGCACCTTTGATAGTTGGAATATTTTCGAGATTCATGATTTTAGATCTTTAGACTTCCGCCGCGGCTTCGCCGAAACGGATATTTTGAATTTCCTCGTTTGAACGCAACTGAAGCAGCGCAGCCATCGTCGCATTCACCATAGCTAGGTGATTGTTTGAACCGAGGGATTTGGAAAGAATGTTTTTAACGCCAACAGATTCGAGCACGGCACGGCAACCACCACCAGCGATGACACCCGTTCCGTCCGACGCAGGGCGCAGCAGAACTTTACCACCATCAGCTTCGCCGAGAACATGGTGAGGAATCGTGTCGTTACGAAGATTAATCTTAACAAGATTCTTCTTGGCTTGCTCGGTGCCTTTACGGATGCACTCAGGAACTTCCTTTGCTTTTCCGTAGCCGACCCCGACTTCACCTTTTTGATTACCGACTACGACGAGTGCTGCAAAGCTGAAACGGCGACCGCCCTTTACAACTTTAGCACAACGGTTGATGTGAACAACCTTCTCGACGTATTCCATAGCTTCTTCCGGCTCGTCTATCTGAGAAAATGATCTGTTTTGTCTGCTCATATAGAAGTTCCTTAAAATTGTAAGCCGCCTTTGCGAGCTGCTTCAGCGAATGTTTTTACGCAACCGTGGTAGCGGCGACCAGAACGGTCAAAAACAACAGATTCGACACCAGCTGCCTTCGCTTTTTCAGCTATAATATTGCCGAGTGCGAGTGCACCGTCGTTGTTAGCCTTTACATCAGCATCTTTTCCGCCCACCGAGGAGGCATAAGCCATGGTGTGACCTGCGACGTCGTCGATGCACTGCGCATAGATGTGCTTATTTGAGAAATGCACAGCGAGCCGTGGGCGCTCTGCAGTACCTTTGACCTTCTTGCGAATGCGGTAACGGCGCTTCTGCGCGAGAGAGTTTTTCTTCTGGAGTTTCATATCTGTGACTCAGCTGGAAATTAAGCGGACTTCTTACCCTCCTTGCGGCGGACGTATTGACCAACGATGTGAACACCTTTGCCCTTGTAAGGCTCGGCTGGGAAGTAGGAATAGATCGTCGCAGTGATTTCACCCACCTTGTGCTTGTCAGCACCAGAGACGGAAATTTTTGTATTCTGATCTACTTTAACTGTGATCCCTTTAGGAATCTTAACCTTGATTGGGTGCGAGTAGCCAAGTGCAAGGTCGAGCAAATCGCCCTCAAGCACTGCACGAAAACCAACACCTTTGATCTCAAGTTTCTTTTCGTAACCATCGACGACGCCGATCACCATATTATTTATGATTGAACGAGCGGTGCCGAACATAGCGCGGGAGTGTCGGCTACTGTTCGCAGGCGTTACACGTATTTCGCCATCAGCGAGTTCAATGTTGATCGAACCGTCGAAAGTTTTTTCTAGTTGACCCTTTGGGCCGTCAACGCGGACGACCTGACCATCTACTACGACGTTTGCCTTATCAAGGACGGGGATAGGAAGTTTACCAATTCTGCTCATCTTGTGGTGCCTTTCAATTACCAGACCTTGCAGACGAACTCGCCGCCTACGCCTTGTTCACGGGCATCGCGAGCACGCATAACGCCTTTAGAAGTGGTGAGAATAGCAACACCAAGGCCTTCGAGGACGCGTGGGATTTCTTTGCTGCCATAATAGAGACGGCGTCCAGGAGTGCTGTGACGCTGGATACCGGTAATAGCTGGAGTCTTGCCAGCAAATTTCAAAGTGAGCGTGAGCGTCTTGAAACCCTTCTCGTTTTGACCTTCGCTAAAGTCTTTTATGTAACCCTCACTCTTGAGAATCGCAGCAATGGCAGAACGCATTTTAGAATGCTGCGTTGTGCAGGTATCTTTGTGCGCCGAACTGGCATTGCGGATTGTGGTGAGGAAATCGCCGATTGTGTCGTGAACTGCCATAGTATTTTACTAGTGGGTTTTCTGTGTATTTGGTTAAGTGGGCAATGTGACAAGCTTACCAAGAAGATTTAGTTACGCCAGGGATCTTACCTTGGGTGGCAAGTTCCCGAAACGTGATTCGAGAAAGGCCGAATTTGCGAATGAACGCACGGGGACGACCAGTAACGGAGCAACGATTGCGAGCTCGTATTGGAGAGCTGTTCTTGGGCAGCTTAGTCAACTTGGCTTGCGCCTTGTAGAACTCCTCATCAGGAGTTTCTGGATTAGCAAGGATCGCTTTGAGCTCTTTACGCTTTGGTGCGTATTTTGTGATCATGCGTTCGCGCTTTAAGTTACGTTGTATTGCTGATTTTTTAGCCATAAGTCAATATTCTTTAAAAGATTAAGCAGAAGCTTCAATAGTGGCTTCGGTTTCGGCGACTTCGGCGCTTGTTTTGCGGAAAGGCATACCAAAGAGCTTAAGGAGTTCGCGTCCTTCGTCATCGGACAGAGCGCTGGTATTGATGCAGACATCCATACCGATTGTTTCATTAGTGCCTTCAGCGGAAACTTCGGGAAAAATCGTGTGATCGCTTATACCTAGCGTGTAATTGCCTTGTCCATCGAGCCGTGTAGGCACTCCACGAAAATCACGAATACAAGGCAGTGAGATGTTAATCAATCGCATGAGGAAATTATACATCGCTACTCCACGTAGAGTGACCTTGCAACCGATGGGCTGACCTTCGCGAAGTTTGAAATTCGAAATTGAAAGTTTAGCTAAAGTCGTAACAGGCCTCTGACCAGAGATCTTAGCGATCTCATCGTTGACGTATTGCACGTGGTTCTTATCTGCAGTCGCTGAGAATCCAGAATTGAGAACGATCTTCTTAACCGCGGGCACTTGGTGAGGGTTCTTGTATCCGAACTTTTCCATAAGTGCGGGTACGACCTTCTCGTCGTAATGTTTTTGTAATAGTGACTGTGACATCTTAAAAGTAAGGCGGAGTTCTAACCCGGCTTGTGAGTGGTGTATGATGTTTTGAAAAGGGGCGAGAAAGTGAGGTCTAAACGCTACCTGGCAAGTACCTTATTTATTTTTTGCGTCGTATTTCTCGGCGCTCATTACATTAGAATAGTGGATGGAAGCTTCGCGCTCAACGGAACCTCCCTCTGGGTTCTCCTGAGTTTTACGCTCAAATTTAGTGATCAGGTTGACGCCTTCGACGATAATACGCTTTCCAGCTTGAACGGAAAGTACCTTGCCGCGCTTGCCTTTGTGAGCGCCGGAGATAACGACAACTTCTTGTTCGCGTTTGATTGCTTGTGCCATGATTAGAGAACCTCCGGAGCTAGGGAAATGATTTTCATATACTTGGCGCGGAGCTCGCGAGCTACGGGGCCGAAGATACGTGTGCCTTTGGGATTACCATCAGCGGTGAGAATAACAACGGCGTTGTTATCGAAACGGAGGTAGCTGCCATCACCGCGACGGATCGGAGCCTTTGTGCGGACGACTACTGCACGAACGACTTCGCCCTTCTTGACGGAAGAAACGGTGGACGCTTCCTTAACAGCGCAAACAACAACATCACCCACGTCGGCAGTGTCCTTGTTTTGGCCAAGGCGGCGGATCATCTCGGCGGATTTGGCGCCGGTATTATCCGCGATAAATACGCGGCTGTTCATCTGAATCATAGCTAAATCTCCATATATAGATTTATAAATTGGTGAGGAGGTGCCCTACTCTTCGCCCAGTTTAGGAGCGACTTCGAGAACCTTGGTTACGCGCCAGCGCTTTAACTTACTGAGCGGACGTGTTTCCATAATTTCAACTTTGTCTCCAAGGCCGCACTCGTTCTTCTCGTCGTGTGCGTGCACAACAGTCTTGCGCTTGATTTCCTTCTTATAGAGTGGGTGCGGGACTTTGTAAGAGTAAGTGACCTTAATAGTCTTATCTCCAGAACGGCTTGATACGATTCCAATGAGTACTTTACGAGAGTTGCGTGTTGCTGTGGCTTCCATAATAGGCGTGTGCGGCTAAAAGTTTAAGCTTTGGCGGTAGCCAACTTCTTTTCTTTGAGAATAGTTTCGAGGCGAGCGATTTGACGGCTCATGTCTTTAAATTCGTGAGGGTGCTCAACTTGTCCTGTCTGCTTGCGCATGCGGAGTTGGAGACGAGACTCACGTGTATCGCGTAGCGACTTTTCGATTTCGGCTTCTGACATTTCGCGGATTTCTTTAGTGTTCATAGTTGTAGTTTCCTATCTCTAAAAAGTGTTATGCTTCGTCGCGAGAGACGAAACGGCAGTGGAAAGGAAGCTTTGTATCCGCAAGACGGAGGGCTTCACGGGCGGCGGTGGCGGAACAACCAGCGACTTCGAAGAGCATGGTGCCAGGCTTGATTATAGCACACCAGTATTCAACAGAACCCTTACCTTTACCCATGCGGGTTTCAGCGGGCTTTTTAGTCACAGATTTGTGAGGGAAGACGCGAATCCATACCTTACCTTTACGTTTGAGGCTACGTGTCATCGCAACACGAGCGGCCTCGATTTGTTGCGAGGTCATGCGACCACGCGTGAGGGATTGAATACCGAATTCGCCGAAAGCGAGTGTATTGCAAGTTTGTGCAGTGCCGTAGATACGACCTTTGTGAACCTTGCGGTATTTGGTGCGTGATGGAAGAAGTGCCATGGTTCGATCTGTTTAAAGTGTTAAAAAATAAAATTCGTTTCAAGTGGGCGAGAATTAGCTTACGCTTCCTCGCCGTCAGGGAGGCAGATCCAGCACTTTACGCCGATAATGCCATACACAGTGCTCGCTTCAGAGAAGCCGTAGTTGATATTTGCGCGGAGTGTCTGGAGAGGCACACGGCCTTGACGCTGCTGCTCAGTGCGGGCAATATCTGCACCACCAAGACGACCGCCACATTGTATGCGAATACCGTCGGCACCCATGGCCATTGTAGTTTGAACAGCGCGCTTCATGGCGCGGCGAAATGCGATCCGGCGTTCAAGTTGAAGAGCTACATTTTCAGCGACGAGTTGCGCAGAGAGATCGGGGCGCTTCACCTCTTGGATGTCGAGCATGATTTCTTTGCCGACCTTCTTGTTGAGAGTCGCTTTGATCTTATCAAGCTCAGCACCCTTGCGGCCGATAACCACACCAGGACGTGCAGTGAAGATCTTGACGCGGATACGACCGGAAGCACGCTCAATGAAGATGCGTGGCACGGATGCGTAGCGCAACTTTTCAGTAAGGAAAGTACGAATCGTGTGGTCTTCCTTGATATACTCAGGAAATTGATCCTTGTTCGCATACCAGCGAGAATCCCAATCGCGGGTGACTGCAAGGCGGAAGCCGGTTGGATGTACTTTCTGTCCCATAATTTGATAGGTGTTGTTAGAGTCGCTCTGAGGACTTAGGCCTCGTCGGAAAGAATGATACGGATGTGGCTAGTGGCCTTCTTGTAGGGGTGAGCAGAACCACGGGCTGCGGGGCGGAAACGTTTGAACGTAGGGCCTTGCTCGACGGTGGCAGACTCAACTTTGAGGGCATCCGATGAGAGATTGTTATTGTTTTCCGCATTCGCGATCGCTGACTGGAGAGTCTTGCTTACAAGACGTGCCGACTTGCGCGGAATGAAGCGAAGCACTTCAACCGCTTCAGCGGCGTTACGACCTTGGATGGCCTGAGTGATCTCGCGCACCTTCCGAGGCGACATACGGGCGTATTTGGTATAGGCTTGGACCTGCATGAGATTCAGCTGTTTTGAATTGTTTTGATTCGGGCAATGTCGCCCGCTTGGATTGTGAAGTCTTTGACTAATTCGAGGATGAGTCCTGCGGATTGATCGCTACGAGATTCTATGATGATAAGCTCGCCTACAGATTGTAAACCGCGTGTGACGCGGCAGACCATTCCTAGACGAATCCCCTGCCCAAGGCCGCCATCGAGAATAACAACGTCGGCTGCAAGCGTAGGTGTAACCATAGCCACAGTTGCGGCGTTTGGACTGTAAAGTGATTCTTTGACAAAAGCGGGCACTTCTCCGTGCACAGCACTGCCAGCGAACATTGCTCCAAAGAGGAACAGTGCAGCGAGGGAGAGAGGTCTGTGAGTGAGTTGCATGGACGTTGTGTGAATAAGGTGAGTTAGGATTATTTACCAGTTGGGTGCCCTTTGAAAGTGCGTGTCGGTGAGAACTCGCCAAGTTTGTGGCCAACCATGTTCTCGGTCACATAGACTGGCAGAAAAGTACGACCGTTGTGTACGTTAAAATTAAGGCCGACAAAGTCGGGAGTGATAGTGGAGCGGCGCGACCATGTTTGGATCGGCTTGCGGTCGTTGTTGGCCTGTGCGATAACAACCTTTTTGGAGAGGTGAGGATCGACAAAGAAACCTTTTTTTACGGAACGAGACATAGCTAGTTAAATCGGTTTAGCGTTTCTTCAATTGGCGGCCGTTGCGACGGACAACAATCTGCGAATTGGTCGGATTGGACTTTTTACGAGTTGGGAAGCCCTTCGAGAGTTGCCCCCAAGGCGATTGTGGGTGACCGCCACCTGAGGTGCGGCCTTCACCTCCACCCATTGGGTGGTCGACGGGATTCATAGCAACACCACGAACGCGCGGACGACGACCCAGCCAACGGCTGCGACCTGCCTTACCAAGGCTCTGGTTGTGGTGCTCGATGTTACCAACTTCACCGATCGTTGCGCGACAACGAGCGTTGAGGAAGCGGATTTCACCGGAAGGCATTTTGAGGGTGGCACGCTCGCCATCGACAGAAACTAGTTGAGCGGATTGACCCGCAGAACGAGCGATTTGCGCGCCGCGACCGGGGTGTAGCTCGATAGCATGTATCTTAGTGGCCGGCGGAATAATCGAAAGTGGAAGGCAGTAGCCGGGATTAAATTCTACTCGCTCGTTGGTGCTGAGAAGCGTATCGCCAGCGACGATACCGCGTGGTGCGAGAATGTAGCGCTTTTCACCATCTGCGTAAGCAAGGAGAGCGAGATTAGCCGAACGATTCGGATCATACTCGATCGCTTGTACTTTAGCAGGAATATCAAGTTTTTCACGACGGAAGTCGATGATGCGATAGATGCGCTTGTGGCCTCCACCACGACGACGAGAAGTGATACGGCCGTAGCAATTACGACCCTGCTTATCGTGTATGCGAGTGACGAGACGACGCTCTGGCTTTTTCTTGGAGACGTCCTGCTTGTTTCGTGTAAGGAAACGTTGGCCGGGAGTCAAAGGTCTGGAATCTACGAGTGGCATAGTATTGTGGTTCCTTTGTGCTTAGACGAGTTCGATCGCATCGCCCTCTTTGAGCGTTACGATAGCCTTTTTGTGGCCACCAGCAGTGCCGGCCTTACCGCGACGAGTGCGGTCAGTCTTCACTTTTGGCTTTTTGTTAAGAATGTTTACGTCGGTCACCTCTACATTGAATGTCTTCGCTACAGCGCGAGCGACTTCGATGCGGTTTGCAGTCGGAGCGACCTCAAAAGTATATTGGTTGTAATGCGCAGACAGATTAGCTGCTTTTTCAGTGACCCGGTATTCGAGGAGAATTTTATCGGCAAGAATCATAGCTGATTTCCAGTTTAAGCAGCCGCACCGCTGGCGCGTGCGATTATAGTTTCGATGCCCTTGGCGCTTACGATAATCTGGCGGTAGCGCACGACATCGAGAGTATTAAGGTTACATGCTTCAGAGAGGGCAACCCCCTCGATATTGCGGGCGGCCAGAGCGGCGTTATTTTCAAATTGGTCGTCAACGATCAAGACCTTCCCTCGAGTCGGTAAGACTGCGGTGAGGACTTGGTTGAAAAGCTTAGTCTTCGCTTCCTTGACTTCGAGAGCTTCGATCACAGAGAGACCACCTTCGGTTGCGCGCTCGAATAGCGCACGGCTGAATGCGAGATCTTTCATCTTGCGATTGATCTTTTGAGAAAAGTCGCGGGGCTTAGGACCGTGAGCGATGCCGCCGTGACGTTGGTGAGGCACGCGGCGCGTACCTTGACGGGCTGTGCCGCTACCTTTTTGGCGAAAGAGCTTTTTACCAGAACCTGCGACTTCTGCACGAGTCTTAGTCGAAGCATTTCCTTGACGGGCATTAGCTTGGTGCGCGAGAACAACTTGGCGAAGTGCTGCAACGCCCTTGTCTCCCTCGAATACGGGTAGCGCAAACTCTTTCTCAGAGCTTGTGGATCCGTCGGCTGTGTAAACTTTAAGTTTCATTGTAGTGTGTCCTTTGTGTCAGGGATGTCCTCAGGCAATAAGCTTATGCACGGGCTCTATTGGCTTTAATCGCAGTGCGGACGGTAACGAGGGAGCCACGTGAGCCAGGGATGCTTCCTTTTACCAGAATTAGATTCTTCTCAGCGATGATTTTAACCACTTCGAGATTCTGGACGGTGCGGCGCACATCACCCATGTGACCTGGCATCTTTTTGCCCTTGATGACGTGTCCTGGCCATTGGCACATACCGTAGGAACCACCACGACGGTGAAACATCGAACCGTGTGAAGCGGGGCCTCCTGCGAAGCCGTAGCGTTTAACAACACCCTGGAAACCGCGCCCCTTGGAGGTGCCGACCACATCGATCTTCTGGCCAGCTTCAAATCTCTCAACAGAGAGCACGTCTCCGAGGTTTAACTCGACCTCGCCATTTGTGCGAAACTCCTGGAGTTCAGCCACTGGCTGGACACCAGCCTTTTTAATGTGGCCTGTAGCTGCTTTGGAGAGGCGGTGCTCTTTTTGTGGACAGAATCCGATCTGCACGGCATTGTATCCGTCTTTTTCGGAGGACTTAATCTGCGTTACTGGGCAGGGTCCTGCTTCAATGACAGTAACAGGCACTAGACGATTTTTGTCGTCAAATACCTGTGTCATTCCTATCTTTTTACCAAGTAGGGCTACGTTCATAATACTAATAGGCAGGTGAAGCAGAGGCTCCGTTTCCATGACCTGCGTTAGAGGAGTTAAAAATGTGTGTTAATCGCCTCAGATGGGAAGCGAGCGACGGAAGAAAGCGGGTTGTTCTACCTTCGTCAACACCCGATTTAGAAAAAAATCATTATTTTCTGCGACTGAGTAAATATCCATGTCACGCCTTTGAATAGAGGAAAGACGCTCACACGGTAGTCCAAAGAAAAGACGACTGACTAAGAAACAGCTCTCTTTTGCCGATAAGTCCTCTGTTAAGATGAGAGAATTGTCTCTAAGCCTCTGCACGGCGGCGGGCTTCGGCATCAATAGCGGCGAGGGTTGTTTCCATCACTTTACTGGCAGCTAATTTGACCTCAGCTAGCTCCTCGGGATTGGTCACATCAGAGCGACCAAATACATAAAACTTTATCTTAGGCTCGGTCCCAGAACCGCGGACTGCGAAGCTGTAGCCATTGCTCAGTTCTATGAAATAGAAATCTTGAGGTGCGATGCGCTTGCCATCTGCGTCGATAATCTCGTCCTTACCAAAATCAGTGAAGCCAGAAACCGTGACGTCACCGAAAGCTTTGGGCGGATCACTACGGTAGGATTCAAGAATGTTCTTAATCTTCTGCGATCCAGCGGCACCTTCAAAATAAATGTTAATCGTCTTTTCTTCGTAATAACCATGCTGGAGATAGAGCGAATCAAGATACTCGGGGAAAGTCATCTCCTGTCCCTTCAAATACGCCGCTAATTCGCAAAACATGACTACGGCTGCATTGGCATCTTTATCGCGAAGCTTATCGCTTGCCAGGTAGCCATAGCTCTCCTCGCCGCCGAAAACGAAGTAGGTCGAATATTCAAGCATGAGGTCGGCTTTCGTCCAGATATCACAAGCATCGTAATCGACAGCGAGTCCTTCTTGTTCAAACAGCTTGGCTTTCATCTGAGCTTCATATCCAGCTAACTTTTCACCGAGCCATTTGAAGCCAGTTAGCGTGTTGATTGTTTTAAGACCATGCCAAGTCGCAACGGCTTCTTGCATCGGACTGGTAACGAAAGTCTTGATTAGAACAGCATTTTTACTGCCTTCTTCAGGGAGGATTTCGGCATCTTTTAGCGTGGAAATTCGATACTCGGCCAAAAGCGTACCAATCTGGTTTCCCGTAAGCAGCACCATTTTGCCAGCGAGGTCGCGGACAGCGACGCCCATGCGGTCAGCATCAGGATCGGTCGCGATGACGAGGTCGGTATCCGTTTCATTGGCCTTGGCGATCGCCATGGCAAGCGCTTCGGCGTTTTCAGGATTGGGAGATTTGACTGTGGAAAAACGACCGTCCGGTTCCATTTGCTCAGGCACTTCAATCACCTCAACCCCGAGCTTGCGGAGCACGGGCATGGAACTGATAGCACCGCATCCGTGGATCGGTGAAAAGACGACCTTGGGTGCGACTTTCTGCAAGACCTCGGTATCGACGACCATCTCCTCAAGTAGATCGAGGTAGGGTTCGTCGGCGCTAGAATCAAGCGCGATAACGTGATCGAGATTAATATCTAGAAACTGAACGAGCTCTTCGAGCTTCACTTCGTTAACAAGATTTACAATACCTTCGGCGTGTGGAGAGACCACCTGCGCGCCATCTTCAAAGTAGGCTTTGAAGCCGTTATCGTGCGACGGATTGTGGCTCGCGGTAATCACTGCGCCACAGGTCGCCTTGTAATGTCGCACCGCGAAACTGAGCTGCGGGGTGGAGCGTGGCCCATCGAAGATGAGCGCTTGCCCTCCGAGCTTACACCAGGTGGATGCTGCCAACTCACAAAAGTGGCGAGAAAAGTGACGAACATCGTGCGCAATGACGAAGCGAGGCTGATCGTGACGACCGCTTTCATCCAGATATTGTTTCACATAGCGAAACATGCCGATAGTAGCGCGAATAAGGTTAAAGTCGTTCAGCACATTGGTGCCAACTGCCGCATGCTCAGGCATACCTTGCGCTGAGAGAGTGCCCGTTTCAGCAGATGCTGTCAACTTGCCGATGGTACGGCCACGAATACCGCCAGTGCCAAAGACCATGGTCTGGTAAAAACGGTCGTTAAGTTCTTCCCACTCCTCTTTATTTATCAGCTCAGTGATACTCGCCCCCACCCACTCAGGTAGGAAGTCGGCGCTCGCCCATTTCTTAAGATTAGTGGCCGTGCTTTCAAGAAGAGCTCCTGCGGCTTCGGCGGATTCAATTTTTTCGATAAGACTCATGAGAGAAATTAAAAATTAGGAAGGAATATGCGGAGATGGCAAAGTGATTAGGAATTTTCATTGGATCACTGCGCCGTCTTTGATTTCGGTTTTTGGGTCGAGTGTTGCCCACTGAGCGACGAAGTCGGCCTCATCAACAGCGAAACGCGGGCTAATTTCAAAATTGATCGCCGGTAGTCCAGAATTATCTGTCTCGATACTCTCGCCTGCGGCCTTGAGCCAGCGGGCAAACATTCGCAACTGGTCTTCTTTGGAGCTCTGGGGTGAATCGACGCCCTGAGCATTTTTCACAGGACTGAAATCGTCTGCACGTGCTGCTTCGATAATGACTGGGTTCTCGGCCAGAGGTAGCGCGTCGAAAACAAACATCTCAAACTTCACTCCATTAGGCGAGTCTGGTTGGATCGCTTCGCCCGTAGCGTTGACGTGCGGGATCTTCTTATCAGCACGGTGAAAGGGAAGTTTCGAACCCTCGCCAGACCCTCCTGCACGGGCGATGAAATCGCGGTCGAAGATGTGAATCGCGACGCTGCCACCGTTGAAACGGATACCCCCATCTACTTTAGTTTCTTCCTGCATTTCGACAGGCATGTCGCTGTATTCAACAACGAGCGTGCTACCATTTTGTAGGCAAAAGTGACCGACCTTCTCTAGGGCGTAGGCCTTGGGTACCATTTTACTAGAAAGCTCTGACTGACCGAGCACATGGAAACCTATAAAGGCGGGGTCAATGCATTGCACGATCGGGTTATCGACTTGGAAGTAGCTTACGATGTCGATCCCTTGAGCTTTCATTACATCGACAGCACCACTGCGCACTAATGCACGAAGAGAGCCGCCGTGCCCATCGGGCGTCATGGCAATTTTACCTTTCTCAGTAAGAAGAATTTTACCCTCATAATCGACGGCAGGGACGAGACCCTGCACGATGAAATGCACGGATTCGCGCGAAAGTCCAAAAAAGTCAGCCGCTTCGAATGCAGCAACTGTGGCATCGTTGTTGATCTCGCTGGTCAGAATGAACCATGGAATCGTCACACCATAACGTTCGCCAGAGCGGGCAATTTTTTCAGCGAAGACTTGAAAGAGTGTCTTCCCTGTGACAGGAGTTATAGGGAAAGTACCCTTGGGGCCATTATAGCCGAGGCGCGTGCCTTGACCACCTGCCACAGTAAAGGCTGCCACACGACCAGCCTGCAAGGCAACTGATCCGGCATCCTTAGCAGCATTCCATTGAGCAGAGTCGCCATCGTTGGCCGCGAGTGCTTGGTAGGGGGCAGGTTCTAGTCCATCCAGATTTAACGTATGATGCTGCAAGCCTTTGACATGCTCATCGACCAATTCTTCAACTTCGGCTAGATCAATGGTCTCAGCTTGAGCAACGAGCTTCGTTTGCGTCGCCGCATCCAGCTCGTCGAAAAATTGAAAGACTTGGCCTTGGTCTGCCTGGTTAAAAGACTCGATAAGTGTATCTAAGGAATTTAACATCGCAAATGTGGATAGAAGACTCCTTGCTGGAATGCAAACACGGAACGTAGACGAAGAGTAAATCCAGCACAACTAATGGCGTAGTGGCTCCTTTAGCAGCCCTGAAGATCACTCATGAAATCAGGCATACTTAGCATTAAATAGAAGTTTAATTTCGCGAGTTTCCCAGGGCTAATTAAACTACGCTTAGTCGGAAAAACGAAACAATAATTCGTCGGGGCGCGCGTAGCCAAGGCGCTCACGGACAACGCGCTCGAGAAACTCTGGATCGTCGATCAGTCGCGTCATGTAAGCCTCCTTTTGAGCAAACTCTTTTCTAGCTTGTATAAGCTTCGCCTCGATTCTATTTTCTCGCGCTTTGAAGTTCTGATACTCTCTATGCGTCTTTAACACAAGACCGCCAAAAAATATAACCAAAACACACAACATACCCATCAACATGAGCACCAGTGCACGTTCCTTTCGCTGGGGATTATTTTTTGGCATTAGGCACTATAAATAAGGTTATTTTTACACTCTTGGAAAGAGTATTTTGTGTTAAGATATTTATCCCGGTTACATCGACTTTACGAAAATCATGTAATGTCCCACACACCAGCATACAACATCCGTGCTTACATCTGGCCAGTCTTGCTAGCCATAGTGATCTTTATAATCTCAGGCTCGCAAAACTTGGCTACGCCCGACTTCGGCTTTCAATTCTCAGAGGACAAGATCGCCCACTTCCTTATTTTCGGACTGGTTGCTACCTCAATCTTACGTACTCCGAAATTTAATGATTTGAGTCTGAGCAGTTTACTAATCGCTGCCTTGATCACATCCATCTACGGGGCCTTTGATGAATTTATCCAATCGCTGACTCCTGGTCGCAGTGTCGAATTTGCCGACTGGCTTGCCGACACATTCGGTGCTTTTGTCGCGGTGACTGCCTATGCAAAGTGGCACTGGTATCGAGATTTGCTCGAATGGCACTGGCCGATCAAGTGCAGAGACGCACCAGAGTGCTGTTTCGACGATCTTCACAATTGATGCCTACCGCTCCTGTCGCTATCGCCGGCGCACCAATTCAGTCACGCTTGCCTTGCATCATCAGTATACCGATAGGCATCATAGCGCCTTGGAGAGCTTGGTCAAATTGTTCTTGAGTCTCAGCCTTTTCAAGCTGTGTCAGGATACCGTCGACCATAGTAATCATGCCCATAATTTGTGGTTTGTTTTTCACCATTTTTTCGGAAGAGATCGCTTCCAGCTGCTTCTTGGCATCGGCCATTTGCGTGCTCCAATTAATAGCCATTTCAGCTGGAACCCAACGATTTTCTACTTTGGCGAAATCTTCAGTCTCAACATCGCCATTTGTAAAAGTTATTTTGATTTCGGCGGTGGTACCCGTGCTTACAATAGTTTTCAAGCTGTCAAATTCTAAACTGCTGAAAGGATTTTCTTCAGAGAACGCAGCTAAATCGTTCGAATACTTAAATAAAACCGGAAGAGTTTGTTCTGAAAACACTTGTCCATCAAAAGCCCGCAAACCTGCTGTGCTAGAGATCGAACTGGTTACGATAGTCTGGACGAAGCCGATAATGGATGGCAAAGCGGCCTCTATTTCAGCAATCTGCTCAGCGGCTAGTTCGCCGCCTAACTTTGTATTAAGAATAAAAAGCTTTTGTTTATCGGCGACCTCAGCGAAACGGCCGATGAGACCGAAGCTTTTATCGTAGATTTCGGGATCGACTTTAGCTCCTACGAGCTGGGCAATGGCATTGACATCTGTTTGAAAGCTCGCAGGCATCGCATGCCAGAGGATGCTACAGTTACCTGCTAGCATTTCGTCAGCAATCGTCTGCATCGCAGCGGAAGGTTCATCAGGTAGGGTGAATTCAGTAGAGCTTACACCAGCGTCACAAGCGGTGAAAAAGAGTGCTACAAGAGCAGCACAAGGGAAAAGGATTTTGTAAGTAATTAGCATAGCCGATTTAATCTTGGTTCGATCAACGAAGGTAGCAGAGCAAATCGCATGGAGCGGTGAGGTAAACTTGAAAAGCCCCGAGCTATTAATGGCTCGGGGCTTTTAAAAAATATCGCAAGTGTGCGATTTGTCACGTGCCGACCACTTAAGTGACCGTCGCGGTCGTCATTTCCTCACGGGCTTTTTCAGCCAGCGGTGTAGAAAGATAGCGTTCGCCGAAGCTGCAAGCGATCGTAACAATGGTCTTGCCCGCCATTTCAGGTCGCTTAGCTAACTGCATGGCTGCCCAAACATTCGCGCCAGTGGAAATACCCCCTAGGATGCCATCTTTTTCTGCGAGGGATTGCGCAGTCGAAAAGGCGTCTTCGTTGGAGACTTTAATTATATCGTCGATCACATCCGTATGGCAATTTTTAGGGATAAAGCCTGCGCCGATGCCCTGAATTTTGTGTGGGCCAGGTGCTCCACCAGAAATAACTGGGCTCGCCTCTGGTTCAACGGCCACAGTAAAGAGTTCTTTACGAGATTTGATCACTTCGGAGACACCCGTTATGGTACCACCTGTGCCAACACCCGACACGAATGCATCAATATGGCCATCAGTCGCTGCCCAGATTTCTTCCGCTGTGGTCTGACGGTGCACCTCAGGGTTGGCTGGGTTTTCAAACTGCTGTGGCATATAGGCTTTATCACCATATTCTTCAACCAGTTCACCCGCGCGAGCGATTGCACCTGGCATTCCCTTGGGTGCAGGGGTGAGGACGATCTCGGCACCAAGCATACGCAGAAGTACGCGACGTTCGACCGACATGCTTTCTGGCATTGTTAGAATCAGTTTATAGCCCTTAGCCGCACAAACGAAGGCCAGCGCAATGCCAGTGTTACCCGAGGTGGGTTCGATGATGATGCTGCCTTCGCCAATCTTGCCATCGCGCTCAGCAGCCTCGATCATGGCCTTACCGATACGGTCTTTGACGCTAGACAGCGGATTAAAAAATTCACATTTGGCATATATGTCAGCGTTAAGACCAGCTGTCGTGTTCTTGATTTTAACAAGTGGGGTGTTTCCCACAGTACTAGTAATGGAGTCGAATTTTTTGCTCATACTTGAATTGATTAACAGAATGTAGAATGTCGCAAGCACAACTTTTTTTTAAGTCGAGGCAAGCATTCATAAAAAACACTGCAAAGCAGCGTTTTGAAAATGGAGGTCTTACTTGAATGTAAGCGTTATAAATGAATCATCTACCGACGACGAGGACCATAACTGCGCTTAGGTGCATCGCGCTGAACTTGGGCATTACGTAACCGGTAAACGATGCGTGCCTTGTCTAGATCATAGGGGCTCATCTCCATTTTTACAGTGTCGCCCGTAGTGATCTTGATAAAGTGCTTACGAAGCTTGCCCGAGATGTGAGCGAGCACTTGGTGGCCATTTGCCAATTCGACCCGAAACATAGTGCCCGGGAGGACAGCTACGATCTTGCCTTCTACTTCAACGTATTCTTCACTTTGTTCTTTTGCCATAGATTATTGGGAGAGCGGTCAAACAATCGCTTTAGTCCTGAAAGTCAAGTATGGTCTCGCCGCGCAGGTCGTGAATGTGAGAGTAAATTATAAAGGCAAGAAATTAGGCTTCCGATTTCTAAGCTATACACTTTCCTAAACCCATCCTCCTCAAATGTCTTCCCTATTCGAAAAACAATACCCGTCCGCGCTGAACCGAGATGCCGACTACTACATGACACACGCTTACAACGAGGCTATCGATGCGTGGGAAAAGGACGAAGTGCCCATTGGTGCTGTCATTGAACACAAAGGACGCATCATCGCCGCCGCACACAATCAGTCGCGCTCGGCGGGCGACCCGACGGCTCATGCCGAAATTTTAGCCATATCGCAGGCTGCTAACGCCCTAGGTGACTGGCGACTGAATGAATGCACCCTCTACGTTACCAAAGAGCCCTGTCCCATGTGCTCCGGTGCCCTTGTCATCGCCCGCATTGGAAAAGTCTATTACGGCCTACCCGACCCAAAAATGGGCTGTCTTGGCGGAACTACAGATCTTGGTGCCCTCCCGGAAAGCAACCACAAGTTTGAATCTGTCGGCGGCGTACTGGAAGAGCTAAACCACGAAATACTCAAAACCTTTTTTGAGAAAAAGCGTCTACAAAAGAAAAGCACTTATCATGAATCCACTATTTGACAGCAGCGCGCAATCATACACCTTTACACTCTCTTATTAACCAATCACCCACAAACAAACAATTTATGGCACACGAATTACCCGCACTTCCTTACGCGAACGACGCACTCGAACCACATTTCGATGCGCGCACTATGGAAATCCATCACGACAAGCACCACAATGCTTACGTCTCTAAGCTCAACGACGCCATCGCAGGCACTGATCTTGAAGACAAATCTATCTGCGAACTTATCGGCGATCTTTCCATTGTTCCTGCTGAAAAGCGTGGCGCAGTCCGCAACAACGGAGGAGGCCACGCTAATCACAGCTTCTTCTGGAAGATTCTTAGTCCGAATGGTGGTGGTGAGCCGACTGACACACTAGCCACTGCGATCGAGACTGAGCTCGGCGGCTTCGACAATCTTAAAAAAGCCTTTGCGAATGCAGGGGTCACACGTTTTGGTTCCGGTTGGGCATGGCTCATCGTTCAGGCAGACGGTTCTCTAGCAGTGACCTCGACTCCAAACCAAGACTCCCCTTGCATGGCTGGAGTGGCTGATGTCGAAGGCAAACCCGTCATCGGTCTCGATGTCTGGGAACACGCCTACTACCTCAAGTATCAAAACTTGCGACCTAAATACATCGAAGCATTCTGGAATGTCGTCGATTGGAGCGCAGCCGAAGAAAACTACAAGAACGCTAAGGCCTAAGCGGCTATCCCAATCCCACGGCCGAGGCAAGATTTTTTAAGAAGCCGTTCCATCATTGGAGCGGCTTCTTTTGTATTATTTTCTTAGAGCCTAGTAAATACCGCCTCGCAGACATAAAACTCCGACTTGAACTCTCTGCAAGCCACAGATACCGTGCCTAAACACATGGACAAACTATCCGAAATCATGGCCGCCAAACGCCAAGCTCTGAGCAAGCAAACCCGCCCTGTTCGGGATGAAGAACTGGAACGTCTCGGTCGTATCCAAATACAGGGCGGCAGTTTCCTCAAGGCGCTCGCACGGAAAGACCGCCTTTCCGTCATTGCCGAGATCAAACGGAAGTCTCCCTCCGCTGGCGAAATCGCTGCCGCCACTCTAGACGCTGTCGATCAAGCCCGCGAATACGTCAATGCCGAGGTTGACTGCATGTCCATTCTCACTGACACCGACTATTTTGGCGGCAAACTGCAAGACCTCTGGGATATCGTCGAATTCCTCGAAGTGCACAAGCGCAAGACACCCTGTCTACGCAAGGACTTCATGGTGCACCCCATTCAAGTGGCCGAAGCCGCCGAGGCTGGCGCGCGCTGCATTCTGATCATCGTCCGTGCCCTTGAGGACGACGAGATCAAATCCCTTCGCGACGCCGCCGAGATAGCTGGACTGGACATTCTCTATGAGATCCACGAAGAGCGTGAGTTGGAAAAAGCCCTCCGCTTCGGACCTAAGATCGTTGGTGTCAACAACCGAGACCTTAAGCGCTTCAAGACCGACCTCTCAGTATCCGAATTACTGATACCACAGATTCCAGACGACATTATTAAAGTCAGCGAGAGCGGTATCTTCGATCTCGAAGACGCCGAACGAGCCAGCGCCTGCGGGGCCAACGCCATCCTCGTCGGCGAAGCTCTCATGCGCGCCGAAGACCCCGAAAAATTGGTTAAGGCCTTTCACAATGCATAAAGAACGTCCAAGATCGAATAGTCCTCTCGCATCCGATGTTCAGCATTGAATGTTCGATGTTCGAGTGCAGCGATATGCCACTAAGCCCAACAGTCACGCGCAAGCTCCTTGAAAAACTGGAGCACTACCCTAAAAAAAAACTAGGACAAAACTTCCTCATAGATGGAAACATTGTGCGCAAGTCGATTGAACTGGCAGAACTCGGTGCAGACAGCTGTGTGGTCGAAATAGGCCCTGGTCTAGGCACGCTGACTAAAGCCATTCTTAACAGCGGCGCATCACTCTGGACAGTGGAGCGCGATACGACTCTCGCGGAACATCTGCGCGTTCACTTCTCAGATGAGCTAAATCTAACCCCGATCATGAATGGGGACTCGCCCGCGAAGCAAGCAATCCTCCAATTAATCGAGGGTGATTGCCTCGACTACCCCATCGCAGGACTACCCGAAGCCATGGCCGTGACTGGCTACAAGATCGTGGCTAACCTCCCCTACGCTGTCTCCACACCATGGATGGATGCCATCATCGCGAGCAAACTGCCCGAGCGCATGGTGCTCATGCTGCAAAAAGAAGCCGGCGATCGCTACACCGCCCCCCATGGTAGTAAGACCTTCGGCGCGATTTCCATTTTTCTGCAGTCAGCTTTTAAGGTGCATAGTAAGCAACTTATCTCAGCGCAATGCTTCTATCCCGCGCCCAAAGTCGACTCTATTTTACTGCGCCTTGACCGCAGGACCGAGGTCATTCACTTTAGCCTAGCCGCTCGCGAATGCATCCGCCGCATATTTACGCAACGTCGTAAGCAACTTGGCGCACTCTGCAAAAACGACTCGCAAGCTGGCGCGCTTATTTGGTTTAACGAGCTACTCAAAAATGGCGTTAGCCCTACTGTGCGACCTGAAGAGCTGGCCATCGAGCACTGGCAAAGTATAACGCGCTTCATCAATTAATTCACTAGTGACCATTCATATCCGACCACTCTTCCCATGAATCCGATTCGCTGGAAACTACATTGGCAAATTTTGCTCTCGCTTACTCTCGCCGCCCTCTTCGGCGCACTCATTCTACCTAGTGTAGGCGAAGGCTCTAGCGCAAACTTTGTTAGCTTCTGCCAGTTCATCGGCAAGCTCTTCATGAATGCGCTCAAAATGGTCATCGTGCCACTCATCGTGGCCTCGATTATCGCGGGTGTTATGCACCTTGGTGCGGAAAAAGGTGTTGGGCGAATGGGCTTCAAAACCTTCCTCTACTACACCTTCAGTGGTGCCGCTGCCGTTATCATCGGTCTCATCATGGTCAACCTCATTCAACCTGGTGACATTGATTCGAAAACCGCTGCTGCTATGCTCGGCTCAGCGGCAGAGACCTCCGTCGAGCAAGGACTGATGGCTAAGGTCGAAGGTAAAAGCTCTAGTGATTTATTTGAAATCTTTCTCCGCATGTTCCCATCCAACATCGTCGACGCCGCTACAAATAACGGACAACTGCTGGGCGTGATTACTTTCTCAATTCTCTTTGGAGCATTCATCGGCAAGCTGCCCGTAGCCCAACGCGAAACCCAACAGAAGTTTTGGATAAGCGCCCAAGAGGTCATGCTCAAGTTGACTGAGTTCATCATTCGTTTCGCCCCCATAGGTGTATTCGGACTCGTCGTGCCGGTAATTTTCGATACGAATCTTGGTGATCTCTTTGGCACGCTGGCGTGGTTTTTCATCACTGTGATACTCGCCCTCATCATCCACTTCGCGATCAATCTCTCGCTCGTGCTCAAATTTGTGGCTAAGGTCAACCCCATCACGCACTACAAAGAGATGGCGCCCGTGTTGCTGACCGCATTCTCAACCGCCAGTTCGTCAGCCACCCTCCCACTGACTATTGATACCGTGGAAGACCGCGCCGGTGTTTCCAAAAAAACCTGCTCCTTCACCCTACCACTTGGAGCCACCGTGAATATGGATGGCACTGCCCTCTACGAATGCGTCGTCGTGCTCTTTATCGCTCAACTTTATGCAGCGACCGGGCATGCCGTGCTCAGCCTTGGCGATCAATTACTCGTCGTCATCCTAGCACTGACGACGAGTATCGGTGTTGCAGGTATCCCCGCTGCTAGTCTCGTGGCCATCGCAGTGATCTTACCCGCTGTCGGCCTTCCCATCGAAGCCATCGGCGTGGTTTGGCTAACCGACCGTATTCTCGACATGTGTCGTACGAGCGTTAACGTATTCTCTGATACCGTTGCTGCAGTCACCATCGCAGCAACCGAAGGCGAAGTGCCCTACTCAAAACCATAATTAGCCTGCATCTATTTCCAATAATGAGTCAAACGAATGAACGCCTCGCCGAACTTGGCATCGATCTCCCCACCGCCCCTGCGCCTGCTGGTAACTACGTCACTGCGATGCAGGTCGGCAAGCTGCTCTACCTCTCTGGAGCCATCTGCCTTGTCAACGGTGAGATGACCCACACCGGTAAGATGGGTGAAACCCGCGACATCGCTTATGGCCAAGCCGCTGCCCGCGTCTGCGCGCTAAATCTCCTCGCCGCGACCAAAGAGAAAATCGGCGACCTTGATAAAATCTCTCGCATCGTCCAGCTCAACGGCTTCGTCAATGGCATACCTGGCTTTGCCGAGAGCCCCACAGTGATCAATGGCGCGTCCGACATCCTCGTAGAAATCCTAGGCGATCGCGGTCGCCACACCCGCGCCGCTGTCGCCGTGACAGGGCTACCCAAAGACAGCAGCGTCGAGATTCAAGCCATCTTTGAGGTGGCATAATCGTGAAGCTCCCAACCTAGATCGAAAGGAAACTTTTTACGCACCACCCGACTTTAGCAGCTCATGATACGTCGTCTTTGTATAAACATTCTTTTAACTTGTTGCTCAAGCATGCTCATGGCAGCCGGTCCGGAAGAGTCTGTCGTGCAGATTATCAACTACGCGCAAGGCCCCAACTGGGTTGAGCCATGGCGATTCTCCAGAGTCGCCACTGGTCTCGGTAGCGGCTTCGTCATCAAGGGCAAGCGCATCATGACGAACGCCCACGTTGTTAGTTGGTCGAAGCAACTAGTCATTCACCGCTACCAAGATCCGAAACCGTATCGAGCCACAGTCGAGTTCATAGGGCACGACTGCGACTTGGCTATTTTGAAGGTCGAAGACGAGGCGTTTTTTGAAGGCATTGAACCGCTACAAATTGGAGAGCTACCCGCAGCGCGCTCCTCTATTACCACTTACGGTTACCCTGCCGGCGGACGCCAAATCTCTTATACTCGCGGTGTCATTTCACGAATTGAAATGCAGCGCTACGCCCACATCTATAATCGCTACTTCCTCACCGTGCAGACCGATGCTGCCATCAACCCAGGCAATAGCGGTGGCCCCGCAATTCAAGATGATAAAGTCGTGGGAGTCTCCTTCCAAGGAAGACCTGGTCTCGAAAACGCAGGCTTTGTTATACCGCCCAACATCATTAAACACTTCCTCGAAGACATTGAAGACGGTAGATACCACGGATTCCCCGATGCTGGCATCAGCTTGATTAAGTTAACCAATCCCGCCTTCCGCGCCTCACTCGGCCTACCCAATAATAGCGTGGGCGCACGTATCGACCGTATCCTCCAGCCCTTTCCCAAGTCGCATGAACTGCTCCGAGTTAACGACGTCATCCTAGAAGTATCTGGCCAAGAGGTCGGGAGCGACGGCACGATTCTCTACGAAGGCAACCGCGTGCATTGCAGCGTACTCTTCGATGAAGCCCAGCACGGCGAACCGATTGCTCTAAAACTGTGGCGTGCGGGCAAAGCCATCGAACTAGAATTGCCCGTCTACGTGAACCGCGCAGACCGAATCAGCGGCAACCAACACAAAGAACCTCCCTACCTCATAGTAGGTGGC
>PKCJ01000020.1 GCA_002862945.1 Opitutia bacterium | reverse complement strand
TGCTGAGTCCGAACTCAGAGAGTACAGATAATAGGTGGTCGAAAATGTCTCCTTGGATGTCTTCGTAGGATGCCCAAGCGGTGTCATTGGTAAAAGCATATATTTCCAGTGGCAGTCCACTAGAGCCTGGGGACAGCTGTCGCACGAGTAAGGTCATATCTTTATGAACTTTTGGGTGCTCGCGTAAATATGCTATGCAGTAAGCGCGAAAAGTGCCTACGTTAGTCAAGCGACGACCGTTGATCAGTTCTGAGAGCTCTTCACCCACGCCTTCGTTATATTTTTGAATCTCCCCAAGCTTTGATTCAAGGTAGGGTCGCAGCAGGCGCATACGCTTACATCGTTCAAGTAGTGCCTCGTCGGCAAATTGAATCGTCCGCATATCGAGGTGCAGGGAACGCTTAATTCGGCGCCCACCCGCCTCACTCATGCCACGCCAGTTTTTGAATGAGTCGGAGATGAGTGCATAGGTAGGAATCGTGGTGATCGTCTTGTCCCAGTTCTGAACTTTAACCGTCGTCAGCGAAACATCGATCACATCACCGTCCGCGCCACGTCCAGGCATCTCGATCCAATCACCCACCATCACCATATTGTTAACCGATAGTTGAAACCCAGCAACAAGACCGAGTATGGCGTCCTTAAAAATCAAAAGAAGAATCGCTGTAACCGCCCCCAGACCAGAGAAGAACACGAGTGGTGATTTCCCGAGGACCGCCGAAAGAATGAATATCAGACCGATCAAGTTAATCACTAACTTCGCTGCCTGAATAAAGCTCTTCGCGGGGTAGCGTTTGCCAACGCTGCTTCGTTCCCAGAGAGCACGTATGAAATTTAACACACAATTGATCACGAGGAGAATAATGACGATCAAGTAGGTATTCACCAGAGTCTGAAAGAGCTCAACAATCTCGGGCGAATTGGCGAAGAGTGCAGGTGCGAAAAAGTGGATCATCGCTGCTGGCACAACATGCGAAAAATGGACGATAACCTTATGCTCTATTAAAAGATCATCCCATTGAACCGAAGTTTTTCTGATGATCGGATGGATCACGTGTGTGATTAATCGCTTAGCTACAAAATTGGCCAAAAGCACTATTATAAAGAGGTAAATACCGCTCAACAAATGCCCGAGTATAGCAGCAAGACCTGTATTTAATTCATACTGTTGTAACCATTCACTTATGATTTCTGGAGTCATGTTCCCCAACATTGGCAAAACTTTAAGCGTCTGACAATGTTTCCTTCGTATCTTCTGTGTTTTGCCTTCGAATTGCAGAATGGTGGGTGAAGATTAATGTATGAATCCGCTACGCCCCTGAAAAACAAAGATTTTGGAAGCTATCTGTCGTAACTATATGCATTAGTTAGTATACGCTCTTGATCATGCACTATCAGGCAGAACATGGATCATTCTTGCCATTATCATCCTATCGTTCGAAATGTTTGTATGTTGTCCAAATTTTTACTTTTAGTATGTTTCCTATACATGCTTCCAATCCATGGGTTTGCACAGACCGGCGCCTCTACGCTAGAAAGTATTCTAATTCGTTTCACAAGCGCTTACGGTGGCTTCCGTGATGCTGACGCACTTTCATCGCTCAGTGTGGAAGGCACTATTTTACAAAATGGACAGACTTTCGAATTTCGTATGCACAAAAAACGGCCGAACTGCATGCGCTACCGTCTTTCCAGCGAATCCAAAAGTATTGTTACCGGCTACGATGGCTCGCAGGGCTGGATACAAACAAAAATTAATGGGGAGGTGTCGATTGATTTGCTCGATCACGAGGCGAAACGTAGTTTGCGCGAGCAAACCCGATTTGAAAGTCCTCTTTTCCGTCACTTTGACAAGCCAGACAATGAAATTGAATTAATTGAACGTATAACTTTAGGCGAACGCAGTGTTTTAGTCCTAGAAGTAATCGAATACGATTCTGATGCTAGCCGTTATTATTTAGACCTTGAGACTGCTCACATTGTCCGAGTGGATCATCTCGATGCGGAAGGTGATCTTAGTATCCAAATACTTTACCGTGACTACCGAGAAGTCGAGGGCTTCCCCTTCGCATTTGAAATCGAGACACGAGCCAATGGTGAAATGAAATCCCTGGCTAAGGTTAACAGAATTATTGTCAATCCAGGCATACTTGGCTTTTACTTCGCTAAGCCGAAAGGCTAATTGTTCCCAATACCGTCTTCGTTTAATCCGCCTTTAAGTTTACGGTCTAGTTTCATTCGTTCGACCTGAGAGCGCAAAAATCGTTCAAACTTGTCAAAGCGGGCTAGGATACCCCGAGTTTCAAGCAACTCTTGCTTGAATCTTCCTGACGGACATAGCGTGTAAATCGCAAGATCTAATACGCTCTCGGGCTCTTTGATATTGGATAGAAACTGCAGGACCTCCTGTGGGATTTCAGCGCCTAGGCGCATTTGTATTTGAACTAAGGCCAGCAGAGTGGGTTGGATCGAGCCGAGTTTTTCTTCACTGCCGTCGGACTCGCTCACTACCTGCTGAATGCGAGCGCGTCGGTAGGGTTCCTCACAGACAAAGTTTTCTAACTTAACACGCGCAAGACCTTGTAAGATTAAATTTGAAGTACCATCTGGGTTTTGCTTACAAGCGCGAACGACACCAACCCCAGCAATCGAGTAAGGCTTCTCCAATACTTCAGCATTATCATCTTGTTCATCCAGAGCCGCCACAGCGAAGATTCGATCCTCTTCCAACACAGTACTGAGCATCTCACGGTAGCGCGGCTCAAAAATAAAGAGCGGCATCATGGCTTGAGGAAAGAGCACTGTCTGGCTCAAGGTCATAACGGGCACCACGCGCGGAATTTCAATTTCTTGAGAGATCATATTAACATAGGTGATTGAGTCACTAACTAGGCCCATTCGCTTGGATGCATTTTGGATACATCTAGTGTCTCACACTCTGCATAATACACGGCCATTCGAAAAAAGCGAATCTGGTCGAGCGGTATTTCTTCATTCCTCTGTCGAGCCTCTTCAAACAAAATCTCAGGGGCTCGTCCTTTCAGGTCGTAGATTTCGCGGACTCCAATACTAATCATACTACGTGCGACTGCCACTTCCATACGAGGGATACGCATGAGTGACGAGTTAAGTGCCTCGTAATCGACCTTCTTTTTCTTCTTCTGTGTAAACATGAGTTGAAAGACACGCTGACAGGTGCCAGAGCTAGAATATTTTTACGATAATTACTTTTCGATACCGAGACAAGCACTGATCGCTTCGGTCAGCTCTCATTCAGTGAATTAGCTTTAATATTGACGCACCTATCAGTCGAGGCATTTTCCGATGATTCCCTTGAGGGGCATTAGCTCAGTTGGTAGAGCGCTTGCATGGCATGCAAGAGGTCAGGAGTTCGACTCTCCTATGCTCCACCAAGGCTGGTTCAAAAAAACTCTATCAAGTTTGCTGCAATTGCGCGATCAAGATCGGCCCCAGCGGACAAATAACGATATTTTGCGCGTACTTTGTTATTTCGTGCCTGCGTCAATGCCAAGCGTGCTTGCAAATTGTCCAAGTAGGTAGCGCGTCCCACTGCGTAACGCTCATCTGCCAACCGTAGAGCCTCTATCGCAAGTTCCGTAGTTTTCTCGGTCGCGTTTAATAACTCGGTGGCGCTCTCTATTTCAGATAGCGCAGTCTGTACTTCTACTTCAATATTCTGCTTTACGATTTCTATTTGAATTTCACTTTGGCGAACTCGCGCCTTAGCCTGCGTAATTTGGCCAGCAGTTTCTCGTCCATCCCAGATATTCCAGCTAGACGTCAACCCCAAAGTCCAGCCATCTACTATATTTTCAAAGCTATCATCTTGTGCCTCGTAAGAACGCCTAAAATGATACCCTCCCGATAAACCTAGCGTGGGCCAACGTCTTGATTTAGCCGCTTTCAGACCCTCTTTGTTACTGGCTAAATACATTTCTTGTTCCTTAATTTCGGGGCGCTGCTGATAGGCTAGGTCAAGTAAACTAGAGGAGACATAATCGAGCGTCTCTAACTCTGCCGGTCCTATAAACTTAGCCTTCGGATGAAACCCATCGGCATCGATATCGTGCCTAAATCCAATTGATCGCTTTAACTGAGCGAGCGCCAAGCGAAGAGAATTTTCAGCTGTAATTAACTGTGGCTTAGCATTCGCCAAAGAAACTTTAGCTTGCAATACATCGAATTTTGATACGACCCCATTGTCGAAAAGACTCGTTACGCTAATTAGTTGCTCTTGCAATAGAGCGATATTTTCAAGCTCCACTTCAATATTTTCTTCTGCCTGCAAAACTGCATAGAATTCTTTTGTCACTGTTTGTATTGTGGATGCAATCTCAGTCGCGCAAGCATAGCGAAATGCCTCCACAATAAGCTCTTGTGAGCGGATTTGTGCCAATAACCGACCACCTGCAAATAATGGTTGCGATAACTGCAAAGAAACCGTCCAGTCTCCAGGCAAGTATATATTCATATCTAGTGCATCGTCTTGTTCGGTATAGCGACTTTGAATCGATAGTTTAGGCATTTGTCCTGATTTGACTTCCAGCACCAGTCCAGATTGCTCCATAACACGCTGCTGCGCAGAATATATAGTAAAATTTCTACGCAGAGCATAATCTAGTAATTCTTCGAGCGTGACCTCCTGATCTAAGTGGAGTTCCTCAACATCTTCTGCACTTGACGCATTAATGAGCCCTAAACTGTTGGACTGTCCTTGGCAAAAGATCGGTTGATGCGTATAGATAAAGAGCAAAAAATAAAAGACTGATTTAAAGTAACTATTCATGCTGCTATTTCTATGCATGTGTGACATCGCTGTCCGCAACTGCCTCGTGCTCTTTGGAGCCGCCAGGATTTTGATCTGCAGCAATTAGAATATAAATTGTTGGTATAATAAACAAAGTAAAGATTGTGCCAATACTTAAGCCTCCGACTAATACAAGCCCTATAGAATTGCGCGCTGCTGCCCCGGCGCCCGATACAAGAACTAAAGGAAAATGACCAAGAATCGTGGCTGCAGTCGTCATTAAAATGGGGCGCAAACGAATCGCTGAAGCTTGCTTAACAGCATCTATTTTTGAATATCCTTGTCTTTGTAGAGCATTAGCAAATTCCACTATTAGAATACTGTTTTTAGCAATCAATCCAACCAGAGTCACTAGTCCTACCTGAGTATAAATGTTGAAAGTCGTGGTCCAACCATCTGTAAAAAAGCTGAAATCTGGAGCAGGCATTTTTAAGAAAGTAAAAATACTCGCACCAAAGACAGCCAAAGGAACAGACCCTAAAAGAATAATAAAAGGGTCTCGAAAGGAATTAAACTGCGCTGCAAGTACTAAAAAAACTACTATGATTGCTAAGGTAAAAGTCCGAAGGAACTTACTATTACCCCCCTCTTTACGAAGTTGTCTAGACTCGCCCGTATAATCTACAACATAGCCTCTAGGTAAGATAGCATCGGCTTGTTCTTCTAAGAAGCTCAAAGCTGTCTCTACTGTGCGCGTCGTGATTCCAGAAAGTTTGATCGCATTGAGTTGTTGAAAGCGGTTGAGACTTCTCGGCTCTATGGAATCCTCCAATGAGGCGATTAAATTTAAGGGAATCAGGCTACCGTTTGGCCCGCTCACATGTAGTGTATTTAACTGATCAGGATTGAGTCGATACGTTCGGCTGATTTGTGGAATGACTTTATAACTCCTACCATCCATACTAAATCGATTGACGTAATTACCACCTAAAGCGGCACTTAGATCTCTACCAACTTGCTGAACATCCAAGCCTAAATCTGCGATTTTATTATAGTCCAATTTTATTTCAGACTGCTTTAAATCGTATTTAAGATCAATCTTCGGAGGAAAGGCAAAGAGTCCACTTTGCGTGGCAGCCATTTGTAATTTTTTTGCATACCCAAGAGCATTTTCTGTCTCGTCAGTAGTAGCGATTACGAATTCAACAGGGAAGTCACCACCGCCAGGTAATGCCGAAGGTGCTAACATAAAACTCTTTATTCCTGGTATTCGGTCGACTTTCTCTTGGCACTCGGCAACCACTTGATGTACAGAACGAGTCCGTTCTGAAAATGGTTTCAAACCCATACCACCAAAAGCTGTTGTCGGACGCGTTAGTTGAAAAGTAAAATCATACTCAGGCATCGTTTTCCATATTTCAAAAACCTGATTCGCATAGTGTGAAGTTTGCTCTAATGAGGAGTTTGCCGGGGTTTCGAAAAGGCCTAATACAAAGCTCTGATCTTCTATAGGGGCGAGTTCACGCGGTGACATCAAAAACATCGGTATCGCCATAATGCATAGACCTAACCAGACTACGTACACCCATAATCTTGCTTCCAAGATTTGGCCTAAAACACCCTCATATACCACCTGAAGTCGTGAAAATTGAAGATTAATAAACCGAGTTAAAAAGTGATTCTTACCCTTAGGCTTCAACAGACGTGAAGACATCATTGGAGACAATGTAAGCGCAACAACCGAAGAGACGATAACAGCGCCGCTTAGAGTCAAAGCAAACTCTTTGAAATAAACTCCGGTCAAGCCACCCTGTAGGGCTATCGGAGTATAAACAGCAACCAGGACTAGCGTGGTCGCTATAACTGGACCGATAAGTTGATGAACAGCAATCCTTGCAGCTTCAATTCTACTAAAGCCTAGACGAATGTGCCGCTCTACATTTTCAACGACAACAATCGCATCATCTACAACAAGTCCAACAGACAGGACAATGGCTAAAAGTGTCAGAAGATTAAGACTAAAGCCAAAAATCTGCATGAGAAAAAATCCACCTATTAAAGATATCGGGATTGCTACAACAGGAACTGCCACCGCCCGAAGCGATCCCATAAAGAGGAAAATCACTAAAACAACGATCGCTAGGGTTTCACTTAGTGTGGAGTAAACCTCCTTAATTGAATCTTTAATGTACTCACTCGAATCGTAATCCATTCCAGCCTGCATTCCCGCAGGCAACGATTCTTTAATACGCTCTAGCTCGGCGCGCACCTCAGCAATCACATCAATCGTATTCGCATCTGGTAAAACCCATACGCCTAGAAATACAGCTGGTTTTCCAGAAAATCGCACGTCATTATCATATGCCTCCGAACCTAACTCTACTTTCGCAACATCCTTCATGCGAACCAAGGCTCCTTGATGTTTTGCAACAACAATAGATTCAAACTCTTCAACAGAATTCAAATCTGTATTGGCTATCATACTAACTGAGACATATTGACCTTTGGTTTGACCGATCGTTGATAGATAATTATTTTTACGGATCGCAGCATTTATCTGCGCAGGTGCGATATCAAAGGCTGCCAATTTTTTCGGATCTAGCCATATGCGCATGGCATAGTTTCGGGCACCCAGAATTTCTGCTCGCTGAACACCAGCAACAGAACTCAATCTTGGCTGTACTACGCGTGTTAGGTAATCCGTAATTTCATTGGCTTTATGATTTTTGGACTGAAAATTTAAATAAGCTGCTGCTACTTGCGTACCGGCAGCCTGAACAGAAAGTATTGGAACTTCAGAGCCAATCGGTAATTCGCTACGAACTTGATCGACTTTAGTACTAATTTCAGAGAGCGCAGCCTTACCATTAAAGTTGAGTTTGAGGTACGCCCGTATGGTTGAAACACCCGCTTGACTGGTCGACTCGATGTAATCAATTCCGTCCGAAGTCGCAATGGCACGCTCAATTGGAGTGGTAATAAATCCACGTACTAAAGCTGCATCGGAACCAATATAAGTCGTGGTAATCGTAACAACAGCATTTTCATTTTTTGGATACTGCCGTGCATTTAACGAAAAATAAGCACTGATTCCCACAATGACAATCGCGAGACTAACGATGATTGCAAGAACCGGTCGCTTGATAAATAAATCAGTAAATGCAGTGGTCTTTTGCATACTGATTATCAGCTTTCGTCTGGCTTAGGAGCAAGCTCTGATATGGGAGCGCGAGTATCTTCAAGTAACAAAACTGCGCCAGGATAAATTTTGAAGACGCCATCTGTAACTACTGCGCTACCCTCAGTCACTCCAGATAGTACTTCCACGTAGTCACCCTTGCGTTTACCAAGGGCAACTGCTGCTTGTTTTGCTCGGTAGGTAGATCCATCTTCATCCAATTTGGAAAGGTAAACCGAGTTGCCATAAGATGTATAAACAATAGCAGTTTGTGGAATTACTAAGGCCTCGCGCTTTTTAGTCAGTGATAACAGAACATTCACATACATACCGCTTGCCAAGCGTCTCTCAGGATTTGGTAAGGTAGCTTGTACTTCGATCATGCGCGAACTAACATCTACTTTATTTGCAACAGCGGAAATCTTACCTGTTATAACAGAATCTCCTAATACATCTGCGCTGACACTGACAGCTAAACCTTCTTTAAGATAGGCGTAAGCACTTTGTGATAGATAGAAATTAACATAAACCAGTTCATCAGCCTGCAAACTGACCACCTGTTCTCCGGCTTTGAGGTATTGACCTTCTTGCACCTGTCGTATGCCGAGTGATCCAGTAAACGGGGCTCGGATCGTCTTTTGCTCGATCCGTGACTTAATCTGCTCAACTTGAGCAATAGCTTTTTTCATTTCGGCCTCGCTTATATCGAATTCTGCTTGTGAGATTGTTTTGCTAGCGATTAATTTCTGCGCGCGAGCGTAATTAATCTGTGCTAATTGAGAATTCGCATTAGCTGATGCTAATTCGGCCCGCTCTTGACGACAGTCGAGGCGTAATAAAATATCTCCAATTGCTACATCCTGACCAGATTCAAAGTTTATTGATTGCACCGTTCCTGGCAATTCGGTGGAAAGCAAGGTGCCCTGTATCGGAACAACCGTACCAGTCGCCTGTACTTCATCAATCCACTCAACTGTTTGAACCAACTTAGTAGCGACAGCAATTGGGGGCGGACCATTTGATTGCCCAGATTTTGATAATGCACGAATCTGAAGCATTTTTATGCCCGCAATGAAGACAACTAATACGATTAAAATTGAGGCTGAAATCCATATCGGCTTTAGTGTGTTTGTTTTATTACTAATACTCATAATGTGGCGGTAAATCTGTAATCAACGCTCTAAACTATATATCTTATAATTTTAAATTAATTTCTAATATATGATTCATGTGTATTTAATTAATTAGTATAGTTGATAAAAACTTAATTACGAGTGGTGATAACTTAATCCAATATTTATTGTTGAAGTTAAATACACTTTTTCATTAAGCAGTTCGTGAGCCATTTCCGCATTTAATGACAATGGCTTGGATGCCCGATGGGCTGCGCCATTAGTAAAGTATTTTGTCGATTTTGCAGGGCAAGAGGCACTTTCACGTATGGGAAAGTTTGGTTTTGGGGAGGGTTCGCAGTTTTATGCCGGTAAGCGCCACTAGATTCAGGATATTTTCGAGCAGTTACTGAAGTGCTCTGATTTGGATCGTGCTGCTGCGCCCCGCCTAGGTGAGCGGTAGTTAAAGTTATTGTTCGTGCGCCTATCGACCGATCGACAGCCAGACGGTTCGGCTCAGCCGCATTCAAACAAGACATTTAGCCGTTGTTTTCAGTATTTCTCTGAGAATTTCCTCAAGATCAATATCATCAATGAAGTATCGGCTGCGTGTAGTGTGAATGGGGTGTATGTCACTCTTCTGTTTAAGCGCTATACCAAAGAAACGCCTTATCGAATGCTATCGCGACTCAAGGTGACCTATACCGCTAATTTAATTTCGAGGGTGAACTTATCCGTCAAGTAATTTGGTGCTCAAGTGGGATTTGATGACCCCTACCATTTTCGCGAGTTTTCAAACGAGTGAACGAACTCTAGCCTAAGGTTTACGCTACTTTTTATCAAGCGTGGCTAACTGCCGTCGCATCGGGTGGTATCAGTCTAAGTTGTAGAGCGTGCAGGTGTGTAGCTCGCTTTAGCTTCCGAAGATCTTAAGGATGTGTCGCTCCCAGATGTTTTCGGTGACGTTTTTGGCTATGATCGCTTCATTGGCTTTGAGGGCGTTTGTATAACGATCAGTCATCTCTGCGGCGACTTTGAAGCCGACGTGGATGAGTTGACGGAAGTTCTGATTGTAGTCGGCATGGCTTTGCACGTGGCGCAATGTGTTGACATATTTGTCGGAGTTCCAGCTCTTGACTTCTTCGGGAGTCGGTAGCGCAGATTTGTCGATATCGATCACAGTCGCATATGGACCTGTCAATTCGTCGAAGCGACCATATGCGCCCGCATAGACTTCCTTCGCGATGGTGAATGCGTCGCCACCTGCTTCAGCCAGTCCGATGACCTCTTCCAGCCATGTTGTGCCAGCAGTTTTTACGTGCAGTCCTACATCGTGCTTGGCGATGAGATTTTTGATGATCGGATAGATCGAAAATTTGTCTGAGCCAGAGTGAACGCTAAGTTTCAAGGTTTTAGGAAGGCCAAACTCTTTGATCGCAAATTTAATGACATAGAGATCTTGATCGAACTCTTTTTCAAATTGAACGAGGTCACCGACGTAATCCACGCCCTTGTTAAAGCGACCAGTAAACTTCGGTGCAATGGTCTGCGCAGGAATGCCTTCGGCTGCGATCATCGAGAGGATTAGAAAGAGATCGATCGGTGTTTGCGGTAGGTCGGTTTCGTCAACTGATACCTCGGTAATGAAGTGCTCGGTATTCTTAACGGCTACTATATGATTGTAGATGTCCTTCGCTCCTTTGATAGCGACGAGGAACTTACCTGCGACTTGGCGTAGGTCCGCTTCGGTGACTTCAAAAGCGCTAGATATACCTGGAATCTTTAGCGAGCCAGTGTATTTTTGATTGGCTGCAACAAAAACTTCCACGTCTTCGATATTCGGTGTCTCACCCACGAAGTCGGCAACGTCGAGCGTGTAGAAGTTACTGCCAGCAATGAAGCTATCTACGGTCTTTAGACCGATGTGATCCGCATCAACATAAAAAGCTTTATCCCATCCGAGTGCTGCGACTGCGTCGTCGGCTTCGTTACGCAGATCTTGTGGCTGGCTCTTGACGATGCAGTGTTCGCGGAAGGATTTATTCCAAGTCGGGTAGATATCAAGTCCTGCGTCCTGTGCCTTGATGACTGCTTGGAGTTGAGCTTTGCCTTGATGAGCGAAACGATCGCCCATGCCTATGGTAAACTTCTCAATGATCATTATGGTTTATAAGGTAAATGGTGAATCCAGAAATTAATCGAGTGTGACATGAATCTTTGTGATCTGCCCTGGGTTCTCACTCCAGGCAGCCAGTGCGGCTGGCGCGTCTTCGAACGAAACGCTTTTACTTATGACTTCGTCGATTGGGAAGGCAACACTTTCGAGGTGAGCGATCACGGCTTCAAAATCCTCTGGCATGGCATTGCGCGAGCCACGGATGTCGAGCTCCTTCATGACGAATAACTTGGATTCGTATGCGACGGCAGCTTTTGCATAGCCGATGTAGACGACGCGTCCCGCGAAGCAGACTTCTTCGACACAGGCTTTGAAAGTAGCTGGCAGTCCTACAGCTTCGATCATGACAGTTGGGCCTTCGCCGTCGGTCATTTCTTGAAGACGATCGTGTAGTGATTCTGTCATGGAGTTGACCGAGTCAGTCGCGCCGCAACGTTTCGCAAGCGCGAGTTTTTCGTCGTCGATGTCCACTGCAATGACACGTGCTTTTCGAGCGTATGCGCCTGCGATCACTCCGAGACCAATCGCGCCGCAACCGAACACTACAACGGTGTCATCGGCGGTGGTTCTGCCACGGGAGACAGCATGGAAGCCGACCGTGAGTGGTTCAACCAATGCCATTTCAGCGAGGCTGAGTTTGTCGGAAGTGAAAAGCTTCTCGTGTGGAATGTTGACGTATTCAGTCAATGCTCCATCGCGTTGCACCCCCATGGTCTCATTGTAACGACAAGCGTTGAATCGACCAGCTTTACAAGCAGAGCATTGACCGTAGCTAGTGTAAGGGGAAACCAATACGTTTTGTCCGACTTTCCATTGCGTGGGCACACCAGGACCAATAGATTCAATCGTCGCGCCGATTTCGTGGCCAGGGATGCGCGGGTAAGTGACCATTGGGTTGAGCCCACGATAGGAAGTGAGGTCAGAGCCGCAGAAGCCGACTTGACGCACTTTGAGGCGCACTTCGCCTGCAGCAGGAGCAGCTGGTTCTGGGATTTCGACAAATTCACATCGATTTGCTTCGATGATGCTGATGGCTTTCATAGTTAAGTAGAATTAAAGTTTGTAAGTAAGGATGGCAGTGTCGCCCATGATCGCAGCTTGTTCGTCGCTCGAAAGTGGCTGGATGTACTCGCGGATTAGGTCGTGCCAGCGCTTATAAGCAGAAGCGACGAGGCAGACAGGCCAGTCCGATCCGAACATGAGACGTTCGGGGCCGAATGCTGCCAACACGGTGTCGAGGTAGGGGCGAAGCTGCTGCTCTGTCCAATTCTGAAAATCCGCTTCAGTCACCATGCCAGATAGTTTACAGTTCACATTGTCACGCTTGGCGACTTCGCGGATGTTTGCCTGCCATGGATCAAGTTGGTCGATCTTAATTTGTGGCTTGGCAATGTGATCAAGCACGAAGACTTGGTTCGGATGGCGATCGATGAAACGGATAGTCTCTTCTAGTTGACGTTCGAAGATAAGTATGTCGTAAACTAGACACTGCGCTTCGAGTGCTTGAATGCCGCGATTAAATGCGTCGCCGTCTAGGAAGCCATCGGGCTCACCTTGCACGACGTGACGCACGGCTTTGAATTTATCTGCGCTCTTGTAGCGATCGAGCACTTCAGTGATATTTGGCTCTGCGAGTGGCACCCAGCCGACTACACCTTTGATGAAGTCATTCGCGTTGGCTTGTTTGAGTAAAAAGTCTGTTTCTTCCAGTATTTGGCGTGCTTGCACACTGATTACACCATCTATGCTAAGCTGGCCAATTTCGGCTTGCAAATCTTTGGGCAGAAAGCTGCGACGAATCGAGTGCATGCTATCATCAATCCAGTCGAATTCGACAGGATCGTAGTCCCAAAAGTGGTGGTGTGAATCAATTACCATAGTCTTACTGAAACTTGTAGCTGGCGCTGAGGAGTTTGTTTGCCTTCAAAGCTTCCCAGAAGCTATCTGGCACAGGATCATTCACAAGCGCCACATTATGTGCTACGCGCTCGGGCTTGCTGGTGTTGAGCGAGAGTGCTGCAACGCCCGGGGGTGAGAGTGCAAACTGGCAGCAAGCCAGCGCAGGTGAAACCTTGTGCAAAGCGCACTGCTCGTTAAAGCGTTCACGCCAGTCGAAGAGCTCAGGATGGCTATTGAGTGTCACTACTTCGTAGTCAAAATATTTACCTCCGACCAGGAAGCCTGCGTTGAACACTGCGGAGTTGATAATCGTGATGCCCTCCGCATGTAGTATGGCCATGAAGTCCATGACTTCCGCTGGATGGGTGAGAATGGTAAAGCTGTTGGCGAGCATTACCCAGTCGAATTTGACGCCATCGCTATGCAGGCGTTGGATGATCTTCAGGTCTTTGGAGCCGACGCCGACGCCGAGCGCTTTGCCAGAATCGCGCAGCTCGGCGAGTGCACAGTAGGCATCTAAAATGTCTTCATAGCGCTTATCCTTATCGATTTCGGATGTGGCGGCGTTAAGATATTCGTCCGGATCGTGGATAGAGAGGAGCTGAGCATTGTAGTCGCCTAGTAGCTCGTTGCCTTGATGGTAGCATTCTAGGATGCCATCATAGCTGATACGTTGCTCCGCATCATACTCCATGCCAAACCATGCACCTTTTTCAAAAGTCGGCTCCTCAGTGGTGAGTGGCACTCGCTTCCATCCCAGCTTATTACTAATCAATACGTCCTTACGATCAACATTCAGTTTCTTCAGGCAGCGGCCGATGTTTTCTAGTGCAAGTCCAGCGCCATATTTACCTGCCGAGTCGATGACGGGGTTAGGCTGGTGTTGGATCCAATTTTCAACAATTCTGAGTTTCGTCTCATCGGGCACGATGCCATAAAGGTTGCCCAATGCGCTAGAGCCAAAAATGATTTTTGGGAGTTCGAGTGGCATAAGATGAATGATGGCTAAAAAACGCGCACCGTTAAGGACAGTGCGCGTTGTATGTAAGGATGCTTAGAGTTGAATCAAGCAGAAGGTGTGACCCCCTTTTTGAGTATGATGTTAGCATATTTAGCGGTCTCTCCCGTCATGACGACAGCAGCAGCTTTTTCGGCGCGATCATAGAATTCGAACCGTCCGATACGTATCACTTCGGGAGCATCGGGTGCGTGCTTTTCGATCTCAGAGCGATAGGAGGATTCGACGTTCGGGTCGAGCGAATCGCCTTCGACAGCCTGCATCATGATAAGCGGGTCGTCATAACTGTCCAATTCGAACAATGGCAAGATTCCATCCAATAAGCTCGTGATCTTAACGCCATCAGCACGCAACACTTGATCGTTAAACGAGTGTCCCGGGAAGTGAGCATCAGCGAGAATGATTTCATCGCCATGGCCCATCTCTGCTAAAACTTTTAGCAGTTCTGGGCCGATTGCTGAGTGTATTCCTTTTAACATAACAGTGCGTATTTAGAAATATGATTTGGTGATTATGCGGTAGCGGTTCTATGAGCCTTGTCGTGTGCGAGGTAGCAACGTAGACCGTAAAGCGCGATCATAATGAAGCAACCCGCAGGCAACCAGAAGGAGGATCGCACGCCGTAGTCCGTGATCATGCCGCCCTGTAATTTGGTGAGCACTGCGCCGCCAACAATTGACATGATAAGAAAGGCTGAGCCTAGCTTGGCTTCTTCAATTTTCAAACCGTTCAGTGCGATACCATAAATAGTAGGAAACATAAGTGACATACATGCGGATATCATCACTAGTGAGATTAAGCCAGATTGACCTGGTAAGTAGATCGCTCCAAGGGTGAAGCCGAAGCCACCGATTGCGAATATTAGCAGCATAATGCTCGGGCGTAGATAACGCATTAGGAATGTGCAAATGAAGCGACTACTCAGGAAAATTACCATCGCTACAATGTTGTATCCTTGAGCCTTTGAGAGACTCAGACCGACTTGCTCCATTCCGTAGTGGATGATGAAAGTCCAACACATGATTTGAGCGCCGACATAAAAGAGCTGGGCAAACACGCCTTCAACGAATCGCGCGCGGCTAAATAGGCGTTTTGTAATTTCGAAGAACGGCGCATCTTTTTCCTCCCGTTTAAAAGTCGGCATCTTGGTAAGTGCGAAAATGAAAAAGAAAGTGGATACTACGGCAGCGATCACCATGTAAGGGCCGCGAACGTTCGCAAGGTCAGTCTCTTGCAGGGAATTAAACGCGTCAGGCTCGTTGGCACGCATTACCTTCATTACGTTGGGGACTGCTCCGCCGAGTGCTCCGGAGACTGTCTTAAAGTCGGGGATTCCATCTCTATAAACTGTGACGGATTCGCCATCCTTAAGGGTAGCAGTTTCGCCGCTATCGTCAATCACTGCTCCCTCTGGTAGTGATTCTACGCCAGTTACGAGGTATTGAATTTGCGCGGGTACTTGCTCTTCGATTTGCGTGCGGAGTTTGGTCACTTCAAGGCTGGGAGCCAAGATGAGTGAGGCCACAGTCATTCCTGTGAGAGAGCCAATTGGGTTGAAGGATTGCGCGAGGTTGAGTCGTTGAGTCGCAGTCTCTGTTGGACCCATCGCAAGGATGTAGGGATTACAAGCAGTCTCAAGAAAAGCGAGTCCGTATGTGATGACGTAGGATGCCAAACAAAAGAGCGCGAACTGTGCGGTCAAACTCGCAGGGATCGTAATCAAAGCGCCGCCCGCATAGAGCGCTAGGCCTAACATAATAGCGGACTTGTAGGAAAACTTGCGGATGAAGATGACCGCTGGAATCGCCATACAGAAGTAGCCCGTGTAGAAGGCGAACTGCAACCACGAGGCCTGTGAAGTGGTGATGATGAAGACTTGCTCAAACACCTTCACCAAAGGATTGGTGAAGTCATTGGCGAATCCCCACAGGGAGAAACAGCAAGTGGTCAGGATAAACGAAAGCAGATACTGTTTGGGTATAATTACTGGTTTTTCAGTGTGGTTCATAATTATATGTTGTTGATCTTTGGGGCAATTTCCACGCGAGGAGTCGCTGTTGATAATCCCCGCATGGTGAAGATGAGTGAGGGTGTCATTTCTTAAAAGAGATCTTTAAAGCGTATGCATAGTCGCAAGGTTTTTCCTTAGGGAAGGTGACATGCAGACCGTCGCCGTGGTTTTCCCACTTGAGTTCACCATCATAGCCGAGAAGCTGAACTGAGGCGACTTCGGAAATGCGGGTGTTCATTTTGACTATGTTTGGAAAGACTACTGGATTTCTATGAAAGGTCGGCCAATCTAGCACGAATGCGTAGAGCACGTCGCCCTTAGTGGTGTAGCGAAAGTCCTTTGCTGTCATTTCAGATTCAAGGTCGTGGTGGCCGATCTCGTTTCTTCCTTCACCATACATATACCAAGGACGAGTTCCGTAGATCGCTTCGCCGTTCACTGAAAACCACTTGCCGACATCTTGCAGTAATGTCGTCGCTTCCGCATCTAGTGTGCCGTCTGCTTTGATCGGAATATTGAGCAACATGTTTCCGTTTTTAGAAACAATATCGATGAGCTTATCGACTACGAGGTCTGGAGTCATGTAAGGCTTACTCGGATTGTAGCCCCATGAACCGATGGAGTCATCGGTTTGCCATGGCTCTTTAAGAATACTCGCAGCTTTGCCGCGCTCGAAGTCGAGTGTTGTGATGCCGTCGGCATACAGACCCTGCCATGGACGCTCTTTAATGCACATCACGCCTTCAGGGCGATTGTTATAAAAATGAGCGATCACATCCATACCTGTTTGACCCTCGTCACTGCCGCGAAATGGCACCGCGCAGTCGAAGTAAAGGTGGTCAGGTTCGTAGTCCTCGACGAGCTGCTGCACACGCTTCGCCCAATTATCACGCCAAACTTCAGGAGGATCAAATGGAGCACGCGGATGCGTGCTTTGCCCATCGTTACTCGGGTAGAGGCCTTTGCCCTCGCCAGCTGCGCCATCATAAGGCACCCCAGCCATAGGACCTTTGGTGTCGGATTGATTGGCGGTATTGAGCCAACTGTAAGAGCGGGAGAGGTGAGTGGTGACGCCAAATCGTAAGCCAACTTTATGTGTGGCTTCTTTCCACATACCGATGAGATCCTTCTTCGGCCCCATGTTCACTGAGTTCCATTCTTGATATTTTGAGTCCCAAAGATCGAAATTGTCGTGGTGCACCGCGCAAGGCGTGAAGTATTTGGCGCCCGCTTCTTTAAATAGTGCGAGTAGGGCATCGGGATCGAAGTTCTCCGCGGTCCACATCGGGATGAAGTCTTTATAGCCAAACTCAGACGGATGTCCGTAAGTTTCGACGTGGTGTTTATACTCTGGTCTATTCTCGTCGTAAAGTCTACGCGCATACCATTCGCCTTGTTCGGCGACCGAATAGGCACCCCAATGCAAATAGATGCCAAATTTAGCATCTCGAAACCAATCGGGGCAATCATACTGCTGAAGCGACACTACTGTGGCTTCGTATTTCAAGTCATTGGTATCTGAAACTGCATTGCAACTAACATTTGAGAGGGTTAACAGTAAGGCGAGGGGGAGTGCTTTTAGGGAATACATGTCTATACACTAACTTATTTTAAGCTATATGGAAATATTCATTTTAATCCTTCTGATGGATATTTTAAACCATTAGGATATCAGGCGTATCATCTAGGACAATGAAGCCAGTAAGTATGGGAGCTGTGCAAGGCAATATGCAATTAATACGCAGATCATACTGTTTTGTGTATTCACTCTGTGAAAAACCACTTTAACTCATCAACTATGAATCAATTCAAAATTATCATACTTACCTTGATCGCTGTGATCTGTTCGGTAAACGCGGCCACGCAACGACCAAATGTTATCTTGGTGATGACGGACGATCAGGGCTACGGTGATCTTGGTTGTAATGGCAATACCGTCATTCAAACTCCAAATATTGATAAGTTGCGTAGGCAGGGTTTGCAACTCGACAACTTCCATGTGGATCCAACTTGCGCGCCAACCCGCGCGGCTTGGATGACGGGGCGCTATTCCAATCGCGTCGGGGTATGGCACACCGTTCAGGGACGTAATTTGCTACGCAGTCGCGAAGTAACGATGGCGGATATTTTTAGCGATAACGGTTACGCCACCGGAATCTTTGGTAAATGGCACCTAGGTGATACTTATCCATTTCGTCCCGAAGATCGCGGCTTTCAACACACAGTCTACCATAGCGCGGGCGGTGTTGGTCAAACGCCAGACTATTGGGGCAATGATTATTTCGATGATACTTATCGGGTGAATGGCAAGTTGAAGCGATTTGAAGGTTTTTGCACGGACAACTGGTTTGATGAGGGCATCAAATTTATCAAAGCTCACAAGAATAAGCCCTTCTTTGCCTACATCGTGCCGAATGCGCCACATGGACCGTTCTATTGTCCGGAGGAATACACCGCACCTTACGAGGGCAACCCAGATGTCTCTCGTATCGAGTTCTACGGCATGGTAACGAACATTGACGATAACATGGGCAAGCTGATGCAGGTGCTCGATGACGAAGGATTGGCCGAAAACACAATTTTAATTTACACCACCGACAATGGCACGGCAGGTGGCCTTTATAAGGGGCTTGGTTTCTCGGCAGGTATGCGCGGACAGAAGGGTAGCCAATATGACGGCGGCCATCGTGTGCCAATGATTATACGCTGGCCCGGGGGCAATGTTGTTGATGGCAAGAGCGTGCCGACTCTAGCCGCCCATATCGATATGCTACCGACCTTTATTGACCTCTGTGACCTCAAAACACCCGAGATTGCATTCGACGGCATGAGTATCCGCGACCTAATTTACGGCGATGGCGATACATGGAAAGACCGCAGCCTCGTGGTGGAATCGCAGCGTATTGTGAATCCACAAAAGTGGCGTAAATGCGCGGTAATGACCAACCAATGGCGTCTTGTTGATGGTAAAGAGCTCTATGATATGTCTGTCGATTCCGGACAAGTAAAAGACGTGGCTGAGCAACATCCAGAAGTCGTCCAGCGCTTGCGCAGTGATTATGAAAACTTCTGGAGTGATGTCTCAAGCGAACATGACATGACAAGCCACAGTATCATCGGATCTAAAGAAGCATCCGTGGTCACATTGACCTCGCATGATTGGTTGGTCGAAAATATCCCGTGGTATCAACCACATGTTATGCAAGGTGCGTTTGCTAAACCTGGGCATTGGGCGGTAGAAGTCGCTGAGTCAGGTGACTATGAAATATCGCTGCGTCGTTGGCCAGTGGAAGCCGATGCCGCAATCAATTCTGGAAAATATGGCAAAGCGTTTAACTTCACTGAAGCTCGACTACTCGTTGCCGATATTGATACACGCATGCCGATTCCTGAGGGTGCGAAGGAAGTGACCTTCAAAGTGAAACTAGCTGAGGGTATCACTACCTTGGCACCACTATTCATTAGTGATGAGATCGAAACCGCTCCCTTTTATGCCTATGTTGCTCGGTCGCCGAAGCTAGGTTGGAACACCGCCCAAGCAATGGGAATTCCGCTTTACGATCCTACTCACGGGGCTGTGCCACCGCAGGTGAAAGATCAAGACAGGGTGAACTACAACCGGCAGAAGAAAAAGAACTAGTCGTGCCTCGGTTCGTTTTGCTTAATGATTCTACTTTTTCTTGGAACTAGATTGTCCCTTTAAGAATGCATCGGATTTATCTGCCCACTCTACGGTGCGGTCAAAGGCCGTGCTGTAGCTTTGGTATTCATTATAGCTCACCGCTTCTTTAGTCCAATTCGCTAGTTGTTCATCATAGTGTTGACGCATCTGCTTCATGGCAGCGGCGTATTCGGGGTTATCCGCTTGGTTCACGAGTTCGTGAGGATCTTTACTGAGATGGTAAAGTTCATCGCTGGCTTCGAAGCCTTCAGCGGCATAGGGCCAATGGATGTATTTCATGTCTTTCGTGACAACGGCTAGCGCGTGGGTGGCAGGGTTACCCCAGACGTTAATCAAGGCAATCGTTTCATGGATATCGGCCGTTGGGTCTTTGTAGAGTGGCATCAGATCGGTGCCATCCATATTCTCAGGCACAGGCAATCCTGCAAGGCTCAGCATAGTGGGTGTGAAGTCGATGTTGGCAGTGAGCGCGTCAGAGCGCAGTTGCTTACCCGAGTTTGTATGGCGCGGATCGTAAATAATCAGTGGCACCTTAGTAGATTCTTGGTAAGGCAAAACTTTGGATCCGTAACCGTGGGAGCCGCAGAAGAAGCCGTTATCAGAGGTATATATGATCACGGTATTGTCGGCGATGCCTTGCGCATTGAGTGCTTCGCGTATCATGCCTACGGCGACATCGATGGCATAAATTTGTTGATGGTAAATCGCCATGACCTCGTCGTATCTGTCGGCATAACCCCAGCTTTCGAAGCGTTCGTATTGGCGATCTTGTCTGCTTTGCTTTGAGAAGTGTTTACCGTTTTCGCGTCCATAGTTGGCAGGCTTAATGAAAGTCTTTCCAGCGTAGATAGCTTCAAACTGTGGATCAGGTGTGGCTGGTTTGTGTGGTGCTTTGAAACTGATAGATAAGCAGAAAGGCTGGTCTGCTAGTGCGGCTTGAGCGATGAAGTCTCTGCCAAAGGCTCCGTAGGAGAGGGTGGAGTGCGGGTATTCGTCCGCATATTCCTTCATTGAGGCATTAGCCATAGTATTATACTTGGTTTGGCCTTCGCCGCCGCCCCAAAAATCAAAGTCGTGCTCGGGCGTAGGTAAGCGTTTGCCATCAGGACCGTCGATAATGTCGAAGCCAAACTTCCCCGCAAAGGCAGTCAGGTAACCCGCTTCACGTAGTAAGACGGGGTAGGACTTTAGCCATTTTTTCTTCGTTAGATCGCCGTGCTGAAAGTTGCAGCCTGTTTTATATTCATACATGCCCGTCATTACAGTCGCGCGTGAAGCCATGCAGATTGCGGTGCTTACGTAGTGATTGTCAAAGGTGATGCCTTCGGCCGAGAGGCGGTCGAGGTTTGGTGTCTGCACGTCGCAATTACCGTAGCAACCCATAGTATAGGTGCTCTGGTCGTCAGACATTAAGAAGATTATGTTCGGCTGTTTCGCTTGCGCGGTGAGGGCTGCAATTACAGTCAATAAAGGTGCAAGGTTGAGTAGGGTGAAGGGCTGCATTTAAGAGTCTGTTGTGATTGACTGGAAATTGACCGACGATGACCTCCTTGTCACGACGCCATACATAGCCTTGAACAAAATCGCACTTTGCTACAAGATTGAAACCATAGCGCGCAGAGCGAATTAGTCGCCGGTTTAATTTATGAATACCCCCTTATCCCTAGTCTTTTCAATTTCACTGACTGTTGCTTCGCTGCTGCAGGCTACGATCCAGTCGAAGCCAAACATTATTTTCATCATGTCGGATGACCATACCTCACAGGCAGTAGGTGCTTACGGTGGACGCTTGGCTGAGCTGAATCCGACGCCGACAATTGATACGCTCGCCGCCGAGGGTATGATACTGGAAAATGCCTTTGCACATAATGCGATCTGCACGCCCAGTCGCGCCTGTATCATGACCGGCCAATACAGCGCGATCAACGGCTGCCTAACACTAAATGAAAAGCTTCCACCCGAGCGCCAGTATCTCTCGATGGAGATGAAGAAAGCTGGCTACCAGACAGCAGTGGTCGGAAAGTGGCACCTGAAAGAGCGTCCAAGCACTTTTGATTATTTCAAAGTTCTGCCTGGGCAGGGCTTCTATTTTAATCCGGTCTTTTTTGAGTCAGGGATGAAGGGGAAAATCGAGCGCCCGAATCCTTATAACTCAAAACGTGCCCTAAAATTCGGGCCAGATGCAGTTGAAATGACCGGACATTCGAGTGATTGTATCGCAGACTCTGCTCTCGATTGGCTTCAAGATAAGCGTGACCGAAGCAAACCCTTCTTCTTAAAAATACACTTTAAAGCGCCACACGATTACTTCGAATATGCGCCGCGTTATGAGTCTTACCTTGAGGATGTGGATATCCCTGAACCTGCCAATATGTGGGATATTCACAATAACGGCTCAATCGCCACACGCGGCCACAACGACGAATTAATGCCCTATATGGGCACATCGGTCGGGCGGCGTAACCTACGTCGCAATTATGCCGAGGATCCCAAAACACCATGGGCTGCACAGGTGGACCATTCGCTCAACGATGCGGATATCAAACGTCAGACATACCAACTCTACCTGAAGGCATACATGCGATGCGTGAAGGGTGTGGATGACAATGTCGCGCGTGTGATCGCTTACCTAAAAGCAGAAGGACTCTACGATAATACCGTGATCATCTATACTGGAGACCAAGGCTTTTATCTTGGCGAGCACGACTACATTGACAAGCGATGGGCCTACGAGCAGTCTATGCGCATGCCCCTGATTGTTCGTTATCCCCCGAGTATTGAAGCCAAGACTCGTAGCGATGCAATCGTCGAGAATGTCGACTTTGCACCGACCATGCTCGACTTTGCCGGAGTGGCGACGCCCGACTACATGCAGGGCCGCAGTTTTAAGTCCATCACTGAGAGTGGCGCGGAACCGGCGAGTTGGAAGAAGGCTGCCTACTATCACTATGCCATGCACATGGCGCACCACGATAATCCCGCGCACATAGCGATCCGCACAAAGCGCTACAAATTAATCATGTTCTACGGCACTGGTTGGCAAGGAGAAGACAGCCCTGATACACCGCCAGCATGGGAACTCTACGATTTAAAGAATGATCCCGGCGAGGATAACAATGTGTATGATAATCCTGAATACGCATCGATCGTGGTCGAGCTGAAGGAGCAACTCAGAGACTTGCGTAGCGAATATAAAGTTGATGGCCCCGAGTTCGCATATAATAAAGCGATTGAAGATTTTTGGGAATACGACGAAGACGATCGTGCCCGTGCGATGGAGCTCTCTCATGAAGTCTTAGAAAAACACAAGAACGGAACATGGAATCACAATGTAAAGAAGTCCGCCAAGAAAAAATAAAAATAACTACCTCAAGGAATCGAAAAATTATGAAAAAACTCACATTAGCCCTAATCAGTGTTGTCATCGCCAAGACTTGCCTTGCTAAGGATGTTAATTACGAAGCAACTTGGGAGTCGCTGGATTCCCGTGCAACCCCAGATTGGTTTCCAGATGCGAAGTTCGGGATCTTCATCCACTGGGGCCTGTATTCGGTGCCAGCGTTTGCGCCGCGTGGCACATATGCAGAGTGGTATTGGCACGCCAAGGATGGCGACCAAACCGGCAAACATCAAGCAGCAGTGGGGCGCGCTGCCGCCACACAGAAGTTTCATAATCGTATTTATGGTGAGGATTTCGAATATTCGGATTTTCGTTCACAATTCACTGCCAACATGTTTGAGCCGACCCAGTGGGCGAAGGTCTTCAAGCGCAGTGGTGCCAAGTATGTGGTGCTAACCTCAAAGCACCATGACGGCTATTGCCTGTGGCCGAGTAAAGAAGCTACAGAGAGCTTTGGCATGCCATGGAACTCTGTAGACTCTGGACCATTTCGCGACTTGGTTGGCGATTTGACCGATGCGGTTCGTGAAGAGGGTATTAAGATGGGTCTCTATTATTCGATCTGGGATTGGTTCAATCCGTATTGGCCAGAAGTAGACCAACCGACTCGGCGCAAGAAGCCCTGCAACGATGTGACTCTAAAAAAATATATTCATAAGGTGATGTATCCGCAGTTTAAAGAAATCGTGGAAAAGTATCAACCAGCTTTGATCTTCTCCGATGGTGACTGGTGGATGGATGAAGAGCGCTGGCAGACCAAGCCCTTGCTCGCATGGCTATTTAACAATGCTCCGAATAAGGACGAAGTCGTGATTAATGACCGCTGGGGCAAGGTGCGCAAGGAGCATGGCGGTTATTACACTACCGAGTATGGTTCTGGTTTTGCAGATCCTAGCATCTTATGGGAAGAGAATCGTGGTATCGGCAAGTCCTTTGGGTATAGCCGTGTCGAAACTTACGATGACTACAATACAGGTGAGCTGTTAATCTTCATGTTGTGTGATATTGTATCGCGCGGTGGTAACTTCCTCCTCGATATTGGCCCGACCGCTGATGGTCGTATTCCAGTAGTGATGGAAGATCGCCTGGTTCAGATCGGTGAGTGGCTCGATGTGAATGGCGAAGCGATTTACGGCAGTCGTCGTTGGAAGAGAGATTGCCAATGGAGCGCAGGCGAGATTCGCGAATACACTAAGCAAGAATTCCATAAAGGTATCCCAGATCCGATTATTGAAATGGCAAAATACCCTCGCGACGGCCAAGCTCGAAAGGAGTGCTATTTTACCGCTAAGGATGATACGGTCTATGCTATGATCACTAGGCTTCCTGATTCTGGTGTATTCACTATCAAGGATATCGCACTGAGCGCTGATTCCGCTGTAACAATGCTTGGTTTTGACGGTGAACTGAAGACCACAGCGGTCGATGGCGCATTGGCCGTTGAGTTGCCTCGCTTTAATCCAAGCACTTTGCCGTGTCAGCATGTTTTCACTTTAAAGCTTACTTCAGTTCAGTAGATTAGGCTATGTTAAAGCTGAGTGTTATTTAGTATATGAAGAATCTATCCCATTTGAAACTTTCTCTGGTTGCTTCAGTTTGTGGTCTATCCGTATTGTCTGCCGCGAAAACTGAACAGCCCAACATTCTATTCATCTTTGCGGATGATTTGAGTTACGAAACCATCCGCGCACATAGTCACCTCGATATTGATACGCCAAATCTGGACCGTCTCGTCGCAGAGGGCACAACCTTCACACGCGCCTACAATATGGGATCGTGGACTGGGGCGGTTTGCATGGCCAGTCGTTCGATGATCAATACAGGGCAATTTGTCTGGCGCACGCCGCGCAAGGCTGCGGATTTTAAGCCTGCCGTTGCTGCTGGGCAGACTTGGTCGCAGTTGCTCAAGTCGGCGGGCTATCGCACCTACATGACTGGTAAATGGCACGTGCCAATGGATGCGGCTAAGATCTTTGATGTGGCTGTAGATATTCGCCCAGGTATGCCGATGGACGTAAAAGACGGCTATAATCGGCCAGTCGATGAGGCCGCATATGAGGCAGGCTGGAAGCCATGGGAAACCAAATACGGTGGCTTTTGGGAGGGTGGCACGCACTGGAGTGAAGTGATTGCCCAGCACGCCGAAAGTTTCCTCGCTGAAGCAACAGACGACGAGGCGCCGTTCTTCATGTATCTCGCTTTCAATGCGCCGCACGATCCGCGTCAGGCTCCTAAAGAGTATGTCGATATGTATCCCTTAGATCGAATTGAACTACCTGAAAACTTCCTAGCGAAGTATCCTCATCAAGATGAGATCGGCTGCGGTGAAAGTTTGCGCGATGCGCGCTTGGCTCCATTCCCTCGTAGTGAGTATTCAATTAAGGTGAACCGTCAAGAATACTTCGCCATCATTACGCACATGGATGTGCAAATCGGTCGCATTCTCGATGCCCTTGAGAAGAGCGGCTATCGCGACAACACCTACATCTTCTTCACTGCCGACCATGGCCTAGCCGTCGGTCGTCATGGTTTGATTGGCAAACAAAATATGTATGAGCACAGCTTGCGTCCGCCGTTCATGGTCGTTGGTCCTGGTGTCGAAGCCGGTGCGCAAATCGACGCGCCAATTTACTTACAAGATGTGATGCCAACATCACTGGAACTTGCAGGTGTTGAACTTCCCGAGCAGGTCGAGTTTAAGAGCCTGCTACCTTTGTTAGAGGACGAGACTGTCGAACACTACGATGCGATTTACGGCGCTTACAAAAAGAATCTACAACGGGCGATCCTTAAGGATGACTATAAACTAGTTATCTATCCGACCATCGATGTGCTGCGCCTTTACAATTTGAGGGAAGATCCGCAGGAAATGCAGGATCTTGCCAATAACCCCGAGTATGCACCGAAGTTACAAAGCCTGATGGCGGACTTTGAGACGCTACAAGCTGAGCTAGACGATCCTCTAGATCTGGAAAATCCAGGCTCACCTGACTTTACGATGAAGCCACACCGCCACTGAGCATTGTTTTAGTCGGCGACTTGTTTAAACTGGTCGCTACGAGGGTCTTTTACAGGCACAAATGGTTCATTATTTCCAAGCTCAGCCCCATCTGTTTGAGGCAAAAGTCTGAGATGTCTGCCTGCAGGGGCGCTGTGAAACTGACCCTGCCTTCTTGGAATTCAAAGTCATAACGGTAGCAGTGCAGTGCTTGTCGCTGTATGGGTAGGGTGGCGGCGAGTCGCTCTGTCCAGCCCTTCTCAATGAACTCGATGTAGAGCGTCTCATCTGGACCGTAGATTTTATCGCCAACCACACGGTGTTGAAGGTGTTCGGCATGCACACGGATTTGATGCTTGCGGCCAGTCTCGGGCACTACGCGGCAAAGGGTAAATCCATTTTTGAATACTAGGGGTATGTATTCGGTTACAGCTTCTTGAGCGCTACGGTCGTCACTGACTTCGGATTTTACGATCACAGGGCCGCCTCCTTTCCGTCGGCGAGCGATGGGCAGGTCGATGCGGATAGACCCGCTGAACTCGCCCTGAAGCAGCGCGATGTAGGTTTTTTTAACGAGGCGGTTCTGGATCGCCATCTGAAATTTGCGAGCGACCGAAGGACGCTTAGCAAAGATGACGAGGCCACTCGTCTCGCGGTCTAGCCGGGCGACCAAATGTAGCTTTTCTGCACCAGTGTATTCTCGCACCACGCCGACTAGACTTGACATGGGACCATTCTTTGATGGATGGCAGACTAGCCAACCTGGCTTGTTAATGATCAGTAGATTATCGTCCTCTTGCACGATCCAGCTCGAAAAATCGGCTAGGTCGACTAGTGGGGCTTCTTCGCCGTAAGGATTATACATTTGATACTGGCGAGTAGGTGTGGGTGTATGGGAAATATGGAAAAATTAAGATGGCGCCTTAAATAAGTGAATTAATTATTTAGCACCCTTGTGTTTTTCGAGGCGCATCTTGCGCAGAATACCCGCGCTGATACGTGTCGCGGTGATAAGCGGTAGTTGGCTGCCGAAAAAGGTGATTAGGCGATTTTTCCAGCCGGTTACGATGAGGGAGCGCTCTTTAGAAATGGCGCGAAGGGTGTAAGCAGCCACTTGATCCGATGACATATCAAGGCCTTGATTGGCACCCTGATCCATGGGAGGCGTTTCAAATCCGGCTGCTTTAAAGAAATTAGAGCGGGTGGGACCTGGGCAAACTGCGAGTGTGCGCACTTGAGTACCACGTAGGTCTTCGCCAAGCGCGAGTGACCAATTCCGAACAAAGGCTTTCGTCGCACCATACGTGGCTAAAAATGGTGTCGGCTGGAAGGCTGCGGTGGATGCGATCGTCACTATAGTGCCGCCTCTGGGCAGGATTACAGGTAGTAGACGAGCGCTTAAATCGACTACAGCCCTTATATTTAAATCAATCATTGATAATTGTTTATGAATTTCTAGATAGGGGAATCTGCCGTAGTCACCAAAGCCGCTATTGTTGACTAGCAAGACCTCACCCTCGGGTGCGGACTCGATTCTGGCCTTGAGCATCTCAGCGACCTCTACAAGTGCCTGCGCATCACTCAAATCGACGGGGTAGTGCTGCCCGCTATTCCCTAGAGAAATGTCTGGTTTCGAGCGAGAAAGGTTGCACAACTGCGCCTCAGGGGCTATTTTTAAAATTGCTTTGATAATTGAGCGGCCAATCCCAGAGGAACCACCCGTAATGATGATTACGGAGAATCGTTTGAAGTATTCAAATTGCTTCATGATTTTAGTATGAGTTCACAAATTGGCTTTTTTTATGCTCATTTTATAGGCAGCGGGGTTAATCGGCTACGTTAACTGGAATCACTAAAAAAGGAAAATACATATGAAGCAACATGACATTATCATCTCTGGTTTGAATATGGAATTAACTGAGGCGATCAAAAATATGGTTCACGAAAAAGCGGAAAAACTCTTCGAGCACGATGATCACATTATACGGATGCGCGTAGAGCTAGAATATGACCACCATCAATCTACCCACCGGAGAGAATTTATCGCGAAAGGCCAACTCGAGGTTAGGGGAAACGATCACTTCGCATCCGCAGACACCGACGATCTTTATAAATCAATTGATGACTTAGTGCAAAAACTAGACCGCATGTTGCGCCGTCGCTCTCGCTTGAATAAGGTCAAACGCAAGCATACTCATCTAGTTGATATACCCGTAGAAATACCAAAAGCGGTCTAGCTTCCTTGATTCGTAGTTCATTTTAAGCCCTACAGAGGTCTGTCGGGCTTTTTCATTAGGGAAGTCGTGGATAGCCTTTGATGACATTATTTACCCAATACACGTTAAAAAAGAGACTTCCATTTTCTAAGTTTTGGTTTAACCTGTAAGAATGGACCCTAGCTTCTACCAAGTTCTTCATATTGTCGGCATTTCTATGGTTTTCCTCGGTTATGGCGCTTTACTCGCTCGTAGCATGGCGGCACCAGAAAATGTCTCGATTCGCAAGCTTGGCTCTATAACAAGTGGCATTGGTCTATTATTGATTCTGGTAGCTGGCTTTGGTCTAATTCCAAAGTTAGGGCACAGTTATACCGAAACTTGGATTCTGGTTAAATTAATAATATGGCTGATCTTGGGCGGGCTCATCGTTCTCATCAATCGTAAGCCACAGCTTGCCATGCTACTCTGGTGCTTGCTCATTGCTCTGAGTGCCACCGCAACGATCATGGTTTATGTCGTGCGCTTCTCGGCAGATTGACGCGACGGCTTACTTTTTTGAAACTTCTGCTTGAACTGCGAGCTTAGCTTTGTCTTTATCCCGCACTTCTCTAATGCACCTGTAGCTCAATTGGATAGAGCGCCTGACTACGAATCAGGAGGTTAGGGGTTCAAGTCCCTTCAGGTGTACCATCTTTTTAGCGCTTCGATCTATAACTGTTCATGTGAGGAGCGCTTATTGTTACTTATATCTCACTGCTAGGCGTAGACCATGCAGGCGCACTGATCACAAAAATGTGGTTCGCCCGCAACAGGAGCACTGCTGTTGACCTCGTTCGAGACGCGTAAGTGGCAGCTCCCGCATCTGTGTGCCTGGATCTTGGCAACGTAAGGCGGACGCTTTGAAAGTTTCTTCACGCGGTCATAGTGACTGACATACTGCTCTTCAACCATAGATCGCGCGGTTTCAAGGACTGCCTTGGCTTCATCAATCTTAGCTGTTAGATTTTCTTCACGTTCGCCGAGTAAGGCAATCTGCTTTCGCTCTTTCACTATCCTAGCTTCTATCGTGCTTTTTTCGTCATGAAAAGTTTCAGAGGATTCATCGATTTCGATCAACAGTTCAATTCCACGCACTTCGAGGTCCGAGATCTCTTGCTCAGTTTGCTCGATTTGGTGGGTGAGGGCTCGGTACTCATCATTCTTTTTAACCTCTAACTGCTGTGTGCGAAAACGCGCGATGGATTCCTCCTTTGTCTTGATCTGAGTATCAAGCTCGCTGCGCTCGACCTCCTTCTCTTTGAGTGCATGGCTAGCCGCTTCAATATTGGCCTCCTCGGTAGT
>PKCJ01000015.1 GCA_002862945.1 Opitutia bacterium | reverse complement strand
TACGATCATGATTTGTTCGACGCGTCCGCCTAGTTGATCGATCCCCTCTGCGTAACTACTACCAAGAATTAGAAAAAGTGCATCGGCTATTAATAATCCTTCATCAATGAAAGTAGTCTGCTCGGCAAGATTCACACCTTGTGGTTGTCGCTGGATACAAAGCTCAGGAGCGAGCACTTCAATATAAGCCTGTATGTTTTCGGCATAGAGGTAGGATGCAAAAAATACGGCAATAGGCGCACCCGCATTATGCGAAATTAGTTCGACGATGGTGCGGGCGGTCGTCTCGTAGTGGCGTTCTCGCTCGCTGAGGCGTGTGTCGACACGGCAATCAATGGCTACATCGTAGGCTTCGTCGCGCCAAGGCGTCTGAGCTTGGGCGATGGTGACGGACTCTTTATCTAGTCCGCAGTTTTCCCGGTAGCTTTCAAAGGGTGAAAGGGTAGCCGACATCATTATACTGCCAGCAAAGGGTTTTAGGCACTCGGCTATCCATTCGCTGGTGTCTAGGCAGGTGGCGGTGATGACTCCGCTCCGAGGCACCCAGTGCAGATATTGTTGCGAAGGCAGGGAAAGCGTTTCGCCTAATTTTGGGATGCTCCTAATCAGTTTTATAGCGAATGGTGCAGTGGCATCATAATCGAAGGCGGCTAGTTTTAGCTGTTCGGAAAAATCTTCGCAAAGGTCTTGGCCCGCGTAGAAGTGACTGCCAGTCAGTATCTGTTTCGGGCTGAGGCTTTCGATCCAGCGGCAGAGTTCTGTCGCTGTGGCGAGTAGGCGGCGAGAGGCTCCATGGGCACGTAGCTCTTCTATCGCAAAAAGCAGGTCGGCACTAGCGAGCTCTAGACTCAAACATTCAGCGGTGCGATCTGGCAAATTATGGGCTTCGTCGACGATTAGCAAGGTGCGCGCTGGGTCAAAGCCCTGAGCTTCCATGAAGACGGGCCTGCTGTCAGGGGAAAAGACGTAATTACTGTCGCCGATCCATATCTCGGCAAAGGGTAAGCATGCTTTGGTCAATACGTAGGGACAGATGCCTGTGGTCGCACCAATTTCTTTGGCGCGGGCTATTTCTAAGCTACCATCCTCGAATAGTTCGGGTGCTTGAATGGCGGCCTCCCGCCAGTTTTGACCGAGTTCATCATTGCAGCGCTGATCGCCAGTACAAGTGTGGTGTTCGCTCTCAATTCGGTGTTCATTGCGATTTCGCATCTGGATGTAGCGCAGGTCGTGGCCAATCATTTGCTTTAGTTGACGGACCGTCTCAAGCTGACCAGTCGATTTACTGCTTAGGTAAATACAGCGCTCGTAGAGACCACTTTGCATGTGTTTCAGCGCGTGTTCTAGGACGATTCCTGTTTTACCAAAGCCCGTGGGTGCCTGCGCGAAAACATGGCGCGATTGGAGTGCGGCATTGTGTAGCGTTTGGAAAAGCTCGGCTTGCCCGACTCTTAGAGTATCAAATGCGGGCTTAATCTGAGCCTCACGCAAGCGGTTTAGGCTTTCAAGGCGCTCATCTAAGAATGGGATGAGTTGATCGAGTTGCTTTTTAAAAATGGCATGCTCTGATGGTCCTAACGAAACGGATTGGAGTGCACCGTTTTCGATATTGATGAATTGAACCTCTGCGGTAATTAACTGACCCGCATATTCGGGTAGCACTTCGAGCATCGATTGATAAGTCGCTGCCTGGGCAAAGTAAGCGGGGTAGTCCGCGAGCAAAGTCTTGTCGGGCATAGGTAGGGGGCTGCGTATAGTTTTGACCTCTCGGACTAGAGCGCCCTCCGAGGTTGGTAAGAGTTGATCGATGCGTCCATTGAGTTGAAATAGCCAGTTGCTGTGTCGCCAATCGGCACTTACGGTGACTTCGAAGCGTGCCTCAGGATGCTCGGCTTTGATTAGGTTCTCGGAGCTCTTGTGCCACTGTCGGCCGACCACTGCCCGCCAAAGGTTGCTACCGTTACCGCAAGGTCTTGGTCGATTTCGGAAAGTAGCCAGCTCACCCACGCTCAGGCGCACTCTGCGTTGGCTTGCATCCAGCTCCATCAATGCGAAGTGGCTGGGCATTGACGCAGCGTCTCACCAGCTTGCTCCTCATGCGCGAGCAATAGCAAAGGGCACTTACTTATAATAGGCAGGTCAATGACGATTCGATATACAAATAAATTTTCAGTTTTCATATCCAAAAATGTGGATATTATCATTGTGTTCTTATAAATCACAACTTGTTTTGTTTTTATATGCGTATTCTGATTACTGGTGGTGCCGGATTTCTAGGTAGCCACCTTTCAAAGCGTCTTATCGAAGAAGGCCACGAAGTCATCTGTATGGATAACTTTTTTACTGGGAATAAGCTTAATTTCCAGGCTCTGCTTGAAAATCCAAATTTTGAAATGATGCGCCACGATGTGACCGATCCGTTCAAAGTTGAGTGCGACCAGATCTATAACCTGGCTTGTCCTGCGTCTCCTGTGCATTACCAGTATAATGCCATCAAGACTATCAAGACTTCGGTCATGGGGGCGATCAATTGCCTGGGGCTAGCTAAGCGAGTGAATGCTCGTATTTTCCAGGCTTCCACTTCAGAGGTCTACGGAGATCCTTCTGTCCATCCTCAGCCGGAGGCTTACTGGGGCAACGTGAACCCGGTTGGTATTCGCTCCTGTTATGACGAGGGTAAGCGCTGTGCGGAGACGCTCTTCATGGATTATCACAGGCAGAATGGTGTCGATGTCCGTATCGCTCGTATTTTTAATACTTACGGTCCTAATATGTGCTCTGGCGATGGCCGCGTGGTCTCTAACTTTATCGTGCAAGCCCTTAAAGGCCTTGATATTACTGTTTATGGAGAAGGTCAGCAGACGCGGTCTTTTTGTTATTGTGATGATTTGGTCGAGGGCATCATACGCTTTATGAACCAAGGCGAAACTGTAGGCCCCATCAATATAGGTAATCCTAGTGAGTTCACCATTTTAGAACTTGCCGAAAAAGTCATCAAAATGACTGGAAGCCAATCTAAGATCATCCACGAGGCACTACCATCCGACGACCCTAAGCAGCGCCAGCCCGATATTACACAGGCTAGAAAAGTCCTTGGTTGGGAGCCGAAGTATTCACTAGACGAGGGTCTCAAGCCGACAATCGCATATTTCGAGAAACTGCTAGCAGCGGGCGAGTCCCATTAATTACTCTCAAATAGCTGGAAAAAAGGGTTGCTTCATCTTGGTGAGCACCTAACGTCCGCTATTTTTTTCAGATCACCAACCAATTTTAGTTATGCCCAGAGAGCACATCATTTTAGAATGCACCGAAGCCCGCGCCGAGGGTAAACCTGTTTCCCGCTATATGTCCTCTCGTGACAAAAAGCAACAGCCTGACCGAATCGAAAAGAAGAAATACAACAAATTCCTTCGCCGTCATACACTCCACCGTGAGATCAAGAGCTAATAAAGTTCGGCATCGAGTATTATTCTTCTCAAACCTGCTTTAATAGCGGGTTTTTTGTTGGTCGATTTAATTTGTCAACCACGTTTCGATCTAAACCCTTGTGACTACGTGATCGATAAGTCTCATTTTTTTCAGCGCTTAATAGCGACCCTTCGAGAAGAGCTCCTGCATGCCGTCAATGCGTCTAAAGATGCCGCGGAGTATGCGACTAACGAGGAATCTCGCGCCGAGTCGCAATGGGATACGCAGGGACTGGAAGCCTCTTACCTCGCGGCAGGGCAGGCTACCCAAGCGCGCAATTGGGCAGAGGCCATTGAAGAGCTTCAATCGGAGCGCGAGGATTTGCTCAAGCCTAATGAAGAAGTCTGTCTTGGAGCACTTTTCAGTTGTGACTTTGGAGAGGGAGTCGAATGGTTCTTCTTCGCAGGCACCGCGGGTGGACAGACGATTTCTATGGATGGGCACGAAGTCACTGTGATCACGGCGCAATCACCACTGGCTGGGCGCTTGTTAGGTCGTAAAGCGGGCGATTCTTTTAAATTACCCAATACGACACTCGGGCAGGTCTTGACGGTCGAGTGATTCTGCATCCATCTATTGGTAGTATGAAAATCTACACCTATAAAAATTGTGGAAGCTGCAAAAAAGCGACTAAGTGGCTTGATGCTCAAGGGATTGACTACGATGAACGACCCATCCGCGAGACGCCTCCATCTGTGAGTGAGCTCAAGCAAATGCTCGATTTTCAAGGTGGTGATTTGAGTAAACTTTTCAACACCGCTGGTGGCGATTACCGAGAGCTAAACATGAAGTTAAAGCTGCCACAAATGTCTCAGACCGATGCCCTCAATTTACTGACTGACCGTGGTAATCTAGTCAAACGTCCATTCGCATTGGGTGATTCTTTTGGCCTAGTCGGTTTTAAGGAAGACCTCTGGTTAGACATTCTGACTTGAAACCATTATTCTCAATACTTCTATGAATGCCATTGAAGATTTAATCAAAACTGTCGCCGCCCTGCGTGAACCAGATACTGGTTGCCCATGGGACATTGAACAGGACCATCAATCTATCGCCGAATGTCTAGTCGACGAGTGTTGTGAGCTTTTGCAGACGATCGACCGCCTCGACCTCGATCATATGCAAGAGGAGTTAGGTGATGTCCTCCTGCAGGTAGTCATGCACACTCAGATGGCCCAGGAGGCTGGGCATTTCGACTTCGAGAGCGTCTGTCATGTGGTCAATGAAAAATTGATACGTCGTCACCCTCATGTCTTCGGAAAAGATAGCCTCAATTCTTCGCAAGCAGCACTTGTGCAGTGGGATCAAATTAAGTCAGCCGAGCGTAAGCGTGGTCCTGCACAATCTGGTATATTTAAAGATTTACCCAAGCAGTTGCCCGCACTGATGTTTGCCAAGGATGTTTATAAACAGATACAAAAGATGGGTTTGTCCTCCGAGGCAATCATTGATCAGACAGCAATTGATGCCGTTTCAGACACTTTCAACGAGGTAACTCTTGGCAAACAGCTCTTCGAGATCGCCGCAGCCTGTCGAGCTAAGGGGATCGATCCTGAGTCGGTTCTACGTCGCTATACGCAAAATGTTGTCGATATTTTAGAGGAGGCTTGAATTGTGCCGTCAACTCGGAAGCATTGTTTTGTAAAATTTGGGATCGGTATCTTAGGATCGTGTTCGCTAAAATTATGAATACTAGGCCAATAACGCGTTTTGTTGCGGGGTAATCTGGCTACTCAGGTCGTGCCTAGGATACACCGGCAGTATTTGTTTCTAAGGACTCAACTTTCACGTGAATGGTTAATTGGCTGCCGCTCCTGCCAAAATATGTGCCTATAACCGGCGCCACATCTCGGTAGTCTCTACCATATGCGAGCACGACGTAATTTTCGTCGACTACTTTACGGTTGGTAGGATCCAATCCGACCCAACCATGCTGTCCCAAATAAACTTCGACCCATGCATGCGAAGCTTCAGATCCACGTAATTTCTGATCGAGAGTAGAATCAAAAAAATAGCCGCTAACGTAACGTGCAGGTATTCCTAGGCTTCGACAATAGGCGGTCATTGCATGTGCAAAATCCTGACAGACGCCGATCCGACCTTTAATCACTTCGCTAGCATGAGTTGTGACTTGGGTGGCTCCTGAAGCATAGGTGAAGTCTGAATAGATAAAGTCCATGAGCGCATAGCACGTTTGGAATACATCAGTGGAGTCCGCTTGTATGTCTAATGCCTCACGCCAGATATGCGGGGTCTTTTCGACAAAAGAACTGTCTTGTAGGTAGGTGTGGCAGGAATCATGTTGTGAGCATTTTTTCACTTCAATGTGTGCATAGCCATAGGGTAGTGAATCGATTTCAAATGGCCTCTTGGTCTTTACCGTGCAGCGACTATCAATGGTCAGTTGCTGGTGCGGCTGAGGGATATTAAAGTGATGAACCCGATTAAAATTTAGATCTGTGTAACGAGTCAGGCGTGTTGCCGGGAGAACACTGATGAAGTTCGTCTCGACCTGTTGGTAAGGAGTCAGCTTCGGACTCAAGCGGACTTCATTATTATTATTAATGACAGCATTTGCGTATTCATACACAGTACGATGGTATATTTTGAGTCGCATCTCACTAACTATTGTTGCTGTTGTCGTTGATGGTCATTTTGTCGTCGTCGAGTCTCGCTATTTGTGTTACTGCGGATTTCCAAGGGCAATAGAATATAGGTATCAAACACTTGTTGCCCGATTTCATTAAATTGTTTTTGAAGTGAGTCTATATAATCATGGTAACCTACTTGTAATATATTTGAGGAGCTTGAAAAATTAAGCTGTGCGAGCGTGCTGCCAGTTATGCGCTCAGCCTCATTAGTATAGCTGCCAATTGGACTACCAGATACAGCATGGAGGTGATAGTCTAACTGTTGAATGCAAAAGCGTACCGATCGCGGAAAAGATGCAGAAAAAAGAAGAAAGCTCATGGCATTATCCAAGCTTATTCTGCTACGATATTCTGCTTGAAATGCGTTGAATGCGGAACAAGATTTTAGTGCTGATGCAAGCTTAGCGCGCGGAGCTATGCCTTGGTAATAGGCGAGCATGTCGAGGACACGCGTGGTTTTATCCGCACGTTCAATCAACTTGCCAATTTGCATGAAGTGCCAGCCTTCATCATGAAGCACTGTGGCATGTATTAAGCCGGATAAAAGCATGCAAAACTCGATGGTGCGCCGGTGGAAGGTTTCTGGCTGATTTTGCCATAGCTCCACTGCATCTTCGGATCGAATGAATAAATGGAAGCGATTCAGATCACGCCAAATTTCTTCAGAAATTTGATCCCTAACCATCCTAGCATTTTCTCTTGCGTGGGCGACGCACTCACGGATTGAATCTGGATTATCCTCCGAGAAAGAAATAAACATGCCCACATCTTGCTCCTTCGATTCCCTGAATATCTTCTCAGTGCAAGTCGTGTAGAGTAATGGAAGCCACGGGTTTGGATCAGTGCTGTCGAGTGACTCGTAGCGATTCACTTCAACTAAGCGCGCTAGATTTTCAGCGCGTTCCAAGTATCTGCTAAGCCAATATAAACTGTTAGCTACTCTTGAAAGCATTTCATTTTTTAAGATTAATCATTGAGCACCCAAGTATCTTTACTCCCACCACCCTGGGAAGAGTTTACGATGAGAGAGTCTTTATTAAGCGCGACGCGCGTGAGTCCACCTGAAATAATCTCAATAGAGTCTCCGTAGAGAACAAATGGGCGCAAATCAACGTGACGACCTTCGATGCTTAAATCCTCGCAGATTGTCGGATGCCGAGACAGAGAGATTACAGGCTGTGCAATAAAGTTTCGCGGTTCATTTTCTATTTTTTTTGCGAAATTTTGAAGTTCTTTTTTAGTTGCGCACGGCCCCATCAACATACCATAGCCACCAGATTCATTTGCTGACTTCACCACAAGCGAGTCGAGATGACTCAGTATATAGCTGCGGTCTTTTTCACGCCAAGCGAGGTAGGTAGGCACATTTTGTAAAATAGGCTCTTGATCGAGGTAGTATTTTATAATTTCGGGGACATAGGCATATATCACCTTGTCGTCGGCGACCCCCGTCCCAACTGCGTTAGCCAAGGCAACGTTGCCCTTCATGTATGCTTCCATTAAACCGGACACGCCAAGCATTGAATCTTCACGGAAACACAGCGGATCTAGAAAGTCATCGTCTAAGCGACGATAAATTACATCGACTTGTTCTAGCCCTTTGGTTGTACGCATATACACATAAGCATCGAGGACGATAAGATCGCGACCTTCGACAATTTCGATGCCCATTTTACGAGCTAAAAAAGTGTGCTCAAAGTAAGCGCTGTTGTAGGCGCCCGGTGTCAATAAGACGCAGACCGGACCATGTCCCTGACGCGGTGAGAGATGTTGTAATGTTTTTAGTAGCAAATCTGGATAGTTGTCGACTGGCTTGACCCTGTATTGACTGTAAAGGTTGGGAAAAGCGCGCTTCATCGCTTCTCGATTTTCTAGTAAGTAGGATACTCCAGATGGGCAGCGCGCATTGTCTTCGAGGCAGAGGTAATTTCCTGCATCATCGCGAATCAAATCAGTGCCGCAAATTTGTATGTAAATATCTCTCGAAACTTTAACTCCCTGCATCTCAGGGCGGTAGTGAGCTGCAGTTTTAACGACAGATTCTGGAATCACCTGGTCTTTGATTATTTGACCTTCGTGGTAGATGTCGTGGAGGAAAAGATTGAGCGCTATCAGGCGTTGTGTTAGCCCTTCTTCAATTAATTGCCACTCTTTCTGAGGGATAATCCGCGGAATCAAATCAAATGGAAAAATTCTCTCAGTGCCCTGGTTGTCTCCGTAGACAGTGAAAGTGATTCCTTCTTCTAAAAAAGTATTTTCAATCAGACGCTGTTTGTTGCTCAAAGATGCCACATTATAATTGGCGTAGTGCTCATGTAGGCATTTGTAGTGAGGGAAAGTTTTTCTCGAAGTATGACTAAACATCTCGTCGAAGAATTCACCCTTAACATAATGATTAAACACGCAGTAACTTCAGCACATGCCGTGCCATTGATAAGGTCAGCGTACGAATTGACTCTTGCTTCGGCTAGGGCAATCGATACTATTTTGGCATGCCCAAAAAAGAAATCTCAGGCCATAAAAGGGGTGGAACTCGAGGTTAATGCCGTATGCTTGCAAGCTTGAATAGGTATGAATTGTTTTTACTGACGCATGGATTTTTTAAGCGCTACTGGCCAGATTGTTCCTGTCGAGATACGTCGTCGTAAGAATACACGGCATCTTCGACTATCCTTAGGTTATAAAAATCAGATTGTTGCCTCAGTGCCTTGGCATACTAGTGAGCGTGGATTGGATAAGTTTATAGAGAAGCAAAGGCTTTGGCTGGATGTGCAGCTCTCGAAAGCACCCCGTATTCACACTTTGACTGAGTGGTTGAGCCTTCACCCACAAATTACAGCGAGTGGCGATGTCTTTGAAGTAAGGATCGAGGCGACAGGTCGTTTGCATGCAAATTATACTTTTGAGCAGGGTGGAGCGGTGCTTGTTCTTCGTCTGCCGAAGGCGGATGAGGCATCGCTAGTTCAACTTTTGCGCCGTTTCGCTAAAGATGCACTTACTTGTCGTGTGGCTTATCATGCCAAACGTTTCGGGCTTAGTTACAGTTTGCTCTCCGTGCGTGATCAATCGAGCCGTTGGGGTTCTTGCTCGGCACGTCGAGGTATTTCTTTGAATTGGCGCCTTGTTTTGCTGCGACCCGAATTGCAGGATTATATTATTCTTCACGAATTAGCGCACTTGACGGAAATGAACCACGGTAAATGTTTTTGGTCACTACTTGATCAATACGACCCGAATCGTATAGCGCATGAAGTGGCTATTGATGCGACCAGTGCCGAACTGATGCGTGTTGCTCGCCAATGAAGTATATTTTTCTCTTAAGCCACTTTCTAAGGTCTTCGCACTAGTTTAGAGGCTTGCACAGCGACATCTTATCCTTACAAAATAGGGTTTATACACTATTTTTCTTGTCCATTAGTCCACTGTGGCATTTTGAATGAAATCTAAAAACATCCAAGACTTACCTCTAAGTGCATTCATTTTAGCGCTTTTTTTAGGTGTGTTTTCATCGCTTGCGATTGCAACTGGATTGATCGTAATCAACGCTCCCGCATGGGGAATATACCTTTTCTCAGCCCTCGGCGGCGTCATGACTGCTAGCTTCGTTTGGATTGAACGCAGTTTGGTTTCTCAAATTAAAGAAAAAGAGTTCATGCTAGGTATCGAGGTTACCCGACTACAAGAGTTTCAGGATTGCCTCTATTCGCACTCGATGGCTTGCCTCGTGCGCTTTGATGCGGGTACCCTCATCATTGACCGAGCCAGTCCTGGGTTTATTAAGATGTTACGGATGCCAATGGAATCAGAACTGCGAGGTCAGAACCTCGAGGTGTTGCTTGGCGTGAATACTCTTATGTTGGAGTCCGTGGTCGAATTAATCAAACAGGGAGAAGAAGCTTTGGGCAAGGAAGCTAAGCTCGAGATCATGAGTGCTGACGGCTTTCGTACTAATGCCGTTATTAGCGGACAATATAGTCCAGAAGATCATATTGTGGAGGCGGCTTTCTTTGTGGATCCGGTCAATAATGCTGAACGAATCGCGGATTTAGGGGCGCTCCAAAAGGATCTTGAACGCTTTCGCAAGGGGATGTTTCGACGTGAGACCCGTATTTTAGAGCTGAAAGAAGAAGTGAATGAGGTTCGACGCAACGCGGGATTACCTGCCCGTTATGAAAAAGTTTAATATTCGGATGCCATTCTTCGCAAATCATCCTAGTAGAGTGCGGATACTTCTAACAACAGTCAGGAGCGTCTCGCATGAGTAAGCGTAAGCGAAGTATCTCGCTTATGGTCTATCTCTATGCTGCGCTTGCCATCATAGCGGTCGCGGTAGTTGTGGTTGGATGGATGGCGTCTGATCAATTTGGCCAGTATATTGAGAAGCGGACTCAACTTATTGAGCAGGTAAATACTATGATCTCCAATATTGATTATAACCTAATCGAACAAATTGACGAGATCGAGTATATACGTGAAGAGCGCTCCAAGATTCAGCAGCAAGAGTTCTTCCGCGGTGCGGTGCTAGCGATCTCTGTCTTAATTTTTGGAGTCACTTTGCCCATTTTAGCCACTCGCTATTTTGTGCAACGCCTACAAGCGAATCTTGATTTATTAAACGACTATCTTTCCAATATCGGTAAGGCTAGTTCGGCATTCATGCCTCAAACTTTTGAATTCAAGGAATTTGACGAGATATCAGAAACCTTACGCCAAGTAACTAGAAATCACGGTGAAGTAGAGCAGCGATGGAAGCGGGCCGAAATAGAATTAATATCAAAGAATTCAGATCTGATTGATCAAGCGAGCGAGCTCACGAAAGGGCGTAAATTTGCTCTGAGCATGATGGAAGATGCTGATAATGCCAGAGAAGAGCTTGAGGTGACCAACGAAAGACTGAACCAAATGATCGAACAGGCCACTCGCTCGACTCACGAAGCGGACAATGCGAACCGTGCAAAGAGTGACTTCCTTGCTACCATGAGCCACGAAATCCGGACTCCACTCAACGGGATAATCGGCTTTGTTGAGATGCTTGACGATACTGCGCTGAACGAGGAGCAGGATGATTTTCTTACTAGAATTAAAAGCAGTAGCGAAGCACTTATGTCGCTACTTAACGATGTACTCGACTTTTCTAAAGTCGAATCTGGTCACCTGAGTCTGGAGTTACGCGACTTCTCGATCCTACCCATGGTGAATGGATTGAATTCAATGTTCTATTCTCAAGCAAAAGAAAAGGGCTTGGGTTTAAAAATTAGTGTGGATGATGATGTTCCCAGGAAAATTAGAGGTGATGAAACCAGAATAAGACAGATTCTTATGAACCTGCTTTCGAATGCAATTAAGTTTACTAAGTCAGGAGAGGTTTCCTTGCATGTGAGCACGCACAGCATAGACTCAGAACATAATTTCGCGGAGCTGGAATTTGAAGTGCGCGATACTGGTATCGGAATGTCGCGCGAAGAGATTTCGCGCCTATTCATGCCATTCTCACAAGGTGATAGCTCGACGACTCGTAAATATGGAGGCACTGGCCTGGGGCTGGCCATTTGCAAGAGTCTAAGTGAAGCGATGGGCGGTAAAGTCTGGGCAACAAGCCTGCCCCGCAAGGGTTCTAGCTTCTTTAGTCGAGTCCGAGTTGGTGTCGTGGCAATGAGAGATTGTCGATCCTTGTCGTCTGAATTTGAAAAACAGAAAATGATTTCTTCCGATTCAATAAAAAAGGAGGAGGTAACTGGTAAGCCAGCAGATTCCTTGCCTCTCAAGATCGCCGTTGCTGAAGATAATATAGCTAATCAACGGGTCATTATGGTCATGCTTCGTCGCCTCGGTTGGGAATCTGAATTTGCTGAAAATGGTCGAGAGCTTTTGGACTTGGTTCACAATAAAGATTACGACCTCATTTTTATGGATGTACAGATGCCTCTAATGGATGGCCTTGAAGCCACGCGTCGACTACGGGCGGGTGAGGCAGGTGAGGGAGTCAAAGATGTTAAAATCATCGCTCTTACGGCTAATGCCCTCTTCGGCGACGAACTTCGTTGCCTTGAAAGTGGAATGGATGCTTATATAAGTAAACCACTTAAGTTAAGCACCCTTAAGCAGTCCATACTGACGCTCTATGAGAAGTAGCGTTGGGGCATTTACCAGAAATGCTTAGCGCTACTTTTGAGAAATGCTATTTTTTCAAGGCTTAGCATAAATTAGATGATGCTTCAGATAAGGCTAACAAATGTATGCTCAGAGTAGTTCGCCCTGTTGCGATATTAACACTAATATAGAATTTAAGTCCATTGCGCCGTCAGCCATCTTTTTTAGCCTCAATTTTGAAACTGAGAATAAGATAGATAATCGTGCCAACAACGATGCCACAGTCGGCGATGTTAAACGAAGGGTAGCGACCAGTCGGCATAAGCCAAGGGATCGTGAAAGGGAAATGAAAATCCAGGAAGTCGATGACGTGCCCATGGACGAAGCGGTCGGTCATATTGCCCAAAATGCCACCTGCGAGTAGACCAATAGCGTACTGCATTGACCTACGATGTAGCTCCAGCTTATCACGCAGTAAGTAAATCGCAAAGAGTACGATCAGAGCGAAGACTGCGAGTAATCCGCCGTAACCAGAAAGCATGCCCCAAGCCGCGCCTTCATTTCCGATGTGTACGATGTAGAAAAAATCATCAATCACCGCGATCGAATCAGGTGGATAATAGCTGTCTAAATCCAGATTGCAGTAAATCCACGCCTTAGTGATTTGGTCGAGAACGAAAACTAAAAAAGTCGCTATGAAAAGCAGTCGGTAAGGGGTGATTTTGGACGTGATTGTAGAGTGCATGGTTCTAAAATGTTGTTTAAGACTTTTTCTGGCTAGTGCCTGTATTGAAAAAGCTTAGCTTCCTCTGGCATGTCGCGGAAGAATATACCCGTTTTGCCAACCCCTCCGATGTAATCACATTTAAGCTTCTCAGAAATATCATTGCAGTAGTTTCTAATCACTTCGCGGGCTGCTTCAAAGCGAATTTTGATCAAACCGTTCTTAAGGAGAGCTCTGTCGATCTCTTTAAATACGGTCTCACTGAGGCCTTGTTTGCCAATATGAAGGTGTGGCTTGAGTCGCTGGCCTATGCCGCGGAGCTCTTTTTTCTCTGCACTGGTAAGTGGATCATTTTCCATGATTGGTTTCTTATGCATCAAGATTGTGCTAAGCAAGTAATAAGCTTTAGCTGTTTGGCTGCGAGAAATTAACTAAGACAGTTGCGTTGCTAGCACAAGAAGATCAAAAATGATAAATTAAATTACGCTAACAGTAGCCTTCATTAGGCCTAGGCTTGACAACGCGCCCGCCACAAAAAAATCCACCTTACAAATCGCTCGTTTTAATTGATGAAAAAACCTATTGAAGTCCTCAAAGAGTATATACGTTTCCCATCTGTATCGACTGATCCTGCCTATGCTGAAGGTATGCTTGGTGCGCGTAAGTTCGCTACTGGCTTATTGGAGCAATTAGGATTTGTCGTCGAAGTCGTCGAGACGGAGCTGCATCCAATTCTGCTGGCAGATCGAATTGGTGACCCTGCTTGGCCCCATATTGTTATCTATGCCCACTACGACGTTCAGCCTGCTGATCCGTTTAACCTATGGACGGACGATCCATTCGATCCTACTGAGCGCGATGGTAGACTTTATGGACGAGGAGCCGCTGACAACAAGGGGCCGACGATCGTACACATGGCAGCACTCTCCCGAGTTTTGAAAGCGAATCCCGACCTGCCGCTTAACATTACTTACGTGATAGAGGGGGAGGAGGAAATTGGTAGTCCTAGTATGTCAAAGTTTTTCGATCAATATGCTGAGCGTCTTTCGAAGGCTGATTTTATGCTCGTCTCTGATACGGGTAGTCCAAACAGCGAGCAGATCGTGATCACCACGGCATTACGTGGATTGGTTGACCTCGAGATTAAGCTAAGGGGTTCCAAAAGTGACCTACATTCAGGTATTCATGGGGGCGCAATTTATAATCCAAACCAAGCTTTAATGGAGGTCTGCGCTTCTTTGCATAACCCTGATGGTAGCGTCAACGTGCCTGAATTCTACGATGATGTCGTGCCGGTTTTTGCCTGGGAGCGCGTGGAGTTAAAGCGTTATCCAGAGACGGTTGATAGCTACCGTGAGTTGCTCGACGTGCCCGCGTTTTATCCCGCCAACGGGCTCAGTCCACTCGAAGCTGTTCGGTTTGGACCCACTTTAGAGTTCAATGGTATCGGCGGTGGCTACCAGGGTCAGGGATCTAAGACTGTCATCCCTAGTGAGGCTTTTGCTAAGATCACCTGCCGCCTTGTTGCTAATCAAGATCCTGTTAAAATCCAAGCACAGGTCGTCGCTGCAATTAAAGAACGTTGCCCCGATGGAGTCACTCTCACTGTGCGCGAAGGGGGCATTGCGGAGGCCTATCTCGTTATACCACCCGATCGTCCGAACGCGCCATATGATCAACCTGCTTCGTTCGCTCGGGCCTTCAAAGCCGCAGATGTTGCGATTGGTGCAAAATTTGGTAAACCCCCGATCTATCTTCGCGAAGGGGGTAGCATCCCTGTGATTGCCGATTTCAAAAAGCGTGCTGGCCTCGACGCACTCATGATTGGGCTTTTTACGCCTGTCGATAATCTCCACGCACCTGATGAAGGCTTCAGCTTACCGCTGATGGAAAATGCGATCTCGGCCTTTGAAGAGATCATCCAAAACATCGCCATTGGAAAATAAATTCTTCGCCAAAATCGTAGCTGGTTGATTAGCCTAGAATTGGTAGTTCCAATTTTTTTGAGTAAATTGTTAATGGTCTTCGTTTATCCATTCACTTTCTTTATTGAGGTTTAATGAAATCCCAGGATTCATCCCAACCTATTGGTCTCTATTGCCACGTGCCATTTTGTGTATCGACCTGTGACTTTTGCGCCTTTTATCAAGAGAAGCCACGTCGTGGCGACCTAGATCGCTACCTATTAGCAATGGATCTGGAATTTACCCAGTTGCCTCGCAATCGGGTAGTCGATACTATCTTTTGGGGCGGTGGAACCCCTGGGTTACTCTGTGCTAAAGATTTGGAAAGACTCGGACGTTCGCTCTTAAAAAATTTATCGAAGCCACCTGTCGAGTGGACCATCGAAATGGCACCTTCAACCGTCAAGAGCGACAAGCTAGAAGTCCTCCGTGAACTTGGGGTGACGCGCATCTCAATGGGCGTGCAGAGTTTCGATTTAAATCTATTGGAATCGCTTGGACGATTGCATAATCCAAAACAAGTCTACACCGCCTGGGAGCGAGTGGAAGCCGCAGGCTTCCCGCAGACCAATCTTGACCTGATGTTTGCTATACCTGGGCAGAGTATTGCGCAATGGGAGGCCGACATCCGTGAAGCTGCTCGTCTTGGGCCTTCTCATCTTTCCACTTATTGCCTAACTTTCGAGGAGGATACGGCACTCTACGTCAAGCTCTCGCAGGGCAAGCTATTTATCGATGAAAAAAAAGAGCTAGGTTTCTATGAGCGCGGTTGGGAGTTGCTAGCCGAGTTAGGTTATACTCAATACGAGATTTCTAATTTTGCAAAGTCAGATGCTGAGTGTCGTCACAATATGAATACCTGGCAAATGCACGAGTGGATTGGGTGCGGCCCCTCGGCTGCCAGTCAGTATAATGGAGAGCGGTATCAACGGCCTGCAAATCTCGAAGAATGGTGCCTCGGCATGGAGTCTGCATCAACACCGAAAACAGAGCGTGTTCCCGTGAATGATGACCTATTGCTCGCTGATGCGGTGATCTTCGGATTACGTATGAACTGCGGGGTTGATTTACAGTCGCTAAGTGTACGATTTGCCCAAGCCACCAAACGAATGGATCTGGAAGTGAAATTAAAGGTGTTTGAGCAAGAAGGGCTATTAGAGTCGAAAGATACTCACTATAAATTAACTCACAAAGGCCGTCTCCTATGCGATTCGGTAGGGAGTGCTCTGCTGGATGCCTAGTCTACGCAAAAATGTAGGACTGCTGAGGGATCATGTCAGTATCAGACTGTGCATGTTCTAGTAGCGTAGAGTTATTCACAAGTAAATGCGCTAAGGTTGTTAGTCGTATCGCCTCCGAAGATTTGTCGGTAAAATACCTAACTCTTCGCGATACTTGGCCACAGTGCGACGAGCGATCTTAATGTCTTTTGCTTTGAGCTGGTCGACGATGCTTTGATCGCTAAATGGTTTTGCCTGTTTTTCTTCATCGATGATTTGGCTGATCATATCCTTGATTGTTTTGTTCGAGACAGATTCCCCTTTTCCTGTCTTGTAGCCTGGTGTGAAGAAATATTTAAATGCAAACACGCCATGTGGAGTTCGTATGTATTTATTAGCGATGGCACGACTCACAGTAGTCTCATGCACGCCAACTGTCTCAGCGATTGTATTCATCGTCAATGGGCGTAATTTTGCGATACCTACTTCAAAAAAATCGTTCTGAAACTTTAGAATTTCTCTGGTAATACGCTCTATTGTATTTTGCCGCTGTTCGATTGAATTAATGAGAAACTTGCCCGAACGCATGCGCTCTATTATGAAATCCTTTTCTTGTTTACTGAGCGTACCTTTTGCTAACATCTCTTTATAGGTGTTACTGATACGCAGGCGGGGGATGTAGTCGCTATTTAACATGACATGCCAAGCGTCGTATTCGTCTTGGTAGACGGTGACGTCTGGTTCGATTACGCTATTACTGTCTGGGCTGAAGCGCTTACCAGGAGCAGGTTCGAGGGTAGAAATCTCTTGGATAGCATCGTGGATGTCTTCGGGGCTAGCTCTGGTTTTGCGCTTCAGCTCCAAGACACGGCGGCGAACGAGCAGATCGAAATGTTCGCGGAGGATTTTTGCAGCTAGCGTATCGCCACGACCACGTATTTCTAGCTGAGTAGCGAGACAGTCCTTCATGTCCTCAGTGCCGATACCTGCTGGATCAAAGGACTTGAGTGTCTCTCCTGCGCTTAATACAGTGCCGTATGGGATGTGCGTAGTTAGGGCAATATTTGAGAGTGATTCCGTTAAGTAGCCATTATCATCCAAGCTGCCGATCAGATAGAGTAATGCTTTACGTTCCTTATCGCTACAATCGGTAAGTTCGGCTTGGCTAATGAGGTGTTGTTGTAATGAAATCCCCTCGGTCAGCGAGTCCATGAAATAGTTACGCCGTTCGTCGTCCTCGGCGCTCTGGGACTGACCTGTGTTCTCCTGCGCGTAATATTCGCGCATATCCTCGTTCATCTTATCGAGGACGCTGTAATCTTCGGAATTAAAGTCTAATTCTTCATTCGCTTCGCGCTCGTTATCTTTGAGTGAATCGCTATGCTCCTCAACGCTAATACTTTCAATCGGCAGTTCTTCGAGGAGTGGGTTTGCATGTAGCTCTTCTAGGATCGATGTGCGCAGTTCAACTGCAGGCGCCTGCAGAATCTTTAGCGAATTGCGCAATTGTGGTGCTAGGACCAGCGACTGCGTTTGTTTTTGTGTTTGTTGGAAACCTTGTGAGCTCATACTTTGAGTCGTATACTATGTACAAGTCCGACTCGGTCCTTTCTATTGGTATGGATCAAATCAGCGACCAAGCGTGCTCCGCCCACGAAATTACTACAAAACTTGTCGATATTGGAGTAATCTTCGCGTATGAGTTTCATTGTGACTCGTTTAATGAAATCGTCCGCGCCCTTTTGTTCGCCCTCATAAACGATGTCTATGCCTTCCTTTGCGATGCCTTGTACGAGTTCGTAATCCATTTCGTTGAAGATGTGCTTTAATAGGCAATATTTCTTAGATAAATGTCTTTAATGTCATTTTCGCAAGAATATTTGATAAACTAGCACGAAAAATGCTATCGGCCTTTTTAAACCTTACAGTCATCACATCACTTCTGTTCTAAACACTGCGCATGCCTGTAGATATTTTCTCGCATCGCTCGTGTTGACAGAGCCTAATCAGCGGCTTTGTATTATCTGATGATTACTTTAAGCGACAGTGCAGTTGCGCAGATTCGTAAGCTTGAATCCGAAGAGGCTGAGGCGGGGCAGTCGCTCCGGATTTTTGTCGAGGCGGGTGGTTGCTCGGGTTTTGAATATGGCATGTCCTTCGACTATAAGAAAGAGGACGATCTCTTGTTGGAGAGTAACGGGGTCTCCTTTTTGATGGATGCCACAAGCCTCGAGTATCTGAAAGATAGTGAGGTGCATTTTGATGATGGTCTCAATGGAAAGGGCTTCGATATTCGCAATCCGAATGCTAATAGCACTTGCGGTTGTGGTCGTTCGTTTAATTAGTGTTTTCTTGCCTTTGCGCTTGCTTTGAGGTAAGCGACTGGTATCCATCTTCGCTTTTCCGCTCACTACAGTAATAAGAATGGGGTATCTCGCCCCAGCAACCGCCACACCCAACTAAAAGAAACATTGTTTCTCCCAGAGTGGTTCTCTGGGCTTTGAACACACTATGAATACCACACCAAAAGATCTCCTCGACGCTGGCGTCCACTTCGGTCACCAACTACACCGCTGGAATCCAAAGTCGAAACCTTATGTTTACGACAATCGCAACGGAATCTCCATCATTGACTTAGAGAAGACTTACATGCTCCTAGAAAAGGCCTACGCCAAGATAGAAGAGGTTGTTTCTTCCGGTAAAGACGTACTTTTTATTGGTACCAAAAAACAAGCCCAGGAAATCGTGCGTGAAGCCGCTACTTCTTGCCAAATGCCTTTCTGCGTGAACCGCTGGATGGGTGGAGGCCTGACTAACTTTGCGACCATAAAAAGCTCGCTCTCAAAGTATCGCAAGTTCCTTAAAATGGATGAAGATGGCGAACTCGAAAAGCTTCCTGGTAAGGAAGAAGCCGCAATCCGCCGCCAAATGAGTCGTATGAATCGTAACTTCGAGGGTATGCTCGAGGTGAACGATCTGCCAGCTGCCGTATTTGTTGTAGATACTAAGAACGAAGAAATCGCAGTATCTGAAGCCAACCGACTCGGCATTCCAGTGATCGGCCTAGTTGACACCAACTCTGACCCCACGATTCTCGATTATCCGATCCCAGGTAACGATGACGCTGTAAAATCGATCCGCATTATCGTGGAAACCATTCTCGAAGCGGCACAAAGTGGCCTGTCTCAGCGCGAAGCAAAAAGGGTGCAAAAGAGCGCGGGTCCTATCAAACGTGAACAAATTTTCGAGCAACAAGATGACATCGAGGTGACTCTGCCCGCCGGTTACGGTGAAGACGAAGCTGCACCTACAGTCGAAAATCCAATTGTTGGGGAAGCCCCCGTTGAGGAGGCTACTGCCGTTGAAGAAACAGCTACACCTGTGGCACCCGCTGCCGAAGCTGCCAGTATTGATTCAGAGGCGACAGAGGAAAAGAAGTAGATTTATACACGATTTGAAACTTTAAGACTTATAATATGAGCGTAAAAATTAATGCAAAAATGGTAGGCGAACTACGCGAAAGTACAGGCGCTGGACTAATGGATTGTAAAAATGCCTTGGTTGAATCCGAAGGTGATTTCGATGCTGCGGTCGAAATCCTTCGTAAGAAGGGTATGGCCACTGCGGCGAAAAAGGCTGGTCGCGAGGCTAGCGATGGTCTCATCGACACCTACATCCATCTAGGTGGTAAGGTCGGCGTGATGGTCGAAGTCAGCTGCGAGAGTGATTTCGTAGCCAAGACGGATGACTTTAAGCAATTCGTTAAGGACATCGCCATGCACATCGCCGCCGCTAGCCCAGCCTGTGTGTCTCGCGAAGACATCGATCCTGCTATCATCGCTGCCGAGCGTAAGGTAGCCGAAGGCCAAGCTGAAGGTAAGCCTGCTCAAGCGATCGAAAAGATTGTTGAGGGTAAGTTGAATAAGTTCCTTAGCGAGTCTTGCCTCTTAGAGCAAGCCTTCGTCAAGAACCCCGATCAAACAATACAAGAGCTCCTAACTGCAATGATCGCTAAGATGGGCGAGAACATGCAGGTCAAGCGATTCGCTCGTTTCCAAGTCGGTGCATAAGTAATTTCTGTTTGTTAATTACAAAAGAAGCCCCACATCCGAATGGAAGCGGGGCTAACTGATTTAAATTATGCTTAAGCATAAAACAAGGTGCTGCATAATCCAATCTACGGAGTAAGGGTACATACCCTAAAAATGCGGCACAAGCCGTTTAAGTAAGCTTTACTTTCAAATCATCCTTCGAGGTGAGTCCAACGACTGTGTCCGCAACGGCACCATCTTTGAAGATGAGTATAGTTGGAATGGCGCGGATCTCATATTTGCTAGCGATCTCACTGTTGTTGTCGATGTTGACTTTGCAGATCTTGACGGAGTCACCTAGCTCGATGCTGAGCTCATCGAGTATGGGTGCGATTGCCTTGCAAGGCCCACACCAAGGTGCCCAGAAATCGACGATGACAGGCACTGAACCATTAGTTACTGTAGACTCAAAGTTATAGCTATCGAGTTCTGTGATCTTGTCGGACATGGTGTCTAAGTATGGTTGATTAGTTGAGATAGTATTAAAGGAATGGAATGACGTCTCGCGCAAATAAGACTGTGGAAGCGATGGCGACGGCTGCAGCGATCGCATCTACGAAGAGAGCGCCGACACTTGGATCGCGATCTTCATCAATCGAGATTGATGAATCGACCACGGGTGAACTTGGGGGTTCTGTTACGGCAGGTTTTGGAGCCATCGACAGCTTAACAGGCGCTGGCGTAGGTTTGGCTGCAGGTTCGACTGGTTTAGCTAAAACAACCGGAGGATTGTTTGGCTTACTCTCATCGGATTCTTCAGAGAAAGAGCTGTCTTCGGATGAAATCTCTTGTTTTGGATCTTCAGCAGATTCAACTCGTTCAGAATCGGGTGAAGGCGGATCACTAGCAGATAAGTCTACACTAGGAGTTGAGCCAAGGGTTTCTGATTCTTTTTTATTTTGAGGATCATTCATAATATTTTACAGGCTAAACAAGCTTTATAGGGTGTCAAGTGAGGCTTAGCCGGGAGAGTTATCTTTGATGATGTCTTTGAGTTCCTGCGGATCGACTTGATCTAAGCTCTTGCCCCTGCGGTCGAGAGTTTCAAATGTTTTGACGACGGTCTCTGTCATGCGCTCATGTGTCTCTTGAGAACCGCCTACGATGGCAAATTGCTCGGCTTTGGTGATGCGCTTGTGCCCATCTGTTTGGTCTAGGCCGACGCCGATCAGTTGAGCGGATATTTCTTTTGGCTGTTTGGCAGAGCTCTGTTTGAGGCGGTTCATTTTAACTTAATCAAATTGTGGTACCGTAGGAACTTGGGTTTCGACGCGCATACAGCGAATGTCGGCAAAGGCGCGGTCTTGCTTGAGAGTAATTTTATCTAGACGAGTTAATTCGAGTATTGCAAGGAAGGTAGCTACAATTGTGTTAATTGTCGTGCTGGATTCGAAGAGATCGGAAAAGAGGAAGTTATCCTTGTGCTTGATGCGAACGAGCACGAGCTCCATGCGGTCGGCCACAGTGACTTGCTCAGCGTTGATCTGACCTTCGTCGATTCGTTCAGCGAGACGACGCAGCACTGAATTAAAAATATTCCACAGGTCGACGCGGTCGACTGGCTTTAAGGGACGCTCAACGGCTTCGAGGGCATCTCTCGGTCCAACCCGCGAAATAAGATCATTACTGCTGAGGATGAGCTTACGTATGTCTTCCGCAGCCTCTTTGAACTTTCGGTATTCGAGTAACTGTTGAACGAGTTCCCAACGGGGATCGATATCGTCGTCCTCTACATCTTCGTTGCTGCCTTGATCACTTTTCGGCAGCAGCATGCGGCTCTTAATATACATTAGGGTTGAAGCCATGACGAAGAACTCACCAGCTACTTCGAGGTCTAGTGTTTCCATGGAGCCTAGAATTTCGATGTATTGCTCAGTGACGCGCTCAATGGGGATGTCGTAGATGTCGACTTCGCTACGGCGAATTAGATAGAGCAAGAGATCCATTGGTCCCTCAAAAGTAGGGAGTCGGATGGCAAAGTCGTTGTCGGGGATGAGTGCTTCTTCCATATTTTTAAGATGCGCAAATTACTCGCCTTGAGCGAGGCGCATTTGAATGTCGAATGAAGTATCACTTTCGCGACGAGCGTCTTCGCGGAAAGTAATGGCATAAAGTAGCTCCCATGTGCTGCCAAGCTGGGTCTGCAGGCCTAGTCGAAATATGGTGAACTTTTTTGAATTTGCGTCGAAGTTCATATTAGTGAAAAGTGAGCAGCGCTCGTTAATGAGGTAGATGTAGTCGAGTCGATACTGATTTATGCGCTTATTAAGCAAGTCGGTGGATAGGCCCAATTCCCAGATTTCACCGCTCTTGATGCTGGTGCGTGTGCGTAACTCTTCGAGGGTAATGCTTTCAGTTTTAAAACGGCTTGCGAGGTCGAACTTGAGCCACGGCGCGGGATTTAAGACGAGCTCAACCCAGGTTGCGTTGAATACGTCTTCTTCGTTTCCGTCGTAACGGAGATTTTTCTGAAAAATTATATCTTGATAGAAATTTAGCTCAGCAAGTGTGCGCGAGCCGTAAGCTTCAGTACGCGTTTGGAAAAGGTTTTCTAAGCCAAGGCGGACAAGGTGACTTTGGGCTATTTGATCTACGTTACGCAAATCACTGAGATCGAGTAGCGGGCGTTTTAAGTCGAAGACCTGGCGGTCGATTGCGGCGATCCCGTTGACATCGTCCGGATCAGAAAAGTAACGATAGCGTAAGGCAGGACGCACAAGGTGGCGAAGGCCGTCGATGCGCCATGCTTTGTTCAAGGTTGGATAACTGGCATAAGCGCGCGCTTCTAAATCAAAACCTAGCTCATAAATTTCGCGACTAAAGCTGTCATCAACAGTCACGGGCAATTGTCCCAGAAATAATGGGTCGATCTGTTGATTCTCGTATTGAGTCAAACGCGCGCCACCAAGAGGGGTGAGTGTCAGCCAGTTGCTTAATAGAACAGGGCGTTCGATCCGGTATGTGAGATCGAAGCGATCTGATTGGCCTTCGACAGTTATGTCAGGTACGATGCGATCAAAGTCTTCGTATAGTTGTAAGTAACTGGCAGAGGCTCGGTGGTAGGCACCCGTGTTTGACAACGGTATTGGTAGAAGGTCAAAGCGGACTTCGGGCGCGCGCTCCTGCACAAGCTGAAAATTGTTGGGACGAAAACGTGCAAAGGCCGATAAGATCCAGTTTTCACCCGTATAGGTAGCCTCTGCAAAGTTGTCAGGACGTTGGTTTTCGTCAAAGATATCGTCGCGAAAATCACGTATAACGTCGGAGTCTGACCAGTAGCTACCCGAAGCGGTGGTAGTGATCCGCTCGCCGATGTGGTGCTTGTGTCGCCATTGCATGAAATTTCGCTTGGATTCAATCTGGCGGCCGAGGGTGTCGACATCACGCTCGGCTTGGCTACCTTTGTCGTTGATCGCTCCGGTGCTGATTGCGCCCACGATACTTTGACTCGAAGAATTGTAGACATACTGCGCAGTAGGCCCCGCTAGGAGGCCGCGCTTACTGTAGTGATCAAGATTCGCACCCGCACGTAGCCATGAGGTGATGGGAAAAAGGGTGGTCGTCTGCAAGTAATGACCGAGGTCGTTATTGGAGCCTGCATTGATGTCGAGTAAATAGGGCGCGCCACTAAAATAGTGGCGATAGCTTGGAAGGTAGAAGAATGGTATGCGGCCAATGCGAAAGGTTGCACCATCTACGGACAGGTATTCGCCATCGTCTTCATTCACGTAGTGCACTGCGCCAGAGCTGACACTTAGTCCAAAGGGACTGGGTTCATCATAGTAAACGGTGGCTCCTTGGATATTTGTATTCTCGATTGTGCCGCCTGCACTCACACCGCTAATATAATAAGGCCACTGGCCTGTGCGTAAGATATCTACCGAGAAAATATTTTCTTGGCTATCAAAGCTCATGCGGTTTGTGACCAAGCGACCGCCGTCGTGGGATATCGCTACGCCACCGTTTGCATCTGCGAGGGAAAATTCCTGGTAATAGGTGATCCGGTCAGCTCGTATGCGTGTCTTTTCAAAGTCTAGTCGGGCATCGCCACGTGCGACTAGACGCTTAGAGGCCTCGTCGTATTCCAGAGGTTCAATGGAGCTGAGTTCAGGCAGAGCACCGCTCAAGGAAATTGAGAGCGTGAGAAAGAGAACTAAGAAGACTATCCGGGCGTTTGCGAGCACGAATTGGGATCATGAGTAGCGTCTTTTCAGTGGACAAGTCTTTTATCTTTTAAAGCTCACGTGAACCGACATAGACCCGCGTCACCCGCTTGGTTACTGAGCAGAGCGTTTCCCAGGGAATCGAATGAGCCTGCTGGCTAAAGTCCGTAGCCGTTATTTCTTCATTTTGGCTCTTGCCAATCAGCACAGCGCAGTCGCCGATTTGAGCTTCGGCACATTCGGTCACATCTACAATAGTCTGATCCATGGTAACACGACCAAGAATTGGGCAAGCTTGCCCGTGAATGAGGACACAGCCACAATTGCTAAGTTCTAGTGGTACGCCGTCGCCGTAGCCAGCGGTTAGTACTGCGATGCGTGAGTCTCGAGTGAGCTGGTGCGTGCGACCATAGCTGATGTCTGTACCTGAAGGCAAATCTTTGACGAGGCTGATTCGAGCGTGAAAGCTAAAGACGGGCTCTAAAGACAACCGTCCGAGCGCTGATTCAGGATAAGGCGGAACGCCAAACTGGAGCAGGCCGATACGCACAGCGTTAAAAGGGCTGTCAGCACTTAAGCTGTCGATGCCAGCAGAGTTATCGGCGTGGATTAGCAGGCCGTCGGGCAAAGCTACGACGGCATCGAGTGCTGCTAGGAAACGGGCGCGTTGGGTCAGTGTAAAATCGGGATCGCTGTCGGCACTGGAAAAGTGGGTGTAGACACCTTCGAGTTGCAAGCCAGGCATTTTGCTTATGCGGTCAATGAGGGTAGGCGCGTGGCTATGCCAGATGCCGAGTCGGCCCATACCTGTATCAATTTTTAGATGAACTTTGATGCCTGTATTACGATTCATGCCTAGTGTATTGAGCCGGTCGCATTCTTCAAGCGTGCTAACAGTTGCGGTCAAATTGTGGTCGATGAGAAAGTTGTCTTCCTCGGGTAGAAGTGGGCTGAGAATGAGTATCGGCCAGCCGGCACCCATATGGCGAATGTCGGCAGCCTCGGCGACATTGGCCACCGCAAAGCAGTCTACGCCGCTTTGCATGAGTCGACGCACCATTTGCGGCATGCCGTGCCCGTAAGCGTCTGCTTTAACTACTGCGAGGTAGCGCATGCCTTTTGGGAGGGCGGCTTGGATACGCTTTAAATTACGCTCAAAAGCAGCAAGGTTAATCTCCGCCCAGCAGCGTAGGGCTCCCGTTGTGTCTTTCTTGGAAATGATTGCCTAGGGTTGAATTTAAACCTGCGCTCGGTGTCGAGTCGGTATCCATTTTTGAAAGGTGTTGATTCCTGAATCATAGAGCTCGATGCGGTCGGTCATTAGAATGAGACCTAAGGCATCGTGGATTGTGTCCAGTATCGAAGGATCGTAGTGAAGCGTTTGCACCTTATTGGGAGGACTTTGCCAGCCTTTACGTTGCGGTAGATGGTAAATTAAGTTTCCCCAGTCCTCGAGCGAGGCATCGTCAATTACCTCAGTCGCACCGACACAGCGACCTCTTAAGTAGAGGGCGTTCCAGGCCCCTTTTTTCCAGTCGGCTACGATCAAGGCATCTTGTAGATCTGGATTGGCATGTAGCAGTGCGTGTGCCGAGAGTTGGAGACTGTTATATTTGTAGTATTGAGCGGATTCAGGGTAAAGTCGTGTCCAAGTCTCGATTGCCATTGCGCACAGACGCAAGCCAAGTACGGAGCCCGGACCCTCGCAGTAGATGTAGCCACCTATGTCGTTTAACGAAAGACCTGATTCAAATAGTGCCAGTTGAATAACAGGAAAAAGCTCTTCGAGCGGAGCACCGACATGCTCGACTTTAGTCAACCACTTTTTGTCTGCATCCAATAAACCAGCGAATACTGAACTACCAGAACCGTCGATAACTAGAGAAGCTTTGTTAGATGTTAGCATGCTTCGTAGCGGATTAACTTACTACTAACTCTCCTTAAATTGTGCGATCATACTAGTTACAGTGGCTTTGGCATCACCGTAGATCATGCGGGTTTTTGGAGCGGTAAAGAGTTGATTTTCTAGCCCTGAAAAGCCAGCACCTTTGCCGCGCTTGAGACAAAAGGTAGTCTTAGCTTTGTGGGCTTCGATAATGGGCATGCCGTAAATGGGACTAGTTTCATCGTTGCCTGCAGCAGGATTAACCACGTCGTTGGCACCAATTACGATGGCGACATCGACCATCTCAATCATTGGATTGACGTCGTCCATCTCCGCAAGTTGCTCATAAGGCACGTCGGCCTCGGCTAACAATACGTTCATATGGCCCGGCATACGCCCAGCGACGGGGTGGATGGCAAAACGAACTTCACAGTCGTTTTCTTCCAAGAGTGTACCGAGCTCTTTGACTGCGTGCTGCGCCTGAGCGACGGCCATTCCATAGCCAGGTATGATGATGACGCTCTTGGCAGCTTCTAAAATATAATAAGCGTCTTCGGGAGAGATGGGCTTGAGTTCTCCTGTGCTTTTGGCGCCATTGGCTTGAGTGGTAGCTCCAAAGCCAGATACGAGTACATTGATCAAGGTCCGGTTCATTGCCTTGCACATGATGACCGTGAGGATGAGACCAGAAGCCCCGACGAGGCAGCCAGCCACTACAAGCACGTTGTTATTAATGACAAAACCGGCTGCACAGGCAGCAAGGCCCGAACAGGAATTTAGCAGTGAAATGACCACGGGCATATCTCCTCCACCAATGGGCATAACAGCGAAGATGCCGAGCAATAGAGAGAGTATTAATACGGTAATGAGAACCGCATGTGCGAGTTCGTTGGCTGGTGAGGAGCTAAACAGTATACCCGCCGCAATGATGCCGAGGGCAAGTAGCGCGTTGAAGGCTTTCTGTCCCGTGAAGGTAAGAGCACGTCCGCCAAGTTTGCCTGACAGTTTACCCCACGCATAAATGGAACCCGTAAAGGTGATGCCACCGATGAGGATTGCTAGGACAATGACGGTGGCGGTGAATGAGCTGAGCTCATCAATTAGAACACTTTCTAGCAAATTATTGGACATTTTGGCACGGTAATACTCCGCCAAACCTACGAGCAGTGAGGCGAGGCCTCCGAAGCCGTTGAAGAGTGCCACCAATTCGGGCATTCCTGTCATTTGTACACGCTTGGCAGCGACAAAACCGACAGCACCCCCCATCGCGAGGCCACCTATTACGAGAGGATAAGAGAGCCCCTTGCTTAAAAGCGTCACGATCACTGCGAGCAACATACCGACTGCTGAGACAAGGTTGCCGCGTTTTGCCGTATCGGCCTTACCAAGCATTTTGATTCCAAAAATAAAAAGAATCGCCGCTACGATGTAGGACAGATTAACAATGGTCAAAGCGTCCATTATTTAACTTTCTTTTTAAACATCGCAAGCATGCGGTCAGTTACCATGTAACCTCCGACGACATTGATTGTAGCGAGCACAATAGCAGCAAACCCAAGCCAAGCGGAAAGTCCGCTGGAACTGGTGTTGGCGGCAAGAATAGCTCCGACTACAGTGATCCCTGAGATCGCATTTGATCCTGACATGAGCGGGGTGTGTAATTGAGAGGGGACTTTGGCAATGAGCTCAAACCCGAGAAAGGCTGCTAGGACAAAGACGAATAGTAGAAGTATCAGTTCCATAAGTCGTCATACAATTAGGCTTCTGCCTGACTAAGCAAGCCGTAAGGGCATTCAAAGGTAAGAGTCTTGCATATTGCCTAGGATTAAATTTTTTTCTGCTCGGTGAGAATTACCGAAGAGGAAATCGAATTGATTACTAGTGTGAAGTGCGCTCAGCCGCACGAGCACCTAGGTATGCACCCTCATAAAAAGGGCAAAAAGAATTGCCTGATAGTCCGCGCCTATTTATGCGACGCGCAAAGTTGTCATCTGGTTGATGTAGTCAATGATAGTAAGCTCTATGAGTTGAAGCGCTTGACCAAGGACGGTCTTTTTGAAGGTGTAATCGAAGATCGGAATGAGCTTTTTAATTACCTTCTGCGAATCGAGCGATTCAACGGTGAGATTTGCCAGTTTTCCGACCCTTATAGTTTTCTGCCCACACTTTCTGACGACGATGTTCATCTCTTTAGCGAGGGCAGTGACCACTTCGTGCATCACAAAATGGGATCGCAGTTGCGAAATATCGATGGGGTCAAAGGTGTCTCTTTCGTAATTTGGGCACCTAATGCCGAGCGAGTTTCTGTGGTCGGCGATTTCAACCATTGGGATGGTCGCTATCATGCGATGCGCAGCCTCGGTGCATCTGGTATCTGGGAGCTGTTCATTCCCGGTCTCGGATCTGGGGTGAAGTATAAGTATGAGATCAGTACACGCCAGGGGTCCTTGCTATTAAAGACTGATCCCTATGGCACCTGCTTTGAGGCGCCTCCCAATAATGCCTCTATTATCCGCGATGTTGATGACTATCAGTGGAATGATGACGAATGGGTGCAGGATCGGGCTAACACTGACTGGAAAGATAAGCCGATCTCTATCTACGAAATGCACCCTGGCTCATGGAAGTCAGTCGTCGAAGATGCCGCTTGCCCACTCAGTTATCGTGAGCTGGCCGATGAGCTGGTCGATTATCTCAAAGACATGCACTACACGCATGTAGAGTTCATGCCACTAGCCGAGCATCCCTTCGATGGCTCTTGGGGTTATCAGGTGACAGGATACTTTGCGCCAACTTATCGTTTCGGGATGCCTGAGGACTTCATGTTCCTCGTCGATACGCTTCATCAGAACGGCATTGGGGTGATTATGGACTGGGTACCTGCTCACTTTCCGACCGATAGTTTTGCGCTCGCTAGCTTTGACGATACAGCGCTCTACGAGCACGCCGATCCGCGTCAAGGTTTCCACCAAGATTGGGGCACTTTGATTTTTAACTATGGACGTAACGAAGTCCGGGGTTTCCTTATTGCAAGTGCACTTGCTTGGTGCGAGCGCTATCATATCGATGGCCTGCGTGTAGATGCGGTAGCCTCGATGCTTTACCTGGATTACTCTCGCAAAGAGGGGGAGTGGGTGCCGAATCAATACGGTGGACGCGAAAACCTTGAGGCGATTGATTTTCTTCGTCAGACCAATGACGTCGTTCATAAATACTATCCTGGCACTTTAATGATTGCCGAAGAGTCTACCTCTTTCCCTGGAGTGACCAAACCCACATCCGAAGGAGGTCTCGGTTTCGACCTTAAGTGGAACATGGGTTGGATGAACGATACGCTCAAATATTTTAATAAGGACCCCATTCACCGAAAGTATGAGCACCACCATCTCTCTTTTGGGATGCTTTATCAATATTCTGAGAATTTCATGCAAGTTTTCTCACATGATGAAGTTGTGCACGGCAAGCAGTCGATGATACTTAAAATGCCCGGTGAGCCGATTTCAAATAAGGCACACCAGCTGCGATTGCTTTACGGGCTTATGTGGATATGGCCTGGCAAGAAAACCCTTTTCATGGGTTGTGACTTTGGTCAATCCGCTGAATGGAATTATAACAAGAGCCTGGACTGGCATTTACTGGAGTATCCTGAGCACAAGGGCATCCAGATGGTCGTGCGAGATTTGAACAAGCTTTACCAAGAGATACCAAGCTTAGCACTTGGTGATACCAAGCCCGACGGCTTTGAGTGGATTAATTGCTCCGATGCAGAGAACAGCATATTAACATTCTTACGCAAAGGAAGCGTGCCAACCGAAGATGTAGCGGCTGTGGGTAATATGACGCCTGTACTTCGCGAGGGCTTCCGTGTCGGTGTGCCACACACAGGCTATTGGAAGGAAATTCTCAACACTGATGCCAAAGAATACGGAGGTCTTGGCTTTGGTAACAATGGTGTTGTAGAGTCAGAATCGAT
>PKCJ01000001.1 GCA_002862945.1 Opitutia bacterium | reverse complement strand
CGATCCGTACCTTTTTGGTTGATATATGTGCACGAGCCCATCGCGATACGAAAGTCAAAGATAGAGTGTTTTTCATTAGTCGCCTTGTTTGGTATCCAGCGCCAGCGCGGCTTTGACTGAAAAGAGAGCGGAATCGCTCCTTGTAATTTGTAGGAATCGCTAAATTTCGGCTGTGCTACTTCTTTTGATTCTCCCAGCAGAATCCTGTAATCATACCGCGTGCCTGGATTAATGCCTTCTCGAGCTAGAAGTTTAGCGGTATATCCGTCCTCGTAGCTAGTGGTTCGTGCGCGCGAATACCACTTCTTTTCAGGCGAGCCAGATTTCCAGTACTCAAGCTGTATTCGACCTTCAGTGTTGGTTTGTAGCCAAACCAATACCGAATGCATGGTGGTGTGTGTGACGATCGGACCATTGAGAAGTTTAAGCTCATCATTAGCACTGCAGGCAAGAAGCCCACAGAGTAAGAACAGAGTCACTTGGTAAATGCTTTTTAGTCCGGACATTTATTGGGAGGACTTATCCTATTGCGTAAAAGACGATAAATATAGCACCAATAACATAGGTCATCCAATTAACTCTAGCAGCTTTTCCTACGGCTATCTGCATGACTAGAAAAAGAATGATGCCTATGGCAAGTCCGTGCGTAATGCTAAAGAATAGTGGAATTGAAAGTGCGGTAAATATTGCTGTGATAGTTTCTGTGAAATCATCATAAGGAATATCACGCAGGCTCTGACCCATTAAAAGCCCAACGAAGATTAGTGCTGGAGCTGTCGCAATTGAGGGGATCGCACCAATCAGGGGATATAAAAAAGTAGAGAGTAAGAATAGCGAACCAACCACAACACTAGTAAACCCAGTTCTGCCTCCAGCTTCAACACCTGCAGCAGACTCAATAAACGATGTCACTGTTGAAGTTCCAAGAATAGCACCAGCAGATGTAGCAATTGCATCCGCAGTCAGTGCTTTGTCCATTTTTGGCAGCTTACCTGAAGAGTCGACGAGGTTGGCTCTACGGGAAACTCCTATAATTGTGCCAACCGAATCAAAAAGGTCTAAAATTAGCAAAACAAACATAATCTTGAGCGCGTTTAGGTTTGTAAATGGATACAGCCAATCGAGTTGTAAAAAAGTCTCTCCGAGACCACTCGGTATTGCTGCGATACTCTCTGGCGTAGCCGTTAGTTTAGTTCCGTCCGATCCTGCCACAAATAGACCGCAAGTTGCTAAAATGATCATACTGATCATAATCGCACCAGGTATCCTCTTAGCAGATAATATGCATGTTAAAAATAATCCAACGAGTGCGAGTAATACCGCTGAGCTAGTCATAGCCCCATGGGTAATGATTGTATTGGGGTCAGCTATGACGATGCCGGCAGCTTTCAGTCCTAACAGGGCAATAAAGAAACCAATACCTGCTTGAATGCCTACTTGCAGACCAGGTGGAATCGCCTCAGCAAGTTTTTTCCGAAAGCCAGAAATCGACAAGATTAGAAAAACAATGCCATTCCAAAAAACTAGACTTAGTGCAGCCTGCCAGGGTAGACCGTATCCAATCACAACCACAAATGTAAAATAAGCATTCGTGCCCATCCCTGGAGCAAGCGCGATGGGATAATTCGTCATTAATGCCATCAGAAAACAACCGATAGCCGCAGCAACTGCGGTCGCCATAATGACCGCTTGGGTGTCCATTCCTGTGCTGCTTAGAATCATTGGATTCACAGCAAGAATATATGCCATGGCAGCGAAAGTTGTGAATCCTGCGAGCGTCTCACGACCAAGAGTTGTTTTATTTTTTTCGAACTTAAAAAAGCTTAGCATCGCAAATTAGTTTCAGGGTTATCTGTTTAATTAAATATAGCTTCTGGTAAGTATCCTGTAACAGTAAAGTTTGGCGCATTGACAACTTGGCTCAGCTTGAGGTCTAAAACTGCTGAACACGTTAAAAAGGCTTGCTCGCTCGATAGATCTAAGCGCTGCATCAAATAATCGATTGCTCGCCGAACAGCACCCTGTGCATTAACCTTAAGATCGGGTCCACTTGATACGAAAGCGTGATACTCGGAGTCTATATACGCAGAAGGACAAAGATTTGGAGTTGTTACTAAGTAAGGCTCTTTAACGGAGAATTCTTTTTCGATACTGACACGAAGAGTCACATCCATGGGTGCTTCTAATCCGTTGATGGATACCTCGCCGTCACCTTGAGCCGCATGAGCATCACCTGCACAAAGCTTCCCACCGTCCACTAGCACGGGCAAATACAAGGTACTGCCAGCTGTTAAATGTTTCACATCCATATTTCCGCCAAAATTGCCCGGAGGGCGTGTTCGGAAACTACCTTTTTGTGCGCGTTGCACTCCTAAAATACCACAGAATGGATGCAGCGCTATGGTAATCCCCGGCATGCTTTGAGTATTTTCTTCATTCAGAGCCCAGTGATGTAGGTAGAAATCATCATAATCATCTGGTAGGAAACACTTTTGCGGGTTGATGCTCTGCCACGCCCATCCCTTGTGCGCATATTCTAATATTTCTATCTTTAGCGTATCACCAACCTTTGCGCCCGCTATAGAGACAGGTCCTGTTAGTGCGTGAATCAGATCAAAGTTAATTTTTCGAAAATCATCTAATGAAAGACCAGGTCTTACTTGTCCGTCGCTAGAGTCCTCCATTTCAATAAGGATTTTTTCACCAGGTTCAATCTCAATGCGTGGCTCGAGGCTATTATCCCAAGCATTATAGGTAATTGATTTATCTAAAAAGTGCATCCTACTAAGTTGAAGGATTATGTCTTAATTGACGAACTTTTCCAAGGTGGTGATATATTCGGCTACAAAATACTGTTCTTTAATGGCCTGTGCTTCTTTTAGTCGATTGATCGCTTGTAAATACTTACCTTTTTTGACAAGCACTCGAGTAGCACCCAGCAGTGCATCTACTTGAACTGCTTCGACTTTTGTAGCCCGATCGTAGTAGTCTAGTGCCTTAACAAGTTCGTTTTCTTGCAGATAGTAACTACCCAAAGTGAGCAAAGCGCTACCATTTAGGGGATCCTTTGCTACTACTTCACTTAGCATTTTCATCGCCCCATCTTTGTCGTCCATTGAGAGCGCATTAGCGGCTTTTAATGTCAGCAGCGTAAGAGAGTTTTCTTGGTTGAGCGTATCTTGATATGTTTGCGTGATTTTTGTTAGGAATCCTTTCAGTTGATCAGCGGGTAATCGTCGACTCATGACTTTCGCTAATGAAAGTGCATCCTCTGGTTTTACTTCACCAGTAGATAGCGCTAAATTATAAGGTTCTAGTGCTAGTGTGGGCGCATCGAGGTTTACATAGATATCACCGAGCAGTACATACATCTCGCGGTCCGCAGCGCCTAGCATCTTGACGACTTCAAAATTTGCTGCCGCTTGAAGGTACTCTTTTTGTGCAATAAAAGCATTTGCTTGTTGCAGCCAAAATTCTGGCTCAGTGGGTTTCTCATCGATGTAACTGTAGATGATGTTTTCAACCTCATTATATTTACGCAGATTCTGTAGCGCTTTTAACTGGCCTAATCGCCAGTCACGACTTTCTGGCTCAAATACAAGTGCTAGCTTATAAGCATCCAAAGCTGGTCCATAGTTTTCATTATTCAAATGGCAGTAACCAATCAACCCAAATAAGCCACCATCACCTCCAAGAATTTCTAGAGATTTAGTTAGATTCGGAAGAGCTTTCTTGTAGTTATTTTGCTGGATATAAGCGAGTCCGATATTTTTATAGGCTCTACCGAAGTTAGGAAACTTATCGATAGCTACTGCGAACGAATCGATGGCTAATCCGATATCGCCTTTTTGGAGAAGAAAATTTGCTAGGGCGAAATCCATAGCCCCACTTGATTCTGTGTTAATTGCATTACTGAGAATTTTGATCGCTGTATCGCCTTTGTATCCGCTTTTTGCTACTTGGCGAAAAACTTCTGCCTCCTCACTTGAAATAGAGGGAGATTTAGCAGTATCGACTCCATAGCTACCCATAAATCGGTCTACAAATTCAGGGTTGGACCAAGTGTTCTCACTTAGAGGATACGATTGAGCGAGCAAAGTATGCGCCGCAATAAGAAGGATGAATGGTATGTATTTCATAAGTATTAAAATCTAATAGGTAGTTCGACAACTGCTTTAACGCGCTGCCCATTTTTTTTAGGTTCGGTCATTTTCCATTTTTTAAAGACGGCGCGTACAGAGTCTTTTAACACTGCATGTGTGGTTTCTGTGAAGCGCACAATTCGTATCATATTTCCGTTTTCATCTACTTGGAATCGAACTCTAGTATAACCGGAAATTCGATCCTGCCTCATTTGGAAAGGCTTTTCAGGCTTAACGAAATTAATCATGCGTGGTTTTTCATCAAGTTCACTTACATTGAAGAACTCCTTCATTTCAGCTATTGCATCCGGTCGTGTATTAAATCCGCCCAGACCGAAAGCTGCCGTCATAGCATCTCCAATGCCTGGGTCTAAAGCTAGATCAAGTTGCGACAATGAAAGTTGTGGTGGTGGTGGCGGTGGTGGTGGTGGTGGTGGTTCTTCGATTTCTTCATCTTCTTGCTCAGGAGGTTCAGGTGGGGGCGGGGGTGGGGGAGGAGCAATATCTACCTGAACGACAAGACTATCTTTTTTACCAATTGAATCTAGAAGTTGCGTAAATGGTATTAATAAGAAGATAGCTGTGGTAACGACGATAGCAGCAAGCACAACCATAGGAATTCCTTGGCTCATGCTAGGAATATTAAAATTAATCACTCCAGCAGCTTTTTCCTCCTTTTTTTTATCATTCACAGTCAATTCTCTGTGGAAATATTAACGGATGGGGCACCTCCAATTTTTGCTTCGTCAATGACGCGGACAAGAAGACTGGTAGGAACTGTTTTGTCAGCTTGTATGATGACAGGCATCTCGTCCTTCTGATTCAACCGTTTGACTATAGATCGAACTCCAGCAGAACCAATCTCACGTCCTCCGTAGATTACCTTTCCTGTATCTGTAATAGCTATAAGAATACTATTTTTCTCCAAGTCTACGGCAGATGATGCCTGCGGTTTTGTCACATCAACGCCAGTTTCCTCAACAAATACCGTAGTAACGATAAAGAAAATCAAGAGTATGAATACGACGTCAATCAGAGGGGAAATATTAATTTCCTCGTTACTAGCTGAATCAGAACCTTTACGTTTTCCTAGTGCCATATCCTTGCTTTATTTATAGTTATCCCTTGAAACCTTTGCCTTCGAATTGCTTGAGCGTTCTTGCTTCAAGCTGAGTAAGGAATTGCTGTAAATTTTGGCGCTGAGCGCGTGCTGAAGTCAGGAAGAACATTGCTGGTATTGCTAGCATAAGCCCGGTTTGTGTTGTTATGAGTGCTTCCGAAATGCCGCCTGCTACTAAATCCAGAGAATTACCACCATAGCTAACAGAAAGGCCAAGAAATGTGGCTAACATGCCAACTACCGTACCTAATAATCCGAGAAGTGGAGCAGCCGAGACGATTGTTGTGCTGAAGCGAATCTGCCGATCAAGAGGTTGAATGATTCGGCGGTGTAACATCAAAAAACGAAAGCTTAGTTCTTTGTAAGAATCGACGTCTCTTTGAGTGTAACGAATCATATTGCCGAGGAGTCCGCTAGCTTCACTCGGCTGCTCGACCCAATGGCTCCATTCGTTTACATCTTTGCTAAGCTCTTTGAGTCTTTGTAGATAGATCATCACTTGCAAAATAGATCCATAGATTACCAAAGCAAGCGCCGCTAAGCCTATCATTAGAGGACCCCCAGAAATCCAAGTATTAAAAACAGTCTCGTTGAGCGTATCCCACATACGGTTTATGTAATATATTAATCCCCCGAAGAATTACTGTTTTCTTTCTGCGCGTAATATTCCGTTCAATAGGGTCATTGCATCGCCTTCGAACTCGTTTTCGATCGCTTTTGCTTTACGTTGCAGGAAAGCATGGAGGATAAGAGACGGAATCGCTACTATTAAACCAAACTCAGTTGTTATTAAGGCTTCGGATATGCCGCCGCCAAGGGCTTTAGGATCCCCTGATCCGAAGATAGTTAAGAGTTTAAAAGTGGTTATAATGCCAGTAACAGTACCCAAGAGACCGAGCAAGGGAGCGGTAGCAGCAGTGATCCAAACAATCGAAATTAAACGCTCTAGTTTAGGTTGTAGCTTCATTAGAACCTCTTCCATGGATTGTTCAATCAGATCGCGTCCATGCCCTATGTTTTTTATGCCCGCCATAACGATTTCCGATCCAGCACCAGATAGTTTTTTTGCTTCTGCAAGAGCCTTTTGCTGCTGACCATCTTCTATGGCACTTAATATGGAAACTAGTTGTGCTTTAGGTATGCGCTGGATGCCATTTAGTTCGATAAGTTTAATGATGCCGATGATCAAAGATATGAAAGCAATAGATAAAATCGGGTAGATCCAGAACCCGCCCTTTTGAATGTGTTCAATAAAGCTATCTTTAGTTGTTTCCAGCGCTAGAGCCTTGCCTAAAGTAGGGTCGAGTGGGAGCGTGCCGCTACCGCTGATAATGAATTGAGGAATTTCGCTAAATCCACTTTTTAGACTTATTAATGTGGGTTTGCCAGAATCACCTTGAAGCGTCACGCCTGCATCTGACAGATCTGCCGCACTAAAGAAAGCAACAGGGCCATATAAAAGAAACTGGCCCTCTTGAAAAGTGCCATCAGGTAACACTGATTTTCCTGAAAAACTGTGTCCGCCTATAAGCGCATTTAGCCGATCAATGCCTAAATCAACGCCAGTAACCAAGGCCTCTATAGCCGCTACCGCCCCAGCGTCATCCTCCGCTGGAGCATCTGCAGAATTGAGGACGTCTAAAAATTTTGCTTCGTATAGTTGAAGCTCTGCTGCATCTGCGCTAGAGGATTGATTATTAATAAATTCGACTAACAAATTTTTAGCATAGTCAATCTCATCACGTCGTGCCTTCACTTCTGCCTCTAAAGCGCTTAAGTTCAAATCTCTCGTGTCACGAAGACGCTCCATCCGCCGTAGATCATCTTTTAAGCTAGAAACCTCCACCTCTAAGCTGTTGAGCTTTTTAGCAAGCGGTATTTTTTCCGATGAAATTGATTCTTGCAATGTAGCTAGCTCTGCAATCGCAGATGCGAGTTTTTCACCAGCCTCTGCTTGAATTAAGCTGAAGCTTTGAGCTATAGTCAATGAGGGTAGAATCAAAACACTCATTGAAAGAGTTAATTTATAAAATCTTCTTACGTATATAGTCATAAATATTCTAGTTTTTAGTTTTACTTAGCGACTACAGGAAGCTCTACAAAGGTAGCCTCTCGAGCTCCTTCATATGTATCAATTAAGTTTACAATTTGCCTCTTATACTCCGGTCTTTCAACCCAATCCCAGCCAGCTTCTCCCGGAGTGCCTAATCCCGCATAGCCAGCGCTTTCGCTGGCGAAGTAGGCGCCTGCTAAGCCAAAATAAAGAGTTTTAACTTCGAGACTTTTGTCACCTATACTTCGAATTTCTGACGTTAGTGTGATACCAGTATTAAATTTATCTATTTTGTTTAAAGTGCCAACTACTGTGAGGAGTCGCTGCGATATAGACATTCGCGTATCCTCTTCAGGCTTCGGCAGGCGAAGTAAAAGAGGCTGTATCTCTTCGAGTAATGGCTCAGGTAGCTTTACAATTAAGCTTCTTAATTGATCCTCTAAATCGGGGACGACTAATTCAAGGGCTTTTGTTGAAGTTAGTAGGGCCTCTTTGTCAGCATTTAATTTAGTTCGCAGTGTGTCAGTGGAATCAGTATTAGCCTCAAGCTTTGCGATTCTGGCAGTAAGCTTTTCTTTTTCTTGCTCGAGTAGACTGATTAAATCAGCGACAATCACCTTTTCGCTTTCCCAAATCGACTTTGCCTCTGCAGTTACTTTTTTAGTCTCTACCCAAGTTATAAGCTCTTCTTGCGTATCCCTTATAGTAGTGCCTAAGGACGAGGTTACTGTAGTTGTAGTTGCCAGTGATAGTAGTATGACTTGTAACGGTATTCTAATGGACATGGCATAGATCTAGCTGATTCTATGCCATAGGTCTATTATTCTTTTACTTTAACTATGTTTTCGGCTTATAATTACCCCTCAAGTTGTTCTAGTGTAGAATTTTATCGTGGGCCAGTCCTCCGCTCTTTAAGCGATAATCTTTCTGAATATTTTGAAGACGCATTGATTGTGACTCAAAAAAATGGTCAGAAAGCTGGTCTGATCGTAGCCATTGGAGAGGCAGCAAAAGTAGCCAAAGAGTTGAAATTGGATTTATCTACCTTGAAGAAAAATATGGATCTTCTCATGCCCGCCTTTTTTGATACCCATTTTCACTGGGTGCAGGACGATGTTAGGCAGATGCCAAAAGTTTCTTTGATAGAATGGTTAGAGCGCTATACTTTTCCAGAAGAAGCCAAGTATTCGGACCACAAATTTTCGAGTGTTAAAGCAAAGCGATTTTGGAAACGAATTCTATCGGTAGGAACTATTGGAGGATTGTGCTATAGCTCAGTACACGAGGTTGCTCTAGAAGAGGCATTTAAGCATGCACCTGAAGATTTTTATATCGGCAATGTTCTCATGACAATGAATTGTCCGGAAGATATCCGTCAGAGTCCTAAGAAGGCTTGTGCAAGTGTCGATAATTGCGCCAAGCAATACAATAGTCGTTATGTCTGTTCGCCACGATTTGCGCCAACTACATGCCCAGAAGCAATGCAAGCTTCAGCTTTAGCGGCAGCGCGACACGACTGCTTTCAACAGACCCATTTAGGAGAAACCAAAAATGAAATCAAGTGGGTCCTTGATATTTATGCAAAAATTAAGGGTTTTGAGGGCGTGAAGACATACACTGAAATATATGAGCGTGTGAAGATGCTGGGACCTAAAACAATTTTCGGGCACTGTATTTATTTAGCCGAGAGTGAATGGAAGCTACTAGCCAACTCTGGTAGTCGAATAGCTAGCTGCCCAAGTTCAAATGCACCCATTGAGCAGCTAGGAATAGGTTCGGGGTTATTTGATTTTGAAAAAGCAGAATCAATGGGAGTTCCTTGGGCTTTAGCTTCCGATATTGGTGGTGGCCCATTTTTATCGATGTTTGATGTTATGCGCTCATTCGTTTTGCAAAATAGAAAAGTAGGTAGGCATTCGGCCACTTTTACTAAGGCACTCCATCGCACAACCTTTAAGGGGGCTGAGTTGATGGACCTTTCTGCTGATCGAGGAATGCTAGAGGTTGGGTATTATTTGGATGCGATTCGTGTTCCAATGCCACCAGGATTACAAGCTGGAGCAAATGGCGAAGTGGCGCTTGAAGCATTAATTCGTTTAATGCCAAACAGAGAGTCTTCAGACACTTTTGTTAATGAGACCATTGTTAGAGGAAAAAGTTGTTTTAATAAAGAGGCAGTCGTATGAGCTTATCTGAATTTTGGGTAGCAGCCCACGAAGCCCTCAGAAACGGGAAGTTAATTCACATGTCCTTAGTGGTGGATCAAACAAAGGGATCTCCCGGGACTACTGCAGCTCGTATGTTTGTAACCAACGATGGTGCCCGCTATGGAACCATAGGTGGTGGTGTGATGGAAAGTCGCGTTATAAAGGAAGCTTTCGCAGGTCTTAATCAAGACCAACTGCCAAAACCTAGGCTACGTCAATTACGCCATCGCGCAGATTCGAGCGATCAAACATCCGGACTTATCTGTGGAGGAACTCAAACAAATCTTGAGCTTGTTCTAAGTCCAGATCAGCATCTTGAGTTAATTGCGAGAATAGTTGCCTCGGCGGTATCTGGACTGGGCTCTGTGCGCTGCACCTCTGATGGACTTAAATTAAGTAATAAATCAGTAGAGGCTGTAAAGCTCAAGCAAACGGATGAAGAATGGGAGGTAAGCTTGCCACTGTTAAATAGCCGGCGAGTAGCCGTTTTTGGAGCGGGTCATTGTGGAGTCGCCTTAGCTAATGCAATGCATCGACTAGACTATGAAGTGACCGTAATAGACTCGCGTTCTGATATTAGCACTACCGAGGGTCTTACAAAATCAATCAAGCTTCTCGTAACTGATTTTGAGGGTGCAGCAGCCTGTGTCGACCACCCGAATCACACAGTGGCCATTGTTATGACTTATTCAATGGACACAGATGTAAAAGCACTTTTGGGACTTCTTGATAAAGGTTTTGATTGGATCGGACTTATGGGCAGTCAGGTTAAAATCGCACATATCCGTCAGAAATTGCAACATAAAGGGTTCAGTGATTTGCAAATTGCGCAAATTGTTGCTCCTGTTGGACTTGATTTTAATAGTGATACCCCAGAAGAAATCGCAATTAGCATAGCAGCAAAAATACTTTTAAAAAGGGAATCTAACTGTCAGCAGCAAAATTAATTCATGGTAACCTTACACAAAGTTGTAGAATTTATTCTCAATTCAGAAACAGTCCAAGCGCATGTTCCTGCCGGTATGCTTGCATTGGATTATTTGCGACAGCATAAGAATTTAACAGGGACAAAATCAGGCTGCAAAGAAGGTGATTGTGGCGCATGTTCAGTTATTATTGGGGAACTCAAAAAGGATTCCATCGAGTATCGCCCAATGACTTCTTGTTTATTGCCTATGGGAGAGCTTCACGGTAAGCACTTGGTGACTATAGAAGGCCTCAATATGGAACATCTATCTGCTGTACAAAATGCAATGGTTGATTGCGGCGGAACGCAGTGCGGTTATTGCACTCCTGGATTTGTCGTATGCATGACAGCGGGTTTAATGGCGCCCCAAGTACCGCTCAACGAAGAAGGCGTATTATATGCAATTTCAGGAAATCTTTGCCGATGCACAGGTTATCAATCAATCAAAGATGCTGGATTTCAAGCTATTCAGTCGTTGCGAGACCAACTTATTAATAAAGAGCGAATTAAGGCTTTAGTTGAGGCGAAGGCTCTGCCGACGTATTTCCTTGGTATAGCAGAACGCTTAAAGGCAATTGAGCCTGATGAAATTCTTGAAATGGGACTTCAGCATAGAGGACGCACGATTGTGGCAGGAGGCACCGACCTCTATGTTCAGCGAGGCGAGCAACTTGCCGAATCATCCATTACGCTCCTAAACAATGAGAGCGAAATTTCCCCAGCAATAGCTAGTGAGGGACGAGTTATCATTGATGCCCGTATGACTTTTGAAGCTTTTGCTACAGATCCACTCATTAAAACTCATCTTCAAGAAATTTATGATTACAACTTATTAATGGCTAGCTGGCCTATACGCACGCGCTCTACTATTGGCGGAAATCTTTGTAATGCCTCTCCGATCGCAGACATGACTTGCTTGCTGCTTGCGTTGGAGTGCTCACTAACTTTGACGTCTCCAGGTGGGCATAGGCGGGAGTTGCCCCTAAATGAGTTTTATCTTGGATACAAGCAGCTTAATAAGGAGCCAGATGAGGTGCTTACTGACATTTCATTTCCTGTTTTTAGTAAAAATGCTTACGTCAATTGGGAAAAGGTGTCTAAGCGTGCTTGGCTAGACATTGCAACTGTCAATGCAGCTTGTAAGTTTGAAGTAGAAGATAACCACTTTACGCAGGCAAGCATGGCACTAGGTGGGGTCTCAGCGACACCTCTTTATTTAAAAGAAGCGAGCGCATTCCTGGACGGAAAACCTGTCTTAATGGATACATTTTTAGACTGTCTTGCTATTGCACTGTCTGAGTTTGAGCCTATCGGAGATGTTCGCGGAAGCGCCCACTATAAGCGCTTACTAGCAAGGCAACTATTGCTTGCGAACTTCGTTAAACTCTTTCCAGAAACTATCAATCAGGAGGCCCTCTATGCGGCACTGTGACAGTGAGCTACACGTAAGTGGGCGCTCCCAATATGTGGATGATCTGCCCGTTCCTAATGGTATGCTACATGGAGCAATCTTCGGTTCTCCAGTAGCGCATGGGAAACTACTTAGTGTAGATTTTGAGGCGGCAAAAGACATTGATGGTGTCATAGGTGTGGTCTCATCAGACACTGTTCCAGGTAGTAAATTAATAGGAGCACTACGTGCAGATGAACCACTCTTTGCGATCGATGAGGTCTTATTTCAAGGGCACCCTATAGCTATGGTAGTGGCAACTTCTCCAGAGATTGCAGAATTAGCTGTCAAATCCTGTAGCGCTGAGATTGAAGAATTGCCTGTTAATATTTGCCCTCGAGTAGCTTTTAAGCGTGGTGATTTGCTCCAAGAAACCCGCGTTTTTGAAAAGGGTGACGTAGATGCCGTTTGGGATGAATGTGATCATGTTGTTCAAGGAGCTATCGATCTAGCTGGTCAAGAGCACTTGTACCTGGAAACCAATCGCGCGCGAGCGATTCCTGCAGAGGATGGTCAAATGCAAATTTTTTCCTCTACACAGAGCCCATCTGCTGTGCAAAAACACGTTGCAGCAGTATTAAAGCTGCCAATGCACAAGGTTGAAGTCGATGTGAAGCGTCTTGGAGGTGGCTTCGGAGGCAAGGAAGATCAAGCAACTCAATGGGCCTGCATGGTAGCTGTGGGAGCGCATATTTTTTCTAGGCCAGTGCAGTTAGTCCTTAGTCGTAGTGCTGACATGCGTATGACTGGTAAGCGCCATCCATATAAACAAGACTATAAAATTGGATTAAATCAAGAAGGTGAAATACTAGCTTATGAGGTAACACACTTTCAAAATGGCGGTGCATACATGGATCTCTCCGCTGCGGTCCTGGAGAGGACTGTAATGCACTCAACAAATGCTTATTCTATCCCCAATGTTAAGATACGAGCAGCTTGTTGTCAGACCAACCTACCTCCCAATACTGCTTTTCGTGGATTTGGCGGACCCCAAGGTATGTTTGCATTGGAGGTGGCAATTGAACAAGTTAGTAAAAAGATGGGCGTTGATCCTGATCTTATTCAGGCAAGAAACCTAATTAAGGACGGCTACGTTTTTCATTACGGTCAAGAAGTCGAGGCCTGCAATATGCAGCGTACTTGGAATCAAGCTGTGAAAGATTTTCAAGTAGAAAAGATCCGTAGTCGCATCGAACAATTTAATTCGCAAAATAGATTTAAAAAGAAGGGCTTTGCAATGATGCCTGTCTGTTTTGGCATAAGTTTTACTAAAACCTTTTTGAACCAAGGTAGTAGCTTAGTACATGTTTACACCGATGGTTCTGTTAGTGTCACTACTGGAGGCATAGAAATGGGGCAGGGCATTAGTTCAAATATGATAGCAATTTGCTCACGCACGTTTGGCATATCTTCGGATCGAATCAAATGTAACAGCACCAACACTACACGTATCGCTAACATTTCACCAAGTGCAGCAAGTTCGACCACAGATTTAAATGGAAATGCCACAATAATAGCCTGTCGTGAAATTCTTGAGGGAATGAAAAAAGTTGGTGCTAAAGAGTTATCGTGCAAGCCTTCTGAAATTTCTATAAAGGAAGGTATTGTTTGCGTAAATGCAAAGCCGGCAGATATGACTTGGGAGGACCTTGTATTAAAAACATATTTCTCTCGTGTTCAGTTAATGGCGCATGGTTTTTACTCACCTCCAAAGCTACACTACGACCCAGTTAAAGGACATGGTCGACCATTTCACTATTATACTTATGGAACATGCTTGATAGAGACTACCGTTGATTGCTTGAGAGGTACTTATAAATTAGATGCTAGTCGTATCGTGCACGACCTAGGACGCACTATAATTCCAACAGTAGATCGTGGGCAAATTGAAGGTGGCTTAGCCCAGGGACTTGGGTGGGTTACTTTAGAGGAGCTCGTATTTACACAAGAAGGTCGCCTGACTTCTAGTGCACTGTCGACTTATAAGGCCCCTGATGCTGAGTTTATGCCAGAGACGATGGAGCTTAAATTATTGGAGAACGTCGAGAACCCAGGAGGGCCACTAGGCAGTAAGGCGGTAGGGGAACCACCATTTATGTACGGGATTGCAGCATTTTTTGCGATCCGAAAAGCGATCCAAGCGTTTAGCAAAAACGAAGAAGCAGGAAAGGAAGTTCGTTGTCCGGTAACTGCTGAGCAGGTATTGCTAGATCTGTATCCAAACTTTGCTAAATCTACCGAGGTCTCAAATCAACTTCAAGTCGGGCAATCTTTATAATTTAGGGGCGATCAAATTACATGAGTCCTGATCTAATTGAGTTTTCAAACGTAGTTTTTCGTTTTGTTCACGTGCTTGCAGCTATAATGTGGATTGGGAATTCTCTTCTTTTCACTTGGATGGAAGTGAACTTTATTAAAGACCCTAATAAAAATTCTGAAGGGGCAGTCGGTCACATGAATATGTTGCATGCGGGCGGGGTTTATTTCTTAGAGAAGCGCGTTATTGATCCTAGTGCCATTCCAGAGCGTTTACATGTTTTTAAATGGCAGTCTTACATGACTTGGATCAGCGGAGCGATTCTTCTGATCATGACATTTTACACTCGGCCTGGCACATTGATGCTCGACCCTTCTAAGACAGACATGCTTGGATGGGTGGCGACAGCTATAAGCATTTTTTCTATAATAATTGCTTGGTTCGCTTATGATTTGGTTTGGCGCAGTCCTCTTAAAACAAAGCCTTGGGCCGCTATTACGGTTTTAACCGTATCTTTATTTACTTATGCCTATTGGATTGATGGATTTTTTAATGGTCGCTTTGTTTTACTCCAGATTGGAGCCATGATTGCGACGACTATGAGTGCGAATGTACGTTTTGTTATCATTCCCAATCAGAAAAAAATTATGACTGCTCTACTAGAGGGCAAACCGCATGATCTAGATGCCGGGCATCAAGCCAAGATGCGGTCTTTGACAAATAATTACGTCACATTTCCGGTTATATTTTTGATGCTTAGCGCCCACTTTCCTTCCATCTACGGAGACCCTTATTATTTGCCTATAGTTTTTGTTATTGGTGCAGGTTTAGTCGTGATTAAGCACATGATGAACATTTACAATGAATTTTCAGAATGGCTGGAAGTATCGATTGCGACCTTTGTCTTAGGTGTTGGAGCTGTATTAATGATTATGTTTATTCCCGATCCAGTTGTTAGAGATGATAAGGGTTTACCAATTCAGATGACCGAAGAAGCCCTTCTCGGCCAGAAACTTTATGCTACAAAAGGATGCGTTGCATGCCACCAGCCCGTGTCTTCTTCAATTGCTCCTTCTTTAGTTGGAATCTACGGGACAAAGCGTCGCCTTGCCTCTGGTTCTAGTGTCACCGCCGATGACGCCTATTTGCGGGAGTCAATTTTGTGGTCCAATGCCAAAGTTAGTTACGGCTATGCACCAGCAATGCCTGGGTATGGTGAGGCCTTTACCGAAGATGAAGTCTCTCAAATGATAGCCTATATAAAATCACTCAAGTAGCAGAACTTGTATTACCTTCTTAAATAGTGTATTGAAACGCATGAATATTCATAAAAATCTTCGTCAGATAAACCCTCCACCTCGATTGATGATGGGGCCAGGTCCTGTAAATGCAGACCCTAGGGTTCAAAGAGCCATGAGTGCGGATCTTTTAGGTCAATATGACCCTGCAATGACAGATTATATGAATGAAGTTATGGAGCTATATCGGCAGATATTTGTAACTAAAAACCATTGGACTTTTCTAATTGACGGCACTAGCCGTTCCGCGATTGAAGCTGCCCTTGTATCAATGGTTGAAAAAGGCGACAAGGTGCTAGTACCAGTTTTTGGACGTTTTGGACATTTATTAACCGAAATATCAGAACGTGTCGGTGCTACAGTCATACCGATACACAAAGATTGGGGTGAAATTTTTACTGAAGAGGAGATCGCGAGTGCACTTGATCAGCATAAGCCTAGTATACTTGCGATTTGCCAGGGAGACACTTCGACGACAATGAATCAACCTCTCGATTATGTTGGTCGCCTATGTCGTGAAAGAGGTGTTATTTCCTATGTGGATGCGACTGCATCACTGGTCGGTAATCCCTTACCAGTAGACGAGTATCAAATTGATATTTGCACGGTTGGATTACAGAAGTGTTTAGGCGGTCCATCTGGATCTGCACCAGTCACTATGACCGATGAAGTTGCTGACCGAATCAAAAGACGGTGGCATGTTGAGAAAGGCATAGAGCCTGAGGGATTTAAGCCCGGTGCGGGATCTCGTATACAATCCAATTATTTTGATTTAGCTATGATTATGGCTTACTGGAGTCCTGATCGACTCAACCACCATACTGAAGCAACTAGTATGCTATACTGCGCCCGAGAATGCGCGCGGTGTGTACTTGAAGAAGGACTACAGAATTGTTTAGATAGGCATTCTCTTGCGAGCAAAGCCATGGTCGCAGGACTTAAAGCTCTTGGATTAGACCTATACGGAAATCAGGATTTTAAAATGACAAATGTGACTGGTGTTTACATTCCTGAAGGGGTTATTTCAGAAGCAGTACGCCATGATATGCTTCATGATTTTGGCATAGAGATTGGAACCTCTTTTGGTCCCCTACATGGAAAAATATGGCGAATAGGGGCAATGGGATATAACGCTCGAAAAGATGCAATTTTACGCACGTTATCGTCACTAACTTCAGTACTTAAAATGCATGGAGTAAAATTACCAGATGATGATGCTGCATTAGCCGCACTTGAGGTCTACCGGTCTGCGTAGACTAAGTCATTAAAATTTATCATCCTTGTTGTTAATTATATTACGTCCAAGGCCAAATTTTAATTCATAAGACCCTCAGAAACTTATGACTAATGCCTCAATCTTTATTTATGATATAAGCTATTTAGTCACGATGGATCACGAGCGTCGCGTGCTACGTGATGCTTGGATTTGGATTGAAGATGGCTACATAAAAGAACTCGGGACTGCTGAGTATCCAAAGGCATTGCCCGAGAATGTTTCCAAACTAAGTGGCAATGGTAAAATCCTAATTCCTGGTTTGGTAAACACCCACCACCATTTTTATCAAAATATGGCTCGGGCTTATACACCTGGAAACAATTTGCCCCTTTTACCCTGGTTGAAGCATATGAATAAGCTTTGGAAGAGCTTTCGTGAGAGCGATTTGAACCTATGTACTCGCTTGGGACTAGCCGAGTTGATGCATAGCGGTGCTACGACTGTTGTTGATCATCATTATGTCTTTTCGGAAGGGGCAGAAAATATGATTGATGCTCAATTTGATGCAGCTTCGCTGATGGGAATAAGATTTCATGCAAGCAGAGGTTCAATGAACGTTAAATCAGATTTGATTTCAGATTGGGCACTTCAATCAGAAGATACTATTTTAGAGGATACGGAGCGGTTAATTTCAAAATTTCACTCGGACGAGAAGGGAAGTTGGCAACAAATGATCATTGCACCATGCGCAGCGACCTCATGCTCAGAAAGTTTGCTACGATCTAGCGCTAAGATGGCAAAAAAACATGGAGTTGGGTTGCACACACACTGCGGTGAAACAATTGCAGAGAATGAATTTTCGTTGGAGCATTTTGGCCGTCGACCCTTAGACTATTTGCTTGAATGCGGCTGGGATTATAATCGAGCATGGCTTGCGCATGGTATCCACTTTAATAGTTCAGAGCTAAAAGCCTTATCTGAGCAAGGGATAGGAGTCGCCCACTGTCCAAATGCGAATATGCGCCTTGGCTCTGGTATTTGCCCAGTAACTAAAATGTTAGAGCGGATGATTAAAGTGGGTATTGCTGTTGATGGAAGCGCATCCAACGATTCAGGACATATTTTGGGTGAGTTACGACAAGCTCTATATCTTGCTCGTGCAGACGGCGGGGCTGAGGCGATGAGTGCAATGGATGCTTTGGAATTAGGAACTTGGCGTTCAGCAGAGTTAATCGGAAGAGATGACATAGGGCGAATTGCCGCAGGATTTTGTGGTGACTGCGCCCTTTTTCCAGTTCATGATCTTTATTCTAACGGCTGTGAAAATGCTGTAGACGCTCTGCTAATTTGTCATCCAAGACAAGTAAGTGAATTAATAATAGGTGGAAATATTCGTATTAATAATGGATCTTTATCGTCTATAGACTTAGACGAGCTGATGCATTCGCACCGCGATCGTGCAGAACAGATACAAAAGAACCTACACTAGTTAATGTATCACTTACAGAGATATTCTCTCAGCCTTTAGTGTAAATTGTTTTTCGAAAAGAAAATGCTAGATGCTTTGATATTTATAATACCTTTTTTTTTGGTTTCTTTTCTTTATTCGACTGTTGGACATGGTGGCGCTTCAGGTTATCTGGCAGTTATGGCACTTCTAGCAGTAGATTTAGCTTTGTTTAGATCAACTGCCCTTGGACTTAACATTATAGTATCTTTCCTAGGTAGTTTGGCTTTTATAAAAGCAGGCTATTTTTCGAATAAACTTTTTTGGCCTATAACCTTAGCTGCTATTCCTTTTGCATACATAGGAGGATCTTTAGAAATACAGGCAAGTCTGTTTAGAGTTATTTTAGGTCTTGCGCTTTTTCTAGCTATAATACGGCTATTTCAATCAGAGAACACTGATAAAAAAATTAGATGCGCAGTTATGTGGCAGATGATGCTATCCGGATCGTTGATAGGATTCTTATCTGGTCTAATTGGAGTAGGGGGCGGAATATTTCTCACTCCTCTAGTTATTTTTATGAGATGGGGCAGCACAAAAACAGCTGCAGCAATATCATCTCCTTTTATATTAATAAATTCAGCATCTGGGTTATTGGGGCTAAGACCTAATTTATATGACTTTCATTCTTTTTTCCCTTTTCTCGCATCGATAGTATTAGTTGGAGGTTTAATGGGAAGTATCTGGGGTAGTCACTTTGCCGCTAGTAAACAAATACGTTTATTACTTGCATGCGTATTGGCCCTAGCCGCATTTAAACTTTTTTACATATAATCTGTTTAAAGAATACAATAAAGCTATTAAAGCTGAAGATTTTTAGGATCAGAGCAACCACAGTGATTATTTTCAATCCATTTTTCCTCGCCGTTGCTGTATACTTCTTTTTTCCAAACAGGCAATCGATGTTTGATATTATCAATAATGTAACGACACGCTAGAAAAGTGTCTCCACGATGATGCGCAGTGACGCCTACCCAAACTGCAATATCTGCTACTGATAAATCACCAACTCTATGAACAATGGCTGATTTAACCTTAAATTTGCTTTCTGCTTCATCTAAAATTTTGCATCCAATTGTATGCGATAGTTCTCTGTAAGCAGAGTAGTGTAAGGCGTTAACATCTTTACCCTCATTATGATCACGCACCCATCCTTCGTATGAACAATATGCACCAGCACTAGAGGACAACATAGTCTGACGTAGTTTTTCTGGCACTATGATCTCCCCTGTAATACGAAATAACATTCTTTAAAGGTTATCTGATTATATTCTATTTGAAATTACATTACTGTATTCTGGAAAAAATCAGTAAATATACTACTAAGATGTAAAATTAGCCGCCAGTCATTGGAGGCAAGAAAGCAACAGAGTCTCCGTCACATAACTCTGTATTGTGCGCAGATAACTGGTGATTCACTGCGACTTGAAGCTGAGTAAATTCCTGGGGGAAATTATATGCCTTCCTCAAGTCTGCGTAAAGTGCATACAAGGAAGGATCGAAAACATCCTTAGTTTCTTCAGACTTTTTAGCTAATTCAGCAAGTTGACCAAAATATAAAACCGTAATTTCCATAGTTATAGTATATCAAGCAACAGCAAAACTTATATTCGAAGATAATTAACGGTCACAATCAATTCTTGATAGAATCATCGTATTCCGAGGTGGTGTTAACATTGTCAAGGCTAGTGGGATTATCTTGTTCCACAAGTCTAGCATTCATTGCCATAAGAATTTTTCGTGGGCAATTAGTTTTAAACTTACGCGAATGCGTTAATAGCTCTATTGCGCTTTCTGAAGGATAAATAGCGCATAGTGGCTCCGGTAAGCCATCATAACTACTTTTATAAGCTATTAGTTGCGGTGACTCTGATTCAAATTCACGAACAAGTTTCCATAATACACTATCATCTAAATTAGGTAGATCGCAAGCTATAACTAACCAGTTTACACCAGGATGGTTATACATCGCAGAGAGGATTCCACAGAGCGGTCCTTTTACTTCTTTTACTGAATCATATATAACATTAGCAAAGTTTTGAATTTCATAAGCTTGATCCTTGCGTTGAGATACAAACACCTCTTGGCACACAGCCTTGAGCAAGGCCGTAGAGCGTTCAAGTTGGGTTTCAGTACCATTGTAACTGATAAGCGCCTTGTCTCTGCCCATGCGTATGCTCCTACCACCAACAAGAACTAAACCAAATAATCTTCGTTTCATATTAGCATTTAAATTAATGAGGCTTAATTCTAAAAATGGGGATAGTGACTTCGTAAAAAATACAAAGTTACAATAAACCTAATACTTCATTCCTTGTTGTCATTTAACATGTAATCGGATTTCCCACCCCGTTTCTCGAGCAATCGCGTAGATTCAATAGAAATGTCTTTGGCGACTGACTTACACATATCGTATATTGTGAGGGCTGCTACACTCACAGCGCTCAGTGCTTCCATTTCAACCCCAGTTTGCTCGAAAGCTTTTACTCTAGCCTCAATTCTTATCCGTCCGTTGTCTGTCGTAGATATACCTATTTTGACTGATTGAAGTTTTAGTGGGTGACAGAATGGGATGAGTTCTGAAGTCTTTTTTGCAGCCATAGTTCCTGCAATGATTGCAGTGTCTAAAATAGCCCCTTTTTTACTTTTCCAACCTGCGTCTGCAAAAGATTCAAGAGTATCTTTATTTAAGTTTACTATACATTCAGCTACGGCACTACGTTCGCCGGAAACTTTTTCAGAAACGTCAACCATATTTGGATGTTTATTATTATCAATATGTGTAAATTTCATAGCTAGTTATTAACTATATTCCTAATTAAATTCAGTATTTATGGTATTGTTCATAAAATCGACGCAGTCCCTATGACCAAGGATAAAATATGAAGGTACTTCCTGCTGGATAATATATGGCTTTCGGCGGCAATTCGATGTAGCCGTCACTACTTAATATTCTAACAAGGTCACCTGAATTTTGACACGGACATTGTGTTGCCTTGTTTTCTGCCGTAACTGAAACAGGTAAGAAAGTAGTGATATTTTCAATACCAGTTGCAGAATCTAATAAATCAACACTAGTATTCTTATTAATGTTATTGCCACTCGCTGCTTTGAGGGCGGGTAAAACATATTGGTGTATGCAGATTAACGTTGATTGTGGATTGCCTGGAAGCGCAAAGACCGAGCAGAGGTCATTAGACCAGAAACCTAGTGGCTTTCCAGGTTTTTGAGCTACACCGTGAAATTGACATGTCAGGCCAATCTCGTCGAGAACGCCTGGTATAAAATCTTTTTTACCTTTTGATACACCACCGCTAACAAGCACGATTTCATATGATTTAGTTAATCGAACTAGTGATGCCTTCAAACTTATGCGTTCATCATTTAAATGCGCACACTCCTTCACCTGGTAGCCCAAAGAGTTTAAAGCAGCAACCATGGAAAGATCATTAGATCGACGACTTTGATATGATTTTGGAATTTCAGAGACAGATACTAATTCGTCACCTGTAGTAACAACTGCAATGGATGGATTATTACTAATCTTCAATTTAGAATAGCCACAGGTTGCAGCTATCGCAATTTCTCTACTACCAATAATACAACCTGCACGAACTAAGATTTCGTTACTATTATGGTCGCTACCAATTGGATGTATGGCGCTGCCTAAATGACGTCTGTTGTTTGGTGATATACGGATTTCACCATTATCAAGATACTCTGTTTCTTCATAAGGCACTACGATATCTGCTCCGTTTGGGACAACAGCACCTGTCATAATTTCAATACAACTCCCAATTTTGTCATTTAAGGTTATTTTTTGCGTACCTGCAGCAGCTGTTGCGGAGATATTGAAAGAATTCACTTTGGCAATATCTGAGAAGCGCAAGGCATATCCATCCATCATTGAACGATTAAATGGTGGCAAGGGACGATCAGCGGCTATATCTTGTCTTAGAGTACGTCCAACACACTTTTCAATTGAAATGTAAGAAGATGAAAATTTACGCAAATGCTTGCTGATAATAGTTTTTGCCTCATCAGCTTGAATTAACGCTTTCATCAAATCTAAAAGTAATATTGTTAACTTAAGTTAAAATGGTTAAAGATAATAGGGGAAGGACACTAACAGACCTACGTCTATCTCTCACAGATCGCTGTAATTTACGCTGTACTTACTGCATGCCTAAAGAAATATTCGGATCGAGCCATGTTTTTTTGAAAAAAAGCCAATGGCTAGAATTTTCTGAATTAGATGAACTGGTTGAGGCTTTTATAAAATTAGGCGTCCGAAAGGTACGTTTAACCGGAGGTGAGCCTCTGCTTCGCCCAGGTGTTAGTAGTTTCATTCAAAGGTTAAAAGAAATTCATAAAATTGATGATGTTGCACTCACAACTAATGGTGTCCGTCTTAATAAACACGCAAAATCACTAAAGAATGCAGGCTTGGAACGAATAACAATAAGCCTAGATGCGCTTGATCCTAAAATTGCAGGTAAAATGAACGGACTAGGTGTATCACCAAAATCTACACTCGCTGGAATAGAAGCAGCATTAGATTTAGGATTTATTATAAAAGTAAATATGGTAGTTGAGAAAGGGGTTAATGAATCCCAAATCTTGCCAATGGCACATTACTTTAAAGATAGAGGTGTGATATTGCGTTTTATTGAATTTATGGATGTCGGAAACCACAACAAATGGAGTATCGAGCGCGTTGTTAGTGGAAGTGAGATACTGAATAAAATGAGGTCAGAATTTGATGTAGAACCAATAGATTTGAGCTCTAGTCAAGAAGTAGCTAAACGTTATCGCTACTTGGATGGTTCGTGTGAATTTGGATTAATCACTTCTGTAACCCAGACATTTTGCGGTAATTGTACACGTGCGCGTATCTCTGCGGACGGAAAACTGTTCACATGTCTCTTTTCTAATAATGGTCTAGATTTAAAAACGTTTCTAAGATCTAAGGAATATAATAAGTCGAAGCTATTAAATTTTCTTTCTAAGCATTGGTTACAAAGAGATGATAGATACTCTGAGCTTCGTTCTGAAATTGTTAAACCTGGAAAGAAAGTTGAGATGTCTTATATTGGTGGATGAATATATATTTCAAAAAGAGTCACATTATTAATAACTTTGTATTTACGGTTAAATAATCATAACCGCAGTTAACATCCCAAACTAATGTCTTATCTCTTACGAGTAAGCAAAAATTTCAATTCCATTGATCTGACATCAGCGGAGTTGTCCTATTATGCCAAACAAATACTCTTGCCGGGTTTTGGTATTGTAGGCCAGCGCAAACTTAAAGTTGCACGAGTATTAGTAATAGGCGCAGGTGGATTGGGTTGTCCTATACTACAATCACTAGCAGGTGCAGGTATTGGACATATATCCATTGTTGATGGTGATGATATATCAATTTCTAACCTTTCTCGCCAATGGTTGCATCGTTATGAGGATAAGGATAAGAATAAGGCAGTTTCAGCGGCTAAAAGATTATTTCAGATTAACACTTTTATAAAATTAGAAGCTCACCCTATGATGCTAGATCATGCTAATGCCCGCGAACTAATAAAATCTCATGATTTAATAATTGATGCAACTGATGGACTTGCTGTACGCTACTTGATTGATGATGTGTGCGCAGACTTAAATTGTCCATGGATACACGCCGCCTTATACAAAGATAAAGCCCAATTCACTGTTTTTTGGGATACTTACGGGGCGAGCTTTAGAAGGCTCTATCCTGAACCTAGTGTAATACCATCATGTTCGGAAACCGGAATATTAGGAGCTTATGCAAGCTTAATTGGAAATATGCAGGCTATAGAGGCGATAAAAATAATTACCGGTATGACCGTACCAAAGGTTGGTGAATTAGTTACACTAGATCTCGAAAAGAATAATATTAATACATTTTACATTCCGAATGTGAATCCTCCTCGTTTATACACCGATGATTATGAATATAATTCTGATTATTCTTTATCAATCAAGGCTCTAGAAAAATCAGTTATATCAGATGATAGTTTTACAATACTTGATATTCGGGATAGAAATAAGTTCGATGAAAATTGCATCGATGACGCAATCTACTATCCTGCTGAAAGAATTCTCGAAGAGGGTTTAGACCATATTAATACAGCCAATATATTACTTATATGCGAAGAAGGACCTGTTAGTGCCTTGTTGGCTAATGCTATGAATCAGAGTTCTAAAGATGTTTTTTACTTAGAAGGTGGTATGCGGGCTTGGACCAAAAAACTAACCTTAGATTGCTAAAATTCCATAACCAAGAAATAATAAAGCTCTCTTAATATCACTTCCTTTACAAGCGGTTGATATGAATTCTCGTAAAAATAGGGTGGGAAACAGACCCTGCAATCAAGTGCATATTTGAAAAATTCGTGCCTAGTTTTTAAAAGACTGACTCAGAGCATGCAGCTAACTGCTTTAAGTCTATTAATCCTTACAACTCAGGGATATTTTCCAAGTCGTGAGAAGTCACTTCTCTCGCTTAAGACAAACCATTTTTGGTTCGCTAGTTTAGTATTATTCGATTGTATATCTTTATGCTTAAAGCTTCCGAGTTATTTGAATTCCCCGAGTCTTTGCCCTTTAGTGCAATTTTCAGTCCTGAACTAGCACCATGGGAATGGCTACCGCTGATTAAAAAAGCCTTAAAGGAATATGCTTATACGGAGTCTCAAATTGGGCAACCATGCGGACTCCAAATTGAAGGTGATGTATACATTCACCCAACTGTTAAATTACCGCCGTTTGGTTCAATACAAGGGCCTGTCTATATTGGCGAAGGTTGTGAATTACGTCCAGGAGTCTTGATTCGGGGCAATTTGATTGCAGGGCAAGGTTGCATACTAGGTAACTCTTGTGAATTTAAAAACAGCTTACTACTAGACGGCGTTGAAGTGCCACACTTCAGTTATGTGGGTGACAGCATCTTGGGCAACGGCGCCCACCTCGGAGCAGGCGTTATCTGTTCAAATCTGCGCCTTGATCAAGCTGATGTAACTGTAGCTTTAGAGAACGGCACAAAACATACTACGAAACTTAGAAAACTCGGTGCCTTAGTCGGGGATAAAGCTGAGGTCGGCTGTAATGCCGTGCTTAATCCAGGATCAATCCTCGGCAAGCGCGCACTGGTCATGCCATCGATTGCTGTTAGTGGGACAATTGCAGCGAACTCCATTGCCTGCTAAAAAGAGCCGGCTCTAAGCTCGCCTCGCATGGACTAGCTAACGACCGTGTGCCTTTTGAGTTCATTACCGAAGGCTTAAAGCTCTTACGTCAGTTAGGGATTCCATCGATGGAATAGACCGCTTGTAGTAGAGATTTAGCTAGCAACACGAGCATGTCATTGTATCTGTATTAGCTGTGAGTATTTCAAAACAAAAAAAAGTGGCTAAGGAACTTCTACAGTCCGCCCAGAAAGTTTATCATTACCGAAGGGATTTAACTTCGGAAGGGCGCTTGGCTGAACTGGACAAGGCTGTCGGTGAACTCGACGGGCTGATCCGCGATAAAACGACTAAAGAGGCGCCACTTGCGGCAGCCATAGATCGGCTTGAAGGTTTATTGCGCAAGATAGGCGGCCAAATTTACCCTAAGACCTTTTGGAATGATAATCTTGAGGTCGCGCTGGTAGCGGCGATTATAGTCATAGGAATTCGCACCTTCTTTTTCCAGCCATTTATTATTCCCACAAACTCTATGTTTCCTACTTACAGCGGAATGAAAGCCGTCGTCTATGAGGATAAAAACGATGCGCCGGGCACCTTCATGCGCACTTTCCGCTTTTTAACGCTAGGGGCGAAACATAAGTCTTTAATCGCGAAAAATGACGGTGGCGTGCAACTCCCCATGGAGCGAACCGCCAATGGAACCCGACTGTATGTCCGACAAGTTAAAGGCAAGAAATGGTTCGTTTTTCCCACTGTTTTGGCAGAATACACGCTACTTGTCGGCGGCGTGCCTCACACGATTCGTGTGCCAGCAGATTTTGACATGCAAAGTGCACTGTTTGATAGCTTTCCGGATGCGGATCCTCAGTTAGTCCGAGTAACTGGAGGGACAGGATACGCACTCGATTTTGACCAACAAGTGTCTGCCGGCGATGCTGTCCTACGATTCGACATTACGCTGGGCGATGCCTTATTTGTGGACCGTATTAGTTACCATTTTAAGCGACCAGAGGCGGGCGATCCATTTGTGTTCCGGACAGGCGAAATACCCGGAATCGAAGGGGGAGCAGGAAACATTGTCGATAAGTATTACATCAAACGCATCGGCGGAGTCGGTGGAGAAACGCTTGAAATTAAAAACGGTGCTTTACTGGTTAATGGGGAACCAAGATCAGAAGTTGGGGCTTTTAAGCGAAATGAAAGGCAAGAAGGCGATTATAATGGCTACGTCTATCCAACGCAGATTGATACGAGTAATCCGCCGCAATTATTAACTGCACCAGGTGACACTGCAGAACTGCCACCCGGGACATTCGTTGCCTTGGGCGATAATTCTGCGAATAGTCTCGATAGTCGCTATTGGGGATTCGTTCCCGAAAAGTCTGTCATCGGTAAAGCTATTTTCATCTATTATCCATTCACAAAGCGTTGGGGATTGGCAGAGTGATAATTGGCTGATTTGAAATCTCCCCCTTAAGCAAGCAGGCCATATGAGTCGCACAATATATATTATGTCTAATTTTTATTAATTAATATCTTGGTGATTCCCTTTCAGTATAAGTCTCTGAAGCTAATGATATGTCTAAACTACCACTCTATAATTGGTTAAAAGAGCGCGCTGCTGGTGTGATGCTCCATATAAGCTCGCTACCATCAGACACGGGTATCGGAAACTTAGGCGCAGGAGCCTACCGCTACATAGATTTTCTCAACACTTCCGGTATATCCATCTGGCAGATTTGCCCACTGGGCCCTACTGGATTTGGCGACTCTCCCTATCAATGTTTTTCAGCTTTTGCCGGGAATCCTTATTTCATCGATTTGCATCCGCTGCTGATAGAAGGTTTAATCACCGAAAAGGAATACGGTAGCCTCGCTGACCTACCTCGTGACCATGTTGACTATGGGGTCCTCTACTTGGCGATCTGGCCAATTCTTCGTAAGGCCTATAAACGATTCAAAACTTCAAAAAAGAAACAATTACAAGATTATGGTTCTGTTGCTAAGTTTCGAAAAGATCAAGGGCATTGGCTGGAGGACTACGCCTTATTTATCAGTCTCAAACAGAATTTCGGCGATAAATGTTGGTTGGACTGGCCACCTGAGTATTCAGATGCGCACCGAGCAAAATCCCAAAACATGTCCAGTGATATTAAAGACACCGCCGACGCGCATGTCTTTTTTCAATACATCTTTTACTCGCAACTGGCCAAACTCCGAGCCTATGCGGACAGTCGAGGTGTTGAAATCATGGGAGACGCTCCTATATTTGTTGCACTCGACAGCTCTGACGTATGGGCAAACTCAGAACTCTTTCAGCTAAAGAAAAACGGCCAACCTAAAGCGGTGGCTGGTGTGCCGCCGGACTACTTTGCAGTAAATGGTCAATTGTGGGGCAACCCGCTTTATGATTGGGCTGTACATGAAAAAACGGGATTCGCATGGTGGATTCAGCGGATTAAATCTAATTTAGAATTTTACGACATCGTCCGCCTCGATCACTTTCGAGGTTTCGAGTCTTACTGGTCTGTGCCTGCGACAGAGACGACTGCTCGTAATGGCAAGTGGACACCTTGCCCAGGACTTAAGTTATTTAAAGCAATTCATAATGCCTGCCCCGAAGCTAAACTCGTGGCCGAAGATTTGGGCGAGATCACCGATGAGGTCAAAGAACTACGCGCGATCACTGGTCTTCCAGGTATGGCCGTGCTCCAATTTGCCTTCAATATGGATGCCGATAATACCTACTTACCACACAACTACGAACGTAACTGCGTAACCTACTCTGGCACGCACGACAACGATACCTCAATAGGTTGGTATCAAGCTTTGGATGACGCGACGCAGGATTACATTCGTTGTTATCTAGGTGTTACGGGCGAGACGATAGGATGGGATTTGGTTCGTGCTGCGATTGAATCCAGCGCCCTACTCGCCATATTCCCCTTACAGGACCTCATGAGCTTAGGCGAGGAAGCCCGTCTGAATACACCTGGTGTGCCTGCTGGAAACTGGCAGTGGCGCTACCAACCACATCAGCTCGACCAGCTTCAAAGCGATAGCTCAACCTACTTACGTGAGCATTTAGCTCTCTATGGGAGATAATGGATAAACGCGATCCAGCGCGTCCATGTAGAAGATCTTTTAGAGCTTAAAATTCCTACTTTTCACGTATCGCTCCTCGACCCTACGGCAGCTCGGATACTTCTTTTTGATACGTTTTAACTGTGCGCCTAAGCAATTCAAATCAAATGGCGTATCACTAAATGCGATGATACGATTTTCGTATCCATCGATTCGATACATCACTCTTTCTGTGAAACGTTTTTTGAGCTTAGGCGATCTAAAGATCGGTAAATTTTTAATCTTCTCAGGTTCAATTATGTTAAAAATCAACATGCCGCGAGGCTTTAGTAATTTTGCCAGCGCTTCACACCATTTAACATCCATTGGCACGCAACGCATAGCAATGCCACCTTCTTCAGCGTAAAGATCGTCGATGATCACATCATAGCTAGCTTTTTCGATACTCTCATATACCCATTCTACCGCATCGTCGGCAATTAGATTACAATCTTTCGAGCATCCAAAAAAGCCACACGCTATTGAAAGATGGATCGGGTCTAACTCAACACCAACGACCCGCTCTGGCATGACAAGTTCGGAAATTTGCCGCCCTACCGCTCCAGCACCGTAACCAAGAATGAGAACATCCTTCAAACTTTTAAACGGGCGATGCAAGGTTGGAAGCGTGATCAAGTCCCAGATGGATCCTGCAAGAGGTCGCTTAGGATTCCATTGCGAATGGTTGACGCCATTACGATACAAACGAACCGAAGCACCCGCGGTGCGGACCTCGTAGTGATTACCGTCAATCGTTTGTTGCCATAAAATAGCCATGCATAAAATTCTGCTTTTCGTAATTTCAGCCTCCCATTATTTAAATGGATCAGTCTAGTTCCCATAAATCGGGTTCCAGCTCTTAGATCGCGCTCTCCACGCAAAAGCTTTCCAAAAATTCATCGTTTCAATTTTCGTTCGACCATTGCATGTGCCTCCACAGGAACCCATGCCTGCCAACTGTTATCATTCGACTCGATCTTTTTTAGAATCTTGCGCCCCGTATTCGCAAGCAGGCTTGGATCGCCGATGCCAATTGGCAAGATGCGATCACTTTCAATTAGGTGTCGGTAAAAATACTGCCAATTCTTCGGCGCCTTGAAATTCTCAGCTGTAACCAATTCCATGCTGCTTGTGTTATGCCACGGATAGACTAAAAGTTGCACGCGGTTCTTGAATAGGCGACCAAAGGACTCAAGCACGCCACCCGCCAAGTTAGCGGTCCATTTTGCCTTAAAGAGTTCGTTTAGAAGGCCGATACTCAGAATAATCGCAATCGGCTCTGCAGTGTAACGGCTGAGATAAGTCGCGATCCGATGAAACTCAGCGCTACGACTAATTAAGACCGTTTTGCCGAGGGCTTGTAGCGCGTCGGCACGATCTATGAAATCCTCATGATCGACGTCACCGCCATCACGTAGCAAGTTGTTCATACTGATTTCGCAAATCTCCAAAGCGCGAGACTTTTCCTCATCGCTCATAACACTAGAGAAGACTTTTCGCGCCTGCCTGATCATGTCCAGGTGCAATTTTAGCACGGGACTAAAACTACCACGAAGTAATAAGATTGGACGTTTGTAAAGCGTGTCGGCCGCTTGCACGATTTCGCCCTTGTCATTAAACATGGCTGCGTCAGTTAGTCCACTTTGAACGAGTTGTAAGGCACAAAGTCGATTATCCACATAGCGGAAGCCCTCTCCCGAGAAGCGAAGCATATCGACTTCAACGCTCTCTTTCGAGACCCCATCGGCCAATGAATCGACAAACTCGTGTAAACTATCCCTGTGATTGAATGCCGCGTAAATCAAGTTTACACCCACCTTGCCTAGGGCATCCATTTGGTCAGAGTTCGTCTCATCAAGCAGGCGCACATGGATGACGATTTCACAGGGCTCCGTTTCAGGTTTAAGCTGAAAACGCACTCCTATCCAACCAAAGCATTCCTCAGAATCTTGATAGCCGCGCGCGCGAACCGTGTTGCAAAAGGAGAAAAAGGTAGTGGACTTCCCTCTCTCCGCTCCCAACCGCTCGT
>PKCJ01000014.1 GCA_002862945.1 Opitutia bacterium | reverse complement strand
GAGGTAATCCTACCTTAAGACTGCCAAGCCTTGAGTAGTTATTTTTTTATAAAAAAATTAATACATAGGATATAGCTTCCTAAAGGTATCAATATTCGTACGGAAGAAAAAGCCCCCTAGGCTTTTTTCTTCCTAAGATTGCCTACCATAAGGTAGACATTCTTAAGGTAGCCATTTCTTATTTAAGATTACGCGCTCACTTGGGGTTCGCGTAATTCTTTAGGTAGTTATTATCCCTATGATGTGGCAGCCTTATGGTAGACATTGTATCACATATGCTAACTACTTATTTTTGGGTACAGCTTCGCCAGGGGGCGACTTCACGAAACTACTTCTAAGTCCAAAATTGGACCGAAGGGACAAGGTATTATCGATTAATTTATCCTTAACTTCGTGGCTATTTTTCTACGCTTCCCTTCACGCTATCTTCAGGGGAAGCAACCTCTATTCGGGGAGTACGCCGACTTACTAGTCAGCTAGCAGGACTCAGCCGAATACCATTATAGTTTTAAGTCATATCAGTAGCTAAACTGTGGTACCGTTATGCCCGACTTTTAAAGGGTTTGCACCAGGACTTTTCCATTTAGTGCTACATTATATCACACCTGTTTCACGCCAATAGTAAACAGACGATATATCGTATATTTTTTGCTAATTAGGGAAAGGATTTGGGGTGCGTTTAGGTGCCATTTAGATAAGGCTTTATTCCAAAAGCACCAGCTTGAATTCTCTTCTCCAAGCTACGTACAATTACGTCACTGTCGTCGGACTCAAAAGATAAGAAGCGGTAATTTAGATGACTCTGTATATAGTTCTTGGTTAACTTATCCAATACACCCTTAGCAGGTTCAAAGCTACCATTTTTGACTAGCTCAGGAATGACGAAGTAATCGTGAATATAAACGCAGAATTGGTCACCGCTTCGCCTGCCTGATGCGTGCGATATCATTCTTGATTGGGGATTCCTCTTCTCAATGGATTTCTGTAGCCCGCTGATTCCTACGTAAATGAAGTCACCTTCCCTATCCCAAACTGTATAAATTACTGAACCCTTAGTTGGGATGTGTTTCCTCGGGTCTTCAGAAAAACTTATAAGGCCACTCTCACCTTCAAAAAGACTACTTACGTTGTGTCCGTCTATCGTCATCACTTCAGCACTATCTTAAGCTCATTAATACGCTCAATTAACTTGTAGCAGTAAGAGTAGTAATAGCGCATCCCTGCCCCTGAACCACCTCCGTGGTATTCCTCCTTTGCTGCTGCCTCAGCATAGGCCTCCCAGGTCTCCTGTGTGCTTATGATGAGCTTAATAAGCTTCTCTAGCTCTCCTTTGAAACGATCTTCAGTCAGCCCCTTGTAGCTGTTCTTGGCGTCCTCTATCTTGAGCTTTACCAGATGCTCCATACGGGCTTCCAGGAGGCCTCTAAGCTCCTTTGCCTTGTCCATCATCTCATAGGTATTCGAACCCTGATTGAAGTATTCTACAGGGTCGTAGCGCTCTGGCTCAGATAGTGAAGCGAGCAGGCTAATAGGTAGCGCTAATAAGATGGTGAAAAACCATCGATATGAATGAATCCTACACACTGAAAGGCTGCAGATTAGTCACCTGCTTCAACTACTCGCGTCCTAAAGAAGGCCTTGTTGCCTCCTATTGAAGAACTATGGACAGGTATCCAAGTCTGTAGGTCATCAGAAGCCTCGACCACGATTTGCGCTCGTATTTAAATATCGTAGAAGCGCAAATACATCATTCGACATTTTGTCGAATAAAAATAGCGTCACCTATTTTTGCAAATATGTCTGTGTAGAACTGAGGATCCATTACAGGCTTGTCTTGTTGCGATTTCATTCCGTAACCACTAGAACTCTCTGAAGCATCCACAAAGTTAAGCCTAATCTTAGTTTTACTTCCTAGTGTTTCAATAAAAGCTGTAGCTCTTTGAGTTTTCATAACATTGCCAACAAAAGGAACAAAGCCACCATCGGTCGGACTGTTGGCTGATATTAACCCAGTGTTCAAATCTGCAGAGGCAATAATGTAACCATAATCTTGAAATACAGAAACAACAGAAGCAAATCCTAACTCTTTTTCACAATCAAACTTCTGGGATTGAAAAGCTTGAATTTCGAGACTGCTATATTGTTTATCAGTTGTTTGACATCCAAGTATTAAGAATGCCAGCGGAAGGAATAATAGCACTTTTTTCATATTATGTAATGACAATTAGAAGTTTGTAGAGCGGCTCTTGAAATCTACCACCACATCATTGTTATCAAATGTAATAATGAGGGTTAGCGTTTTAGAACCCTGTGAAATAGATGCAGATTTTCTATCTACACCAGCAAGCAGGATAGTTGCATATCCAGATGAAGAGGATCCTTCAGTAATCCGGGCTGTTTTTTGATAAGTCCAAACTTCACGGTTTTCTGCATCTGTCGTAGCTATGTTGGGTGCACCAAAAATATCTAAAACCTCAGACTGAAGAGTTACACCTTTTTTTAAGTTTAATGTAATGTTGCCGTGAGTCAGTGGGCTTTTTGTTTCATAATAATTTGGAGATGATGTAGTCTGACAGCCTACGCAAAATAATGACATAAAAACTAAAAAAAATGCAAAAAAGTATCTCATTTCGCAATTTATAACGTGCTCTAAATTAATTTTAAAGAAAAAAATAAGTCGCCAAGTAATGAGCTTGTTTCGGGCAACGCATTAGATGCTTAGTAATTTTTTAGGAGGCACTTGATGTATATACACATCATCAAGAGGGCAGCCAAGCGAACCCCCTCCCCGCTCTAGATTATTGCCCAATTATTGCCCGATTATTTCCTAACATTGCCGAGGAACTTGTTTCTCACACCAGTCTCTAAGAGATCTAAGCTCTATTTTTAGTTGAAGCTTCCACTACACCATCAAGTGGACTGCCAAGCGAACCCCCCTAGATCGTATAATTTTCGTGCAAGGATTTTGTTGATTTACACAATATAAAGATTATCAACAAATTATGAAAGTCTTAACACTCATTCTTTTATTATCTTTTAGTTTGAATCTATACGCTCAAATTGGTCCCGATGGTACGGGTACGGTGAGTGGGTATTACATTGGTCCTGGTGCTGACCTATCTAATGCTGACCTATCTAATGCTGACCTATCAGGTGCTGACCTATCAGGTGCTGACCTATCAGGTGCTAGCCTCTTCGATGCAAACCTCTCTGGTGCAAACCTCTCTGATGCTGACCTATCTGGTGCTAACCTATTTGCTGCTGACCTAACTGGCGCCAACCTCAGAAGAGTTTTAAGTGGGAGCATAACGGGGGCTGCAGCGCTCCCTAACCAATACCAATTGCTTAATGGATATATTGTTGGTCCCTATGTAAACCTCTCTGATGCTGACCTCTCTGGTGCTACCCTTAGATATGCTGATCTTACATATGCTGACCTCTCTGGCGCTAACCTCTCTGGCGCTAACCTCTTTAATACTAATCTCACTGATGCTAACCTCTTTCAAGCAAACCTCTCTGGTGCTAACCTCTATAATGCAAACCTCCCTGATGCTGACCTCTCTTTTGCTGACCTCTCTGATGCAAACCTCTCTGGTGCTAACCTCTCTGAAGCAGACCTCTCTTCTGCTAACTTCAATGGAGTTAGAAGTGGGGGCATAACCGGTACTCCAACATTCACTTTCAGCGGATACTATCGAATAGTAAATGGATATATTATTGGTCCTTATGTTAACCTCTCTGGTGCACGCCTGATTTCAGCTGATCTTTGGTCTGCTAATCTTAGATATACTGACCTCTCAGATGCTGACCTCTCTGGTGCTGACATCACTAATGCTAATCTATCTGGTGCTAACCTATCAGGTGCAAACCTCTCTGGTGCTAACCTTGGTAGCACTATCTGGTCGGATGTAATTTCTCAAACAGAATATAATGAACTAGTAGATGCCAGAGATATAGCAATATCGGCTCAAGCTACCGCTGAAACTGCTAGAGATACTGCACTTGCGGCTAAAGCTACTGCAGAGATGGAAAGGGATTCTAGGCCTACACAAGCAGCATACAACGCAGTTGTAGCTGAAAGAGATGCGCGCTTAACTGAAAAAGAGGTACGTGACTTAAGATTAGGCAGTAGAATGCTAGAAGTAGTAGACGGGGATGCTACAATTAACATTGAATTAGAGGCTACTGATAATCTTGGTATCACAAGCCCAACTTGGAAACCCGTTCCTGAGAGCAAGGTTATTATTCATCCTAATTACCAAAGTGGTAAAATCAGAATCGATGTGGAAGCTGATGATGCATCTAATTCGGGAGTAAGATTCTTCCGCTTCAAGATGTCGGAGTAATTTTTTATAAGGCACTTGATGTATATACACATCATCAAGAGGGGCAGCCTAGCAAACCCCCGCCCCGTCCTAAATTATTGCCCGATTATTGCCCACATTTTGATGGGCGTCTTTAATCTCCATTTTTCATAACTCGCAGCGGCGCACCATTTACAGTACCTGCATAAAAAGTAATAGTCTCAGCAGGAATATTTCCTACGTTTCGGCCGTAGTGCCATTGGTCTGGTGTCGGTATGAGTACTTCGCCTTGTTTGAATTGTTTTGAATTACCATTCTCATCACCTATTTCAATTTTTCCTTTCAAAACGTAAACTGCCATAGGATTAGGATGTTTATGTATCGGCGTAGTCATTCCAATAGGCATAATTGCTTTGATAACCGTTATTTCTGGTTGGCCTATCGGATAACTATCCATATCTGAGCCATTCCAACCTGCTGAACCTCGTGATAATATCTTAGATTCTGAAGATGTATGGTGCGCGCATAAAATACAAACTAGAGCAACGAAAAGCGGTATAATATATAGGCGAATTTTCATATTTATTAACAAATTCGATAATAAATCATATTTGTATCAAAAGATATTAAATAAACTTGTCAGCAAATTCTATGAATCAGATAAACTGTTGTGGATATTTCTCATCGTAAAGTTTCATTCGCACAATCTTGGGTTCTTTTTTTTAGAAATTACGCCAATTTTTCGGGCAGATCTTCAAGGAGTGCCTATTGGTTCTGGTTTCTTTGGACAGTGATAATAACATTATTTATTGAGATTCTACGAGCTTCTATCGGAGGAGAATTAAGTCCAGTCGATATTATTGATTTAGTCTGGAGCTTAGGGATTCTTGTGCCGTCTTTTGCCCTTGCAGCCAGACGGCTGCACGACGTTGGAAGGTCAGGTTGGTGGCAACTTATAGCTCTAACTATTGTAGGAATAATTCCACTCTTTATCTGGTTTGTTAGTGCAGGAGACAGTGACACGAACAAATACGGCGATAATGTAGAGCAAGGGTTATAATAGATTTTTCAGAGTCCATTTGATGTATATACACATAATCTAGAGGGCAACCAAGCGTACCCCCGCCCCGCTTTAAATTATTGCCCGATTATTGCCCGATTATTGCCCGATTATTGCCCAAAAGTGTGCTTAAAACCTGTTGTTTTTATCCCTAGGCTAATTTATACATATTAGCATATGATTGAAGAACAACGAGATGCCCCATATGAAAGCACGAGGGACGCGGGCTCGACACCCGCCACCTCCACCATTTTGCTTTTCTTAGGGTGAATTCGTAGGGACAAATTTATCCACTGGACGGATCACAATGTAGTCATGACTGCGCGTCTCAATGCCTACAGCTACGAGTAAGGCAGTCAATTGACCGTGTTCATTGATAAATACCTGAGGGCGCTCAATACGGCTTACTTGAAGCTGCGAACCGTCTTCCAAATAGATGGGTTCTTCCTGAGTCCAAACAGGGATTTTTGAGTATAATTCATACTCAATCCCATCCTTAGAGGTATAGTAAATGACTGGCTTTTGCACTCCCGTCACCTTGCCCTCCCAATCCGTACAGATGACATTGTATTGGTCGTTTGCCCACCATATCGTTGGATCCTCCAACTCGCAATTATAGGGCAATCGATTTCGCCCATTGCCCAGAATATTGTAAGGACCATTAATTTGATCAGCTGAATGTGCCCTCAAGCAAGCATCCCATTTCCCATCTTGTGTTGGTTTTGGCTTATGCTTGGACACCATGTAAACTGAGCCATCATCGTGCATAAGCAACGCAGGATTATTAGCGTCAACGATCGGGTGATCGATCGGCTCCCATGGACCTTCGATTGAATCTGAATATGCAAAACCAGTCGACCACTGCGGAATCGCTAAATGATAAATCAGAAAACGGTCTTCCACCTTCACTATTTTAGGGTTATGAATCCCCTGAGTCGCCCATGGGTGCGTCGATGGGTGTAAGACAACTTCGGCAAACTCATACGGGCCAAATAAATTCTTAGACGTCGCTCGAATGACATGGCTGCGTTTCCATCCGGAATCAAAAGAATAGTCCTCGCTCTTCGGCCACCTCGAACAAAATAAATGATAAGTCTCTCCAACTTTTATGAGGGATGGATCCCACAAGCTCCAGCCTTCCATTTTAAATACAGCCGTCTTGGGTATAGGTCTGAGTGCCTGACGTAGGGGATTAGAACTCGGATAAGTTACGACAGCATCTTCAGGCAAACGATAGCCAATTTGGTAGGGGTCCGAAAAGGCCACCCCACTCTCAGGTACTGATTCTGTAGAGCCTTGCAAATGGCCACTAATTACCACAATCAGCACCAAAAATACTACTATTGGAGATGTAAAAGTATTTTTCACGAGCCTTTTACTACCAGCGGGTCACTGAATCAGGAAAGTTCATAAAATTTGTAAAATATTGTATTATATATATTTACAGATAATTATTTTTACTGGATTCAAATTTGACTATCGCCACCTCCACCATTTAAGGCTTATTCGCCATAAGGTATCCAGATATTTTTAACTTCTGTCGCTTGTCGTAAAAACTCTTTGCCCGCACCTTGCTTCGTATCCTGCCAATCTCGACTACGCCCGTTATTCACCCAGGTGCGCTTCAAATTCGTGACCGATGCGCGCTCGATACTCTCTGAGTGTCCGTCCGCACCAAAATACCACAGCGCATCGACCTCCATGTGACCCGCCATAGTTTCGACTACATCGCTGTGTGCCGCGGTCACAATGTTCACGACGCCAGCAGGTAAGTCAGAAGTCTCTAAGACTTGATACAAGTCTGTCGCCATCAGTGGGTAGGCCTGAGAAGGCACGATCACGCATGTATTCCCCATCGCGATCGCTGGGGCTAAGACCGACACCATGCCCAATAAAGGCGCTTGGTCTGAGCAAAGTATGCCAATAATGCCAACTGGTTCATGCATCGCTAAAGCAAGTCCGCGGATCGGCACAGCATGAGCCGCGCCATCGTATTTATCAGCCCATGCTGCATATATAAAAAGCCGATCGATCGACAAGTCCACCTCTGCCTTTGCAGTTTCCGTAGCTGCACCCGTCATCGCGATTATACGCTGGGCAAACTCTTCGCGGCGCACAGATAAATTTTCAGCGATATAGTATAGAATCTGCGCGCGTAAATGAGCCGTTGATTTTGCCCATGAACGAGCCGCATGAGCCGCTTCGACTGCATTGCGGATATCCTTGCGATTGCCCTTTCCGACCAGTCCCAATAGTTGGCCGGTGGATGAATGAACCGGAGTCGAGTAGCCGCTGTCAGGACGGACTTGACGCCCTGCGATGAACAGCTTAGATGTGCGATCAATAGAGCCTTCGACCGGCTGGGAGTCGCCCTGCGGCGGCTCGATTGATTCGAGTGCTTCAGTGGATTGATCGATCGGGCGAACATATGCATACAGCCCCTCCCATCCACCTTCCCGACCAAAGCCACTCTCGCGGCGGCCACCGAAGCCTGCAGCCGCATCAAATTGATTCGTAGTATTAATCCATGCGACACCACAAACAATTTTAGGTGCTAGGTCTAAAGCTAAATTAATATTCTCCGTCCAGATCGAAGCTGCCAGCCCATAGCGTGTATTATTTGCCAGTGCAACTGCCTCGGCAGGGGTGCGGAAGGTCGAACCGACTAGCACCGGGCCAAATATTTCCTCCTGCATCAATCGGCAGGCGGGGTCAACTTCTGAAATAAAGGTGGGCGGGTAAAAGCTACCCTCACTCGGGCAATCAATTGCTGCCACGTGCCTATGACCACCCTCCTCTAGGCCCTCATCGACCAAGCGTTTGATCGACTGCAGTTGCACAGGGTCGACTATGGCTCCGATATCAATCGATTTATCCATGGGATCTCCGATGCGTAATTTATCCATTCTAGAGCGCAGCTTTCGGTGAAATACCTCGGCTACTCCTTCCTGCACAAATAAACGAGATCCCGCGCAGCACACCTGCCCCTGATTGAGCCAGATTGCATCCACTAGACCTTCCACGGCGCTGTCTATGTCGGCATCGTCAAAAACGATGTAGGGCGACTTGCCTCCTAGCTCTAGGGTGATCGCTTTGCCCTGCCCCGCAATCGCTTGGCGGATATGCCGACCCACAGCAGTCGAACCTGTAAATGCAACTTTATCGACATCTGGATGGATCACTACCTGTTCGCCCACACTGCCGTTGCCGGTGAGAATGTTGACGACACCATTCGGCAAGCCTGCCTCCTGACAAATCTCGGCAAAGAGCAGCGCTGTGAGCGAAGTGTATTCGGCTGGCTTGAGCACCACGGTATTTCCCATAGCCAGGGCTGGAGCGATTTTCCACGCCAACATTAAGAGCGGAAAGTTCCAAGGTATGACCTGGGCAGCCACACCTAGCGCTTGATAATCTGGCATTTCATCCGCCATTAATACTGCAGCACCCGCATGGAAGTAAAAATGACGCGCTACTAAGGGCACATCAATGTCGCGACTTTCACGGATCGGTTTGCCGTTGTCTAGGGTCTCTAAGACCGCGAATAAACGCGAGTGCTTCTGGAACAGTCGAGCTATGGCGTAAAGATACTTAGAGCGTGCCGATCCTCCCATAGATTCCCAACCCGCCTGAGCTCCTCGAGCTGCGCTGACCGCAGCATCCACATCATCCGTCTGCGCCTGGCATAGTTTAGCCAGAAATTCATTGTTGGCTGGGTTATGAGTCGCAAAAGATTCACGCCCTACCGGTTTCACAAAGTCGCCATTGATAAATAGCCCAAAGTCAGCACCCCGTTCCTCTATCCATTTAAGAGCCGCTGCAGAGCTTTCAGGCGCAGTACCGTAGTCCATGGTTTCCAAAATTTTATTAACTTTCATAACTTATCCAATAGCATGGCGGTGGTTGGCCGAGTAATGGCCTGACACGTAGTGTTCTAGTTGGCGCTCTATGTCGCCAAGAAGACTTGAAGCACCAAAGCGAAACAAATCTGGCTGCAGCCAACGATCCCCTAACTCTTCTTTAACCAGTGCGAGGTAGTTAAGTGAATCCTTAGCTTTTGAAATACCTCCGGCTGGTTTGTAGCCGATGTGATACCCAGTGCGTTCGTAATAATCACGGATTTGCCGAATCATCGTGAGGCTAACTGGCAGAGTCGCATTGACACTCTCCTTGCCCGTCGAGGTCTTTATAAAATCCGCACCCGCCATCATACAAATTAAAGAAGCCCGCGCTACATTGCGCAAGCTGCCCAGTTCACCCGTCGCTAAAATGGCTTTTACATGGGCCTCACCACAAGCAGCGCGAAAGGATTGCATTTCTTCATATAGTGCCTGCCAGTCCTGCGTCAATACATGCCGGCGAGAAATCACAATGTCGATCTCAGCAGCTCCAGCTTTGACCGATTCACCAATTTCAGCCAATCGCAGCGCGTAGGGAGACAGTCCTGCGGGGAAGCCCGTGGAGACGGCCGCCACTGGAATATTACTTCCATCCAAAGCCGCCACTGCCGCGGGAACCATCTCATGGTAAACACAAATTGCTGCGGTGTGAACTCGCTCAGGAGCGATATCTAATGCGCGCATGAGGTCGCGGCGCACCGGCATCCGCGCCTTTCGGCACAAGCGCCGCACCCGCTGCTCGGTATCATCACCCGATAGAGTAGTTAAGTCGATACAAGTTAAAGCTTTTAATAACCATGCAACTTGGTGGTTTTTCTTAATCGAACGTCGCCCTGGCAGTGTCTTGCAGCGCCGCTCAATTGCTGAGGTATTCACTTGCACCGACAATACCCAATCAAGGTCAAGCGGTAGTCCTGGATTACGCTGAGGTATGTTCATGGCATTTATGTGAAGATAAATTAAAAACAGATAACACTGGGCGCTTTGCTCACGCTGGCAAGAACTGAACAAAATCGCTGATGGCTTACAGAGGTGAACCATGCGAACCTCCGCCCCCTAGTCTAAATTCCTCCTAATTCCTACGAACTTGACCCAGAGTGAGCTTTATGGCACCTTTTATCGTAAGGGAGAAAAATAATTCGTTCGTAATCTACTGTAGCAAATATACTTACAAATTACATTATCTTTCAGGGTGCGATACGACTCCCACCACCTCCACCGATTTTAGCCAGTGCATATTAAACTTCTAGGCTGTTACCAAACCCTTACAAATAGAACAGCTATTTTTGCTTATTAATTTTTAATCTTTTAATAGATTTCGTTAAATCATCCCAATTAGCAAACAAGCTACCAACTGCAAATATTGCGAGTCCGTGGTGAGATGCAAAAGCTTCAAATTCGTGAAGTCCTAATTCTACTGAGATTTCCAATATGCAGGAAATCAATAGGATCCCATAAGTAATTATTCCGAGTATTGGGGATTTATTAAAATCAATCATAATTTTTTTGTTATGCGCTTAAATCTTAAAAAAATAAAAACCTACACAGGCAGTTGACGCAATGCAAAATTGGATCAAGAAATTAATACACCATCTTATTAGGTGAAGTATTTTTTTATAAGGCGATTGATATATGCATCAGCTAGTGGCTTCTATTGAACCCTGACCAAGCAACCTTCTCATAATAAATGAAAGTTCTAATATTAATATCAATATTATTGTTAGCAGGCTGTGCTACTCCGTATCAGCAATCAGGTCTACTAGGCGGATTTAATGAGATCAGATTATCCGACAATTCATTCAGGGTTACTTTTAATGGCAATGCCCACACACCTTCTGATAAAGCATCGAATTATTGCCTTTTGAGATGTGCAGAACTTTGCCTTGAAAATGGATATAAATACTTTGTTCTGGTTAGTGAAAATACACTCATTGAGAATTCAACGTATTCATCACCTACGTATGCACGAACAACGCATATCGGTAATTACAGCTATACTAGAGTGTATGGCGGTCAGACTTACAGCCAAAATGTTCCAACATCTACTAATGAAATGCTGTGTTTTGAAGAAAAGCCAGAAGGTTACTCTTACGACGCCTCATACATAAAGGATTCTTTTATGGAAGAGTATCAGCTAAGTAGTATGGACCAATAAGAGTGTGGGCAATCAGAGAAGCATTTACAGGCAGGCGCCTAATCTATGTGCGCTGTAGCGAGATAGCAACTAAGCGAGTCCCTGCACATGCAGCATCACTAGAATACCCCATTTTAGCACAAAGATATTTGGTCTAGTAGACCCTACGAGCCCCGTAGCTAACTGTTAGGATGTTTTCCATATAATTTGAGTTTTTCCCTCAATGTGAAACGCGAGACACCCAGCAAGCGTGCCGCTTTAGCTTGGTTTCCATCGGATCTCTCTATTGCCATGGTATAAACTTCCCGTTCAAACTTCTCTGTTAAAATGGGTAAAGCCGCTTCAATTTCATTTGCTGCCGCACGATTAAATTCACATTCGATAATCTGTTTCAGCTGATCTTGTTTTTTAGCTAAAATTTGCGATTCCTTTATGATATTATCAAAATGCTCTACGTCGAGGGTCGTATTTTTAGAGTTTAACAAAGCCTTACTAATTACATTCTGCAACTGCCGTATATTACCCGGCCATTCAAGTTGTGTCAGATAATCAATCGCTTTTTTAGAAAAGTTTGGAGTTGCCAGACCGTACTCAGTGGCAAACTTCTGCAAAAAATAACTAACTAAATCAGGAATATCGTCTCGCCGATCCCTAAGAGGTGGAATGTTTATAGATATAACATTGAGCCTATAAAATAGATCTTCACGAAATGTGCCCTCAGAAACCATTGATTCCAAATTTCTGTGCGTAGCTGCGATTATGCGAACATCTACTGGAATGTTCTTAGAACTTCCTACGCGCTGAATTGTTTTTTCCTGTAAAACACGTAACAGTTTTACCTGTAGTGATTGATCTAAGTCGCCAATTTCATCAAGGAATATAGTACCTCCGTGCGCTTGTTCGAATCTTCCCACTCGTAATTGGCTAGCTCCAGTAAAGGAACCTTTCTCATGCCCAAAGAGTTCACTCTCCAGTAAGTTCTCTGGTATCGCCGCGCAATTTACGGCTACAAATCCTTCGTGTGCACGATGGCCATGCTGGTAAATTGCTCGTGCAATGAGTTCTTTACCAGTCCCAGTTTCGCCTCTGACTATTACAGTCACTGTTTGTGAGGCAATTCTTCCCAGTTGCTTGTAGATATCACGCATAGCGCGACTTCGTCCAATTATTGTATCTTGATCACTAAATACCTCACCTATTTCAACAGGCTTAGAATTTAATCTAAGATCAATTAGCGCTTGGTTAATCGAATCAAGAAGCTCCCTTGTCGCTACTGGTAACAAAAAGAAATCATAGGCTCCTGCCTTAATGATTTCTATCGCTAAGCTACTCTTCTTATTTTCGCTCAGAACAATGATAGAAAATATGCGCTGTATTTTTTTAATTTTTAAAAGCACAGTTAATGGCGCCAGATCATTAAGATCACTAATTACCACAATCTCTGTCCTACAATTTTTAGAGATCAAATGGCTGTAGGCGTCATCTAGGTCATCAAAATATTCAAAGCCAGAACCCTTATGCAGTAATTTTTGGATCTGTGTGCGCAGTTCTGAGCTTAACCCAAGATATAGTAGGTTCGTTACTGGTTTAGAATTATCATCCATCTCTTTGTCTATGTCTAGTCTATGAGGGCTTACAAATCCAATCAATAGCTAATGTGGTAAATTACTTACCACATGAAGGGAAATCATTGACCATAATGTGCAAGTAAATTTTTTATTTTTATTTTTAAATTACTGTATATCAATATTTTATAATTTATATAAAAAAATTGGCACGGTGAATGCAATAGTTATTACCTCTATTAAAAATCTAACCTAAACATCATAAAATGAATAATAATATCATCAACTACCGAGGCGCAACGACTACTGCTAACGACGTAAAAGCTAATAATCTATCTCACGCAAATTCGCTACAAAATAGTAACCCAGAACTAAGCTATCGCGGATCACATTCCGATCATGCGAGTGTAACTGCTGGAAATCAGAAACATAACGAAGATCTTCGAAGTGTTGATCCAACAATTACCTACCGTGGAGCATCTGCAAAATATTCAGAAATTCACGGATAATACTTATCTAAAATTACTAAAAGTCGCTAAGTGTTTCACTTAGCGACTTTTTTGTATTCTAAATTATAACATTAGTTATAATTAAGATTGGTTCAGTAGTAGAAAGTCATAGTGACAAAGCTATATTTTCGTGACAAAGAAGCGCCCAAACATTTTCACTCAGAGACATAAGCTTGAAGCTGCCTCTTAACATAGAAGACAAAATTGCAAATAAGCCTATTTTTAGCAGGACGAATTCGACTCCTGCCACCTCCACCATTTAAGGCCGAAAAATTCAGCTGTCTTTAATCATGGAAGAAATCTATATAGCAGGCGGCTGCCTTTGGGGGGTCCAAGAATTCTTACGACACTTGCCGGGTGTTTACCAGACGGAGGCGGGTCGAGCTAATGGCACGAAAAATTACACTGAGCGGGACTATGACGGCTATGTCGAATGTGTGAAAACACTTTTTGATCCCAACCTAGTCACAGTCGAGGAATTGATGGCTTACCTTTTTGAGATCATTGATCCCTATAGCCTGAACAGGCAGGGCAATGATGTTGGCGAGAAGTATCGAACTGGGGTCTACAGTCTTAACCCCAATCATCTCAAGCAAGCATCCGAATGGATCAAGCAGCGTCCCGATTCAGCAAAGGTTGTGGTTGAGGTGCGCCCGCTTACCCACTACCTACGCAGCGACGAAGCACATCAGGATCGGCTGACTCGATGCCCATACGACATCTGTCATTTGTCCTATGACATCCTGCATAAATACAAAAAATAGCTCGAGTCCATTTCAAGATGTACCCTTGAGGTCTGACTTGGGTCGCTGCAGTTATTTTCTCCAATAGGGACTCGCAGTAAGGCTAGTTTTACAAAACAGACTCTCGACATGGTAAAGCATAAGCCTAGTTTTTCACATCTTTTTACTATGAAACCAGCTACAAAGCCAATTCGTCCTTTCTTTTCATCCGGTCCTTGCTGTAAGCGCCCAGGCTGGTCGCTCAACTCACTTGGCGGCTCGCTCGTTGGTCGCTCGCACCGCGCGAAACCTGCTAAGGCACGTATCGAAGAAGTCATCGAAAAATCCACCTCCATCCTTGGGCTGCCCGAGGGCTACGTCTGCGGGATCGTGCCGGCCTCGGACACGGGCGCGGTCGAGATGGCGATGTGGTCGCTACTTGGCCAGCGAGGGGTTGAAATGTGCGCTTGGGAATCTTTTGGTTCTGGCTGGGTCACGGATGTGATTAAACAGCTTAAGCTAGAAAACGTATGCAATCACGAAGCCGACTACGGTCTGCTACCTGATTTCTCAAAGGTAAACTTTGATAACGATGTGGTCTTCACTTTCAACGGGACGACCTCGGGTGTGAAACTGCCAAACCTCGACTTCATTCCGGCCGACCGTAAAGGCCTCACCATTTGCGACGCCACATCAGCGGTCTTCGCTATGGACATCGATTTTAACAAGTGCGATGTGGTGACTTGGTCTTGGCAAAAAGTAATGGGAGGCGAAGGTGCCCACGGCATGATCGTGCTGAGCCCGCGCGCGATTGCCCGTCTCGAAACTTACACCCCGGCTTGGCCACTGCCAAAGATCTTCCGCATGACTAAGGGGGGTAAACTAATTAAGGGCATTTTCAGCGGTGCCACCATCAACACGGTCTCCATGCTCTGCGTGGAAGATGCGCTCGACGGCCTACGCTGGGTGGAAAGTATCGGCGGCCTACCCACACTGATCGAGCGCTCGGATGCCAACCTCAAGGCCATCGCTGATTGGGTGGCCAAGACTAATTGGATCGATTTTCTCGCAGAAGACCCTGCTACAATCTCCAACACATCAATCTGCCTTAAAATCACAGCCGATTGGTATCAAGCACTCCCTGCTGAAGAGCAAGCCGCCAAAGCCAAAGCGCTGGTCAGCTTACTTGACAAGGAAGGTGTGGGTTACGACTTCGGTAGCTACCGCGACGCGCCCCCTGGTCTTCGTATCTGGGGTGGTGCTACGGTCGACACTGCCGACATCGAGGCGCTGCTGCCATGGCTGGATTGGGCCTTTGCTGAGATACAAAAATAGGTCGTTTTACTCGGCTAGCAAACCAGAGTTTTTCTTTGCTTTATCTTCTTTATTGAAGCGCATGGAAAGCAAGGTGGAGACTCCCTTTTCTGGCATAGTCACACCGAAGACGGTATCCGCATTTGAAATTGTGCGCTTGTTGTGCGTAACGATGAGGAACTGTGACTTATTAGTGAAGCCATGTAAGGTCTCACAGAAGCGGCCGATATTTGCATCGTCGAGTGCGGCGTCGATCTCGTCGAGAACACAAAAGGGACTGGGCTTGACCATGTAGATGGCGAAGAGCAGCGCGACGGCAGCCATCGTGCGTTGACCGCCCGAGAGTAGTGTCACGCTTTTAAGGCGAGTGCCTGGAGGCCGTGCAATGATCTCGATACCAGACTCCAGAGGGTCGTCGGAGTCGACGAGTTGAAGGTCAGACTCGCCGCCTCCAGAGATCTTACCGTAGGTGAAAGCGAAGTTTTTTTTCACTTGTTCAAAGGTATCTTTAAAGAGGGTTTGCGAGGTTTCGTTGATTTCGTCGATCGTTTGGACAAGCTTGTTCTTCGAATTCCAGAGGTCTTCGCTTTGGCCTTTAAGGAAGTCGTGGCGCTCTTTCAGATCGGTGTATTCACTGATCGCCTCGAGATTGACGGGGCCCATGTTGGCGATACGACCTTTAAGTTCACTGACTTCTTCTTCGATAGTCGACCACTCAGTGACATCCATCTCGGCGAGCTCTTGCTCTGTGGGATCGCGTCGCTCGTGTTTGGGACGGGCGGCGAGCTTATCGGGGTCGTCCATGTCGTCGAGATTGAGGCGTTTCTCAAACTCGACATTGCCCTCCCAAAGCTCGGTCTTCCAATCGACTTTCGAGAGGTCTGCTTGATATTCGTCTTGTGCATTACTTTGGATGAACCCGAGCTGCGAACGCTCTTCTGCAAGGCGAATCTCTAACTTAGTTAATTCTTGATCAAAGCTTCGATTCTCGCTACGACGACCTGAGAGGCCGTCGTCAATCTCGGTGATGGTTTTGTCGATCCCTTTGAGCTGTTCGCGATCTTTAGTCAACTCATCCGTAGCGATGATTAAAGTCTTTGCGAGCTCCTCACTCTTACTCACTTCGTTTGCACCTGACTGCTTGAGCGCGACAATTTGCTCGTTGATCGTATCGATCTCTTGGTTGCGGCTGAGGATGCGGTGCTGAAGATTAGCAGTCTCGCGTTGAACTTCGCCCAGGGCACGATCGGCAGACTCGAGGCGCTGTTTCTTCTCGGCAAGTTCAAGTCGTACGTCGGCCAGAGCTTCACGCTTGTGATCGCGGACTTCGCGGGCGCGATCAATCTCGGCTTCTAGATCAATACCCCCTTGGCGCTGGTCTTTGAGCCCTTTCTCTGCTGCAGCCAGTTCTTCTTTAGCAGTTTCGAGCTCGGTGATTGAGTCGCCATGCTTGGAATCAAGGCGAGCGACTTCGTCTTCTGCCTGCGTGCGGTTACGGGCGTTGTGTTCGATCTTCTGAGTCTGATTACGTTCCTCGGCCATAAGCCCAGATACTTCACTGACAAGTTCGCTCTGGCGCTTTCGTTGCTCTTCGACAGAGGCCTCTGCAGTGTTGCGACGTTCGTCAAGACCGTTCGCTTGTTCACGAAGTACGTTGAGCGCTTTGCGCTCCGCTTCAATCTCATTGCGCAGGCGACGAATCTCGGACTCGCGCTCGAGCACGCTCGAAGATTTCTTACCCGTGCTGCGTCCACCATGAATGAGACCACGGCAGTCAATGATCTCACCACTGCGGGTCGCAACGAGGAGAAAGTCGAAGTCTGGATTCGCTTTCCAGAATTCGATAAATTGGTCGAGGCTGTTGGCGAAATAGCAAGCCGTGAGTAAACGCTCGACCGGACTCTGCAAGTCTGGGTTCCGCGTGGTAACAACGGACCGTGCGGTAACAAGACCAGGGGGTAAGTCGATGGCATCGCCCGCAGTAGCAGGCGCGAGATCAATCTGCAAGCAGGCGCGACCAAGGAAGTCGGCATCGAGCTTAGCGATGACAGAGAGTGTTTTGGTAGAATCACCAATGTAAAGCGCGTCTGCAGCCGAACCGAGTAAAGTTTCAAGCGCGGTGGTATAGATACTTTCTACGGTCAGCTCTTTCGAAATAATGGAGACGCTGCCTTTGGAAACGACCTCGTTTAGTTTGTCGCCGAGGATCGCCTTGGCGCCCTCACCGAAGCCTTCGAATTTCGCTTGAAGATCTTCGAGCACGTTGAGCTGAGCGGTCTTTCGCGCGATGCCGCGGTCTTGTTTTTGAATTTGCTCTTGTAGATTGCGGAACCGGGTTAATATCTCTCGCGAATCGCTGCGGGCTTTTTCAACAGCTCCTTCACTGGCGACTTGCTCGGCGCGGCGCTTTTCGAGTAGGCGCTTAATCTCATCGAGCCCTTGTTCCAGAATGACGACCTCTTCTTTCAGCTCGATCGCACGCTCCGTAAGTGAAGCATGCTTAACTTGATAAGTCTTTAGGTCTACTTCCAGTGTGGTGCAGCGAGAGCGTGCGCGGTTTATACGGTTCTCGGCAGCGAGCATATCTTGACGGAGGTTTTGTAGCGCGCCCTCCATCTCGCCGAGCTCCTCCTGTGCAGCGATGAGCTCGTTTTTACGCTCACCGAAAATTCGGTCAGAATCGTCAACTACGCCCAACTGCATCTGCTTGTTTTCGGATTCGTCCTTGGCGCGGCTAGCGAGCTCAGATTTTTGATTTTCAAGGTCGACGATCTCTTTTTGATATTCGCCGATACGCGTTGCCATGTCTTTTGAGCGAATGATCGCGAATTCTGACTGGTTATCGGCGTTCTCTTTTTCGGAGCGGAGATTATAAACACGCTGTTGAAGCTCTTCCATCTTTTGGGAAAGACCAGCACGCTCAGCTTTTTTCTCCATCAAGATCGATTCGTCTCGCTCAAGCGTGCCAGTGCGTTTCTCGACCTTCTCGCGGAGCTCAGTGGCGCGCTCTGCAACCTCGTTGATCGACTGGTTTAGATAAGAATAACGATAAGCGCTAAATGCGAGGTCAAGGTGAGTGAGGCGGTGCTTGATCCGTTGGTAGCGTAGCGCCTTGCTCGCCTGACGCTTAAGCGAACCGATCTGACGGGAAACTTCCTCGATCACGTCGGTCACACGGGCTAGATTGGCATCGACTAGCGCCAACTTGTTGAGCGCTTCTTTGCGCTGCACCTTGTATAGAGTGATTCCTGCGGCTTCTTCAAAGATGGTGCGTCGCTCGGAAGGGTTGGTCGATAGAATCTGGTCAATCTGACCTTGTAGCATGAAGGAGTAGGAAACACGCCCTACCCCTGTATTAGCAAAGAGTCGTTGGATGTCTTTGAGGCGGGAGGCTTTGCCGTTGATGAAGTAATCGCTGCTGCCGTCTCGGGTCACGCGGCGAGCAATCGCGACTTCGTTGAACTGTGTGCCGAGCTCGACCTCGCAATCGGTAAAAGTCAGCGTGACCTCACATGTGGGCAGTGCTTTGCGCTTGTCAGTACCCTCGAAAATAACGTCTTGCATGGAGGCACCACGCAGAGCCTTGGCACTTTGCTCACCGAGCACCCAGCGGATCGCATCGACGATATTACTCTTACCGCAACCATTAGGACCCACCACGGCAGTCACTCCTTTGCGCAGGTCTAAACGTGTGCGGTCGGCAAAACTCTTAAAGCCACTTATGACGATCTCTTTGAGATACATATTTTTAGAAAATGGTGCAATTACTAGGGTATAAGCGACACACAACAAAGTGCCTAAGAACGCCTCGCAACTCTAAAAGCCGACTTAATACGAGCGCTCGCCATAGAGAGCCGTACCGACACGAATTTGAGTTGATCCAGCAGCGATGGCTAGCTCGAGATCACCCGTCATTCCCATGGATAACTCTGGCAGTGGCACCGCAAAGCGCTCCGAAAGTGTGTCTCGAAGCTCTCGCAGACTGTTAAAGGCTGCACCCGCTACCTGAGGGTCGTTGTCGAGCGGCGCAATCGTCATGAGCCCATCGACCTGCAAATTCGGCATCTTGAGGGCGGCTTCAAATGCCGAAGGAAGCTCTTCCTCCGCAAATCCATATTTATTTGGGTCTTTACCCGTATTGCACTGAAGCAGGATGGCTAACTTTTTGCCCTGCTCACTCGCGAAACGATCTAAGCGGCGCAAAAGTTTGAGCGAATCGACTGACTGAATACGATCAAAGGTCGCTACGGCATCCTGCGCCTTGTTGCTCTGCAAATGCCCAATAAGCTCCCATCGCACCTTGTTGGTGCATGAGCCGCGCTTATCCGAAGCCTCCTGCACGCGATTCTCACCCACTGCCTTTAATTCACTGCGCACAGCATATTCGATCGCCTCAACGGGATGATTCTTCGTGACTGGCAGCAAGGAAACGGTGCTTTCCAGCCGGCCGCTTAGCTTACAAGCTCGCGCCACTCGTGCTCGAACCACCGATAAGTTTTCTTTAAATTCAGGATAGTTAATCATTAGAAGCTCACAAATAACTCTAAGTGAGAACCCAGCATTAGTTCTGCTTAAATTGAACTTGAGAATTCATTAAATATATTTATACAAAATAAATATGCACGTAGAAAATTTTAAAATATTCTCTGACTTGGTTGAAAGCGAGAGCTTCTCACGCGCAGCCAAACTTAATGGTATTACACAATCTGCGGTAAGCCAACAATTGCGAGCGATGGAGAAGCATTTCAGCATCTTAATTGTAGATCGCAGCCAAAAGCAATTTCGACTCACACGAGAAGGGCAAAAACTCTACGAATCTGCGAAAGAAATTCTCCACCTCTATGAAAAGCTAAATAGTGAGCTTCAAGAGATGAAAAAGGTGATTAGTGGCACGATTCATATCTCAACTGTTTATAGCATTGGCCTCCATGAGTTGCCGCCCTACGTGAAAGCCTTTTTATCAAAATATCCAGAAGTTAACATTCGTGTTGAGTATCGTCGTGCGAACAACGTCTACGAGGACATTTTGACCAATTCGATAGATCTCGGTCTCATCGCATACCCACAAAATCACAAGCAATTGGAAGTGCTCCCTTTCCACGACGATATACTCATACTAGTAGTCAGCCCCGAGCATCCATTGGCGGGGAAGAGCAACATCACATTGCAAGAAATCGCTGATCAAAAGTTTATAGGTTTTGAGCCCGACATTCCGACACGTAAAGCGACTGACCAGATTTTCAAAGACGTAGGCATCGAGTTGGATCCAGTTATGGAATTTGACAACGTCGAAACAGTGAAACGTGCAGTCGAAATCAACGCAGGTATCGCTATTCTCCCGCAAACCACCGTGACGCGCGAAGAAGCACAGGGACTACTCAAGGTGATCAAATTCAAGGACAAGATTTACAAACGGCCACTTGCGCTCATTCATCGCAAAGGTCGTGCCCTCACACCTGCAATGAAAAAGCTGATTGACCTGCTAACTTCGAAAGACCTCAATCGCCTTGAAAACGATGTGGGAGGCAATCAAGGGTAGATAGCTTAAAAAATAGTAGGTTTGACGATGCTTACGCTCACTCAAAGCTGCAGCTAACTAGCTACTCTGCCACTGCACCACGACGATACTGTGTGTAGCCATTTTTTAACGAGCTATACGGATCGATCGAGCTACCCTTGAGTTGCTTGTAACGCTCAATGATCTGGGGACTACGTGAGATGTAATCAGCACCAGATGTAGCGAGTTGCCATTCCCACTCCCAATCGTCGATCATACTAGAAGGCTCTTTGATCGGATTAATCGCTCGGTCGCCGAAAAGACCAGCTAGGTCTCGTAGATTAGATGGCCCTAAGAAAGGCAACACTAGGTAAGGTCCTTCGCCAATTCCCCAGGCACCAAAAACTTGACCGACATCTTCAGACTCGATGGGAGCAAAGCTCTCGTAAGCATCCGCAGGCGCCATAATGCCCACAATACCGACAGTACTATTGATCGCGAAGCGGCCAGTCTCGATCCAAGCCCCTTTAAAGCGGCCTTGCAGGAGGTTCGACGCAAGCCTAACCGGGTAACGAAGGTTGTTAAAGAAATTGCTAGCGCCCTCTTCCACTGAATCAGGTGTGATCGCCGTGTAAGTATCCACCAATGGCTGAAGAGTATTGGAAAAAACGAAATCGTTGAACTCAAAGGTGAAGCGATTCACACTTTCAAAAGGGTCATACACGCCCGCAATCTCATCGAATTCTTCGTAGAAGAATGCTTCGTCCTCTGTTAGTTTACCGTCTTGGGCGGTGAGACTAGTTACGCTGATCAGCCCAATGAGGCAAGCCCAAGCAAGTGGTCTTTTAAATTTTTGTGTCTTCATTGATTTTATCTTTAGCGAGTAAATCTTTAAGTCGAGCAATCAAGTCGGCACCACTCCCCTTACGGAAATGATCGTCGATTTGTCCGCGATAGTTGGAGCTCACACTGACATTTTCCGCAACAATGTCGTAAATTTGCCAGCCAGACTTCATCTGTCTCAAGCGGTAAAGAATGTAATAGGTCTTCGTGTCTAAGACCATAGTGGATTCAATCTCAATGCGAGCCTTGCCAATCTCAGTAAGCTCACCGAGCGTAATTGATGGTCGATCTTTACCGTCTAGGCCCATCACGTATGCCTTGATTACTAATTGTTTGACCAGTTCCAAGACTTCAAGCTGCTCTTGCTCGTTCATGCGTCGCCAATTTTTGCCGATGGCATAGCGGATCATCACATCCAAATCGTAGCTGGATTCGAGCTTCTCTCGCACTTGAGCCTGTTTTTCATAAGCAGACAGTGTCGTGTTGGTATCTGAGTAGATCACATCCAAGGCCGCATCGATCATTCCTTGGAGCTTTTCTTTCTGTGCCTCCTGAGCCGAAACAGTGGCCACCAAAAGTAGCCCTAAGACCAAGTATGCCCTAAAAGAGAAAAATGTCATGGTGACTTGATAGACTTATTCTGCCTTCTCGTCAATTCCTCCGAGTGCGAATCGGCTAATCAAACTCTCTATATCGAGAGCGGACTCGGTATCCACAATCTCATAGCCTGGCTCCATCGGAAAGCCACCACCAGGTGATAAATCAATAAATCGATCGCCGATCAACCCAGCGGTCTTAACAGAGGCGATCGTGTCTTCGTCCAATTCGAGGCTATTCGGTAGCTCCAGCGTGACGATGGCGTCAAAGAACTCGTCCAATACCACATCTTTCACTGTGCCAACACGCACACCGGCGATCTCCACTCGGCTACCGGGATTCACCCCACTCGCACTGCTGAAGCGTGCAGTCACTGTATAGCTATCGCTACCAAAAAACCGTGCACTACCCACCTGGATGGCGAGATAGAGCACTGCGGCCAGACCAAGGAGGACAAAAGAGCCCACGAGAAATTCAATGCTTCGATTCTTCATAACTTATTCATTCGCTCCGTTCATTAATGAGGACTTACGACCATAATTGGCCTTGCTCAAAAAACCCGACAGCGCCGACTGCGCATCCGTGTTTAACTCCTCTGGTTTTCCAAAAAATTTAATTCGCCCCTCGTCCAACCAAGCCACCCGATCGCTGATCTCAAAGACCTCTGGTATATCATGACTAACTAGTAGGGCTGTAAAGCCAAAGCGCTCCCGATAATCCACGATCATTTCAAATACACTAAACTTACGTTCGGGGTCAAGCCCTGTGGTCGGTTCGTCAAAGAGCACAACTTGCGGCTTCGTGATCAGCGCACGCCCCAGGGCCACTCGTTTCTTCATCCCTCCCGAAAGTTCGCCAGGGTAGCGATCCGCCGAATCGCTCAATTCCAAATGCACCAGCATTTCGTCGACCCGCTCTTCAATCTCAGCCTTATTCAGCTTCGACGCCTCGCATAGCGGTAGCGCCACATTTTCAAATGCCGTCAGCGAATCAAAGAGCGCATTATTCTGAAACATATAACTAAAAGATACACCGGCATCGCTTTGCGCATTACGGCGGCTTTGCGAAATCGCTTGGCCGTCCAGTTCGATTGTGCCTGCGTCTGGCTGCAACAGATTGGCGATGCACTTTAATAACACCGACTTGCCGATCCCGCTTTTACCTATGATCGTCGTGACTGAGGCCGCCGCCACATCGAGGTCGATGCCGTCAAGCACGCGCTTGTCACCAAAATGCTTATTCAATCCACGAATCTTTAAAAAACTATCCATGCTACATGAGGAAAGAAGTGATTAAATAGTCTGCCGCCAATACTGTGACGCTTGACCAGACAACTGCCCGAGTGGCCGATTCGCTCACCCCCCGCACACCGGGGAAGGACGCCTTCCGGTGGGTATTATAGCCACGATACGCGCAGATTGAAATCGTAAGCAGTCCGAAGACAAGAGCCTTGATATAGCCGCCCTGCACATCTGCCCAAGTCACACTCTCAAAGACACGGTTCCAGTAAACACCCGAGTCCACATTGAGCAGCACCGAGCCAGTCAAATAGCCGCCAAAGATACCGATCAAATCAAAAATCGCCGTCAAAATCGGGAAACAAATCAAAGTCGCCACCAGCCGAGGTCCTACCAGAAATCCGAGTGGATCAATGCTCATGGTCTGCAAAGCATCAATTTGCTCATCATTACGCTGAATACCCAGCTCCGAAGCCATCGCCGAGCCAGCTTGCCCCACTACCATCAGCGCTGTGAGCACAGGCCCCAATTCACGGATCAGTGACAGTGCGACCGCAGTACCCAAGGCAGACTCAGCGCCAAATTTGACCAGCGTGTAATAAAGCTGCAACCCCATGACTAAGCCCGTAAAGAGCCCCACCGTAGCAATGATTGGGAAACAGCGCACCCCGATCTCGTGAATTCCTAGGGTCAATTTAGCCAAGCGACCACGCTGCGTAAAAAAGCCACGTAAAGCCCCCCAGCCAAAGAGAGAAATCTCCCCTAAGTCAAAAACCACACTCATTGCCGAGCGTCCAAGCGTGCGTATCATAATGTAAAAATTCGATTTGTAAGAAGCTGATCTAGTTTATGCCATACATACCCCAAAGAAGGGAAGCCGAAACATCTAACTCAACGAGCCCACAAAGGATGGATGCTAGGCAGGTGAGCCAATACCGGTTTTGAGGAACTGCCTAACAAACATGCCAAACCCAGTGACTAGAGAGGAATTAGATTTCTGCGAAATGGCATGGGCGGAGGGACTTGAACCCCCGACCGCCGGTTTAGAAAACCGATGCTCTATCCAGCTGAGCTACACCCACATCGACATCCCTAAGTTGGTGAAAGAACTCGAACTGGCAAGAAAATCTAGCAACGGGAATCAAGTTTGCGGTTTAGGAATATGCAGACTGGATAAATTTGGTAATCCACCCTTTCCTAGCGCTTTTTACCGCTCTCATTGTGAGCGGCCTTAACTTGGGTAATGCGTTTACGGCGTTCGGGGTGTTTGGTATCCATTTTAGCAGCGTCAGGACCCATCTTCCTTATGCGGGCTTTGTTTTGAATGGTGTCGCTCTGACGCGGCACGTTTTCGCCTTCGCCCTCTTCGTAGCGGCGTGCTTTGCCGACGAGGTCAAATCTGACAGGACAACCGCTCAGACGGAACTCGTGGATGATCGCCTTTTCCAAATATCGACGATAGCCTGGGTCGAGACGCTCGACTCGGTTACAAAAGAAGCGAATGCGTAGCGGACGGGAGCCTGTTTGCACGGCGTAGAAAACTTTAAATCGCTTTGTGCCGACAATCTTGGGCGCGCGGGCTTCGAAAAGCTTTTCGATGAGATTATTTAGCTTACCGGTGGGCAGCTTCATATCGAGCGTGGCTTGGATACTCGCAGCGGCATTGAGCATCGACTCAATCTCAAATCCCGTCACTGCAGAGACGAAGAGCACTGGCGGATTCGGCAGAAAGAACATCTCTTTACGCAGCGACTCTTCGTAGCTTTTTAGGAAATGTTTTAGGTTTTTGAATCCATCGATGGGATCATGCGTCCAACGATCTATGATTAAGTCCCACTTGTTGACCACGATGATGAGGGCGCGTCCGGCATCAAGGATGTCGCCAGCGAGGGCTTGGTCTTGCTTGGTCACACCATCGACCGCATCGATCACAAGAAAGGCGACATCCGACCGATCTAAGGCGGCTTGTGTACGCACGGTGGAGAAGTATTCGACGGGGCTGTCGACCTTGCGCTTCATGCGTAGGCCCGCGGTGTCCGCAAGGCGGAACTTGAATAGTTCGCCATCTTTATGTTGGTAGTCGAGGTCAAGCTCTACTGAGTCACGAGTGGTGCCTGGCACGTCACTTACGATGAGGCGAGTGGATTTAAGAAGGCGATTGCCTATAGACGATTTGCCGACATTGGGACGCCCGAGAAGAGAAATCTGGATGCGATCCGTCTGATCGGCCTCGCTGCCTTCGGGCTTTGGACCTAACTTTTCATCGATGGCAGCTTCGAGATCAGTGATACCACGACCGTGCTCAGCGGAGACGCACAAGGGTTGGCCAAGACCGAGGCGGATAAATTCATCGGCCAAATCTTCGTTTTCTTCGAGGTCTACCTTGTTGGTCACAAGTAGCACATGTTTTCCGTAGCGGCGAAGCTTTTGTGCAACGATCTCGTCCAGATTAGTAATGCCCTCGCGGACATCGACGACGAAAAGGATCACGCTGGCTGCTTGAATGGCAAATTCGACCTGCTCTTCAGCCGCGACAGAGATCTTCTTAGAGGTCATCTCGATCTCCATACCGATACCGCCAGTATCAAGCAGCACGTAGTCATCGCGCACTTCGGTGGAAATAAGGTCGCGAGTGACTCCGGGCATATCATGGACGATGGACATGCGCTTACCGCAAAGCCTATTAAAAAGACGACTTTTCCCAACATTTGGGCGCCCGACTAGGGCGACGGTTCTGGATGGATCGATCATTTTTAGGAGAATTTTTGGAGATAGGAATCTGCTGCTAAGAAACTACACTAAGATCATATTCTTTAGGGGGCATTAATTTTAAATATCGCCGAGGCTCAGTGCTTGTTCTCGACGGACTAGACAAGTCACGCCCCTATGTTTGAATAGAGTTCATATACCGCTCAATACGGTCGGTAGCTTCCAGAATACGTTCGTAGCTAGTAGAGAAGCTAGCGCGGACGAAACCTGCGCCGTTGGGTCCAAAAGCAGTACCGGGAACGACAGCGACTTCCTCATGATCGAGAAGTCCTTTGCAAAAGCTAAGGGAGTCAAGACCAGTAGACTGGATCGAGGGGAAGGCGTAGAAGGAACCCTTAGGCGAGTGGCAGTCGAGGCCAGCTTCGTTGAAACGGCGCACAATGAGATCGCGACGTTTAAGATAGGCATCCTTCATTTTGGCGACAGAAGGTCCACCGTTTTTGAGCGCTTCGATTGCGGCCTCTTGCGAAAGTATGGGTGCACAAAGCATGCTATATTGGTGCACCTTCATCATGGCTTCGATCAGTGACTGAGGACCACAAGCATAGCCGATGCGGAAGCCTGTCATGGCATAAGCTTTAGAGAACCCGTGCAGGAAGATCGTACGCTCTCGCATACCTGGGAGCGATGCAATACTGGTGTGTTCGCCCTCAAAGGTGAGCTCAGAGTAGATCTCGTCACTAATGACTAACAGGTCTTTCTCGATCGCAAATTTAGCGAGGCGCTCGAGCTTAGCGCGTTCAGTCACTCCACCTGTTGGGTTGGTGGGGAAGCTAAGCATGAGCACCTTGCAACCAGGTTCCCAAGCGGCTTCGACACGCTCGGGATCGATTCCAAATTGATCTTCAACCGAAGTTCTCACAGCGATGGGCTGGGCATGCGCAAGTACAATGCTAGGGCAATAGGAGACATAGCAAGGTTCGTGGTAGAGTACTTTATCCCCGGGATTGAGTACCGCCCGAAGTGCAATGTCCAAAGCCTCAGAGACGCCGACCGCAACGAGCACATCAGTCTCAGGGTGGTAGCCTATGCCAAAGTTGTTTTCTACGTAAGTGCTGATCTCCCGGCGAAGACGGATCAATCCGAGATTATCGGTGTAACTGGTCTTACCCTTTTCGAGAGCGAAAATAGCGGCTTCGCGGATGTGCCAAGGCGTCACGAAGTCGGGCTCACCGATACCCAGTGAAATTGCCTGCGGCATAGCCGCGACAATCGCAAAGAAATCGCGAATACCCGAACGAGGCAGACCTGCTACATGGTCTGCCACAAAATGTTGACCCTTATCACTCATTAGGGACTGACCGCGGGTTTGTCTTCGCCATCAGCCGGCGAAAGTAGTAGGTGCCCCTGCTCTTTGTAAGCACGCAGCATAAAATGAGTGGCAGTCGATAGCACGCCATCGACACTAGCAAGACGCTCGGAAACAAAAGTGGCAACATCACGCAGATCTTTACCCACAGCAAAAACAAGTAGGTCGTAAGCACCTGACATAAGATAGCAAGATTCGACCGCATCAAAACATGCAATACGGCTAGCTAAGCGATCAAAGCCGCCATCGCGCTCAGGGCTGATCTTGACCTCGATCACGGCGCGAACGACACCTTCTTGTGAGCGCTCAGGATTGAGTATTGGGCGCCAACCGAGGAGTATCTCTTCCGCTTTTAGGCGGGTCAATTCGGCGTCGATTTCGGACTCGGGTAGACCGAGAATCTGCGCCATTTGGGCAGTATCAAGACGCTCTCCTTGGAGGAGTAGTTGAAGGACGGAACTCATAATTAATTTAGTAAAGGTGGGATTCTCCAAAAAAGCAAATAACATCTCACCAAGGATTTATCCGCTTATAATTTGATACGTAGATAGCGATTTAAGAATTTTGAAAGGCTAGCACTAATAGATGAGGAGGCAATGCCTCGCCAGATTCAAATAAAAGAAAACACGCGAGATCAGAGTCAGCGATAATCGGTAAACCACTAATCCTCTAAAAAACCTCGGATACTTGACCAAGCCTGTTCGCCGCCGTCCTCCAGAATATAGTGCCCGTGATTCGGGTAAACGACCGACTCTGCATGTGGGAAAAACTCTTTAAATCGCTCATAAAAACGCAGACTGAAGCAAAAGTCTTTGGCGCCCCAGACTAGTTGGATTGGTTTACCAGCGATCTTAGCGAGTCCCTCTTCAACTTCAGTTAAGGTCTGGAAAGTACGATGCGACTCTTGCAAAGGGATGTCTTTAACGAAGTTCCATACCGCTACACGATCTGCCCATGAGCGATATGGCCACAGCAGGCCTCGCTTCACAACAGGCTTGAGCGGTGTCTTAACGGACATGGTCGCAGCAGGTCCTGCGAAGCCGTTCATTGCACGGATCACAAATTCGCCGATGAGGGGCAGTTTGAGCGCAGCGATGCGAAGCGGAATGAGTTTCGAGTGGAAAGCTCCGGTGTTCAGCAAGACGAGTTTCTCTAGGGCCTCTGGTCGACGCCCCGCCAAACCGCAACCAATTGCACCGCCCCAGTCATGGACGACTAGGCTAAATTGGTCGATTCCAAGATGGTCTAACAGACTTTCCACATCCTCGATCCGCTGAGCCAAGATGTAATTATAATCCTGAGGTTTATCGGAAAGTCCGCAACCAACATGGTCGGGCACGATACAACGGAAGCCCGCCTGCACCATAACTTTGACCAGATTACGAAAGTAAAAAGACCAAGTCGGATTACCATGCAGCATGACTACTACTGGTCCTGTGCCCTCGTCGATATAATGCATTGTCGCACCTTTGATCAGGGACAGCGTATTGCTAACAAAAGGATATTCGATCCGCACATCGGGCGGTAATTCACCGGCTCTTGAGATACTCACGCCGTAGGCCACTCCACGGCCATCATAATGCTACTCAAACCACTGCCAATTCCTAGTAACGCCACCCTTTGGCCTTCACAGAAAGCACCTTGCTCCATCGCAGTCGCCAGTGTGATAGGGCACGAAACTGAACCTACATTACCCAGCGTTTCAAAAGTAGTAAAGTCTTTGGTCAGATCGAGACCCAGCGCTTTAAAAAGTTCGCGCGTATGCGCCTTGCCAACTTGGTGGGCGATGATTCGATCGGGCGTATCCGTTGTCCAAGCTGTTGCCTCAACAAACTGCTCCCATGCACGCGTGGCAACTCCGATACCAGCGACCAAGAGCTCCTCCGAGTCGGTAAGCATCTCTAGGGCGTCGCCCGCACTGTCACCTTGGCAGAGTTCATTGTGAGAGCTGTCTGTCTCAACGACCGCAGCAGTCATCAGCGGACACGAACTTAACGCAAGGTCTTTGCGGCATAATACTGCCGAAACCGCACCTGCGCCTATGGTTAAATTTGCGAAATAGGGTTTGATGGATTTCCGAGTCAGCTCAGGCTTAAGCAATTGCTGAAGTGTATTTTCGACGAGCGGCCGACCATTCTCCCCCGAGCAAATTAATGCACGGTCGATCAGATTGCTCTCAATCATACTGCCAGCGATCACCATAGCATTGAGAAAGCCGAGGCAAGCATTGGATACATCAAATATCTGTGTCTTAGCCGAAAGTTTGAGTAGCCCGTGCACATAAGCGGCCGTAGCCGGCTCTAAACGGTCACGGCAAACAGCTGAGTGGATTAACAAATCGATCTGCTCACGATCAAAAGATGACTTGGCCAAAGCCGCTTCCCCTGCCTGTGCTGAAGCCGCCGAAGCAGGCGTGCCCGCAGGATAGAAACGCCGCTCCTTAATTCCCGTCATTAACTCCAGTCGCCCCTGTGGCAAGTGCAAGCGCTCATACACTGTTGCCAGCTTGGCTTCCAAATCAGCCGATGTCCAAACCTCCTCAGGGAGCTCATAGGCTATCGATTCAATGGCTACATTATTAAATTTCACAGCTCAGGAGATATGCGACGCATCCAAGCTTGCGAGTGAAAAGTGCAAATAATAGATACCCAGTATATTTATTTACTGCCTCATATCTATTCGACAATGTATGCACAAGGCTCTGCATCACCTTTTCCAATTTTCCCAATTTTAATTCTGGAATGCTCGGAAATCCTCGTAAATTCTGTTTCTTTACGTTAAAACATTCCATCAATGAGCGAACAACGATCCCCACTATCAAGCTTTCAAGAAATTAAAGACTGCATTGCCCAGGTCGTCGTTGGTCAGGACGCATTGATTGACCGTCTATTGTTAGCGCTTATCTGCAATGGTCATGTATTACTGGAAGGCGTACCGGGCGTCGCTAAGACATTGACTGTCAGTAGCCTCGCACAATCTATCCATGCGAAATTCAGCCGGATTCAGTTCACCCCTGACCTTCTCCCGGGCGACTTGACTGGAACACTTGTTTACGACCCAATGGCCCACACATTCACTCCCGAAAAGGGCCCTATCTTCACAAATCTTTTGCTCGCTGATGAAATCAATCGTGCTCCCGCTAAAGTCCAAAGCGCTCTCCTTGAAGCGATGCAGGAGAAACAGGTGACGCTCGGCAAGGAAACCTTCGACTTGCCTCAACCATTCCTTGTGCTGGCCACGCAGAACCCGATCGAGCAAGAAGGCACCTACCTTTTACCCGAGGCGCAAGTCGACCGTTTCATGTTCAAATTAAAAGTTGGCTATCCGACCATGGACGAGGAGCACATTGTGATGCAGCGCATGGCTAGCCCTCAACCAAAGCTTACGTTTGATCCCGTTCTCACGATCGAAACCTTGATGGAGCTGCGTGAGCAACTAGGTAATGTCTTCATTGACCCAAAGGTCGAGCGCTACATCCTGCGTATTGTCGATGCTACCCGCAAGCCCGCCAAATACGATCTCGACATTGAGCGTTATCTTCGGTTTGGCGCATCGCCTCGAGCTAGCATTTACCTCTCACTGGGTGCACGCGGGCAAGCCCTCATTGACGGTCGCGACTACACAACGCCTCAAGACGTGAAAGATGTCGCCCACGATATTTTGCGCCACCGTATTGCCATTTCGTATCGCGCTGAAGCCCAAGGCATCACCTCTGATGATCTACTCGATACTCTTCTCAAGCAGGTGCCGATCACTGAAGCGTAAACCAGCCCACTGTCGGACATGCTCGACCACATAGAACATCGCCTTAATCTACTTGAGCTTAAGTGTCGACGCCCCGTCGAACATGTGCTCGCGGGCGAATATAAGTCGGTTTTCCGAGGCCGTGGACTCGAGTTTGAAGATGTGCGCGCCTACCAACACGGTGATGATGTCCGCGCAATGGACTGGAAGGTCACCGCGCGCACCGGCAAACCGCATGTAAAACGCTACATCGAAGAGCGCGAGCAAGTCGTCTATCTGCTTGTGGATGTCTCTGCCTCAATGCGCCACGATAATTCAGGGAGCAAGCGCAAAACGCTGACCGAACTCTGCGCCCTAATCACCCTCGCCGCCATCAGTAGCCAAGACCGCGTTGGTCTCATCCTGTTTAGCGATCAAATCGAGCAAATCATCATGCCCTCAAAAGGCCGTCGACATGCAATGCGAATCATCGATGAACTCATAAATTTCAAGCCAATGAACAAAAAGACTGATCTCGCCTGTATGCTTGAGCGCTTTCGCCACATATCGCGGAAATACTCCATAGTTTTCCTAATATCAGACTTCTTGACGGATCCAAGTACTCTTGAACTTCAAGCGCTTTCTAATGCCCACAATTTGAATATAATTCAGATTCTACACTCAACCAATAAGTCGATACAAGAGCGCGCACTGATTCGAATTGAAGATGCTGAGACAGGCCAACAACAAGTTATCGATTCCGCCCATCAAAACAGGCAACAGGCGGCACAAAAAGCGAAGCTCAAGGAGGAAATACTCAAGGCAGGAGTCAACCTCATGCAAATCGAAAGCGGCAGTGACTGTGTCGATGCCCTCACCGCTTATTTCCATGAGCGCCGGCGCCGCGAAATCGACGAAACCGCTGGCTAAATGATCGCACGCTTCATCCTTACATGGGGTGCACTCCCCCTCTGCTCTCTCCTCGCGCAAGAGATCTCCGTGACCCTATCGCCCGAGGAGTGCGCACCTGGCGATCTAGTTCGACTAAGCTTCCAGCTAGAGTCGGAAGCATTTACAGAGATGGTGGTGACCAAGCTTAGCCCAGAAGGCATTCACCCAGTCTTCACCGAGAAAAGACCGATCGAATTCAACCCCCAGACCCAGCGCTACGAACAAAAGGAACACTGGATTGTGCAAGCGATGCACTCAGGCGAGTTCCTGTTTTCAGAATTAATGGTCACGCTCGAGGGACTGGTCAATGTTGAGCCAGTCAAAATAGAGCCTGTTCAGCTGACTGTGACTGGCTATACCGAAACTGAAGATAGCCCCACTCCAGAGGCGTGGCCTACATACCTAGAAAACCAACAGCCTACATTTAGCTGGCTCTGGGGTGCCATCATTATCGCAATTTGTTTTGCTTTCTATGGATTGATACAGAGTAAAAAAAAGATGGGACTTATACAACAAGACGTCACCGAAGAGGACCCTTTAAGCCTCATAAGTCATCGCCTTCGCTGCGGCGCGTTCCCCGCTAACACTATTGAGAGATGGCTCGAAACAGACGATGCGCAAGACAAGCATGTACTGCGCAAGTTGCTCCAACAGGCCCTCTATGCAAAGACCTACGATCGTGACGCCTTACTTGAGCATTTAGATAAGGAGGCACCAGTATGAATTTTCAATACCCATGGTTGTTAGCGCTCATCCCAGTATTA
>PKCJ01000083.1 GCA_002862945.1 Opitutia bacterium | reverse complement strand
CTAAAGACTTACAGCTTTAGGAAATTATCCAGCATCTTCATCCCTTGCTCAGTAGCAAGAGATTCTGGGTGAAACTGGACGCCACAGATAGGGTGTTCCTTATGGGCTAGCCCCATAATTTCGCCCTCAGCAGTCTCCGCGGTCACTTCCAAACATTCGGGCAGCGACTCGCGCTCAACGATGAGCGAATGGTAGCGGGTGGCCTCCATTGGATTAGGTAGGCCTGCAAAAATATCGGTATCACGGTGGGACACAGGGCTGGTCTTCCCGTGCATGAGTCGCTCGGCGCGGACGACTTTTCCCCCAAAGTGCTGGCCAATGCTTTGATGGCCGAGGCAAACTCCAAGTAACGGCTTCTTACCAGCAAAGGCTTCGATCATGGCCAGGCTGACACCTGCTTCGTTCGGCGAGCAAGGCCCTGGTGAAATCATTATACGGTCAGGATTGAGCACGAGAGCCTCCTCCACTGTAATGGCGTTGTTTCGAAAGACCTGCTGCTCGACACCAAGCTGGCCAAAATATTGAACCAAATTGTAAGTGAAGGAATCGAAATTATCGATAACGAGTAGCATAATTAAATTCAAAGATCGGACGCCGGAATAAATCGTAGGACTTTTCGGATTTCTAGTCCTCGGTGTTGCCTAAAACGCGAGCGGCTTCTTGAACATCTTTATCGCCGCGACCGCTGAGATTACCGATAATTATTTGATCGGACGACATTTCTTTAGCTCGCTGGATTGTGTAGGCAATGCCGTGAGAGGTTTCGAGTGCAGGGACAATGCCTTCGATCGCACAAAGATCTTGAAAGGCTTGCAGCGCTTCGGCATCGGTCGCGTAGCCAAAATCAATACGGCCTTTTTCTTTATAATAGGCATGTTCAGGACCTACTGCAGCGTAGTCGAGACCGGCGGAGACGGAATGCGTAAGGTCGATTTGACCTTCTGGACTTTGCAGGATCCAAGTTTTGGCCCCTTGGAGGACGCCGAGTTGTCCGCCTTCGAAGCGAGCGGCATGATGGCCACGCTTGATCTCACGCCCGCCGGCTTCGATGCCGCTTAGCTTTACTTCGAGGTCTTTTAAAAAGGCGAAAAAGATGCCGATCGCATTTGAACCGCCACCAACACAGGCAGCGACTTCGTCGGGCAGGCGGCCTTCTTTTTCCAGTATCTGGCGACGGCACTCTTCGCCGATCACTCGGTGGAAGTCGCGAACCATCATGGGAAAAGGATGCGAGCCGAGGGCAGAGCCAATAATGTAGTGAGTGGTGCTTACGTTTGTGACCCAGTCGCGCATGGCTTCGTTGACCGCTTCTTTAAGCGTTCTCTGTCCGGCGGTCACACTGCGCACATCGGCACCACAAAGACGCATGCGGTAGACGTTGAGCGACTGACGGCGCATATCTTCCTCGCCCATGTAGATCACACATTCAAAACCCATTTTAGCGCAAATTGCAGCGGTGGCGATGCCATGTTGACCGGCGCCAGTCTCAGCAATAATACGTTTTTTACCCATCCGCTTCGCGAGGAGTGCCTGACCAAGTGCATTGTTTATTTTGTGTGCTCCTGTATGGAGCAAATCCTCACGCTTGAGGTAAATTTTAGCTCCGCCACAATGTTTGGTCAGGCGATCCGCGAAATAAAGGTTGGTCGGGCGACCTGCAAACTCGCGGAGCTGGTGATCGAGCTCTTTTTGAAATGCGGGGTCTTTGCGCGCCTCGTGATACGCCTCGGTCAGCTCAAAAAGGGGTGTCATTAAAGTCTCGGGCACATACATGCCTCCATAAGCACCGAAATGTCCGCGGGCATCGGGCAAACTGAGTGGATCGAGTTCAAGTTCTGGAGAAGCGGTTTGCATGATACTAATACGGTCGCCGAGTAGCGGATTTGTCAAGTGGGCAAGCACCATTCAAATAGCTCAGGTTAAACAAGCTTCAAACTCAGCAATGTCCTCTAGCGTATCGATACCGATCGTCGCTTGATCGGTGATGCCGACGTGAATGCGATAGCCGTGCTCCATCGCGCGGAGCTGCTCGAGCTTTTCGACCTGCTCGAGGAGGCCTGGCTCTAGGCTGGAAAAAGCGCTCAGGAAATCGGCCTTGTATGCGTAGAGTCCAAGATGGCGGTAGCAGAGATTCTGCGCCAGCCATGCGGCATCAACCTGCCCGCCCGTGTCCCGAGCAAAGGGCATGGCTGAGCGAGAGAAATAAAGCGCGTAGCCTTCGCGATCGCGCACAACTTTGACTTGATTTGGGTTAGCAAAGTCCTGCGGACGGACGAAAGGCACGGCAAGCGTGGCGATAGCGGCCTCTCCTTCAATGCCAGCAGCAAGGGCACGTATCTGCTCGCCCGTGACAAGGGGCTCGTCGCCCTGCACATTAATCACTGCGGACGCGCCAATAGCCGCATTGGCCTCTGCCAGCCGATCCGTTCCGCTAGGCTGCTCAGCGCAAGTGCGTATGGCAGTGAACCCCGCTTCACTCAAGCAACGCTCAAGCGCATCGTCGTCTACAGCGAAATAGAGCGGGAACTCAGGTGCCACGTTAAGGATGCGCTCTGCTGTCCAGAGAATAATAGGCTTACCGCGCACCTCATACAGCAATTTGCTTGGGAATCGCGTCGAGGCAAGACGGGCGGGAACAATAATGGAAGGCATCTTTGACATCTACTCCCCATCATCATAAAAATATGACAATGAACAAGGAAATCAGTGCGCCCGAGGCAGTTATTTTACGAAATAATAACAAAGACGCAGTCTTTCTCGATGTGCGAGAGTATTCCGAATTGGCTATTTGCCGCATCGAAGGCGCACTCCACATCCCAATGGGCGAGGTGCCGGAGCGCCACGAAACCTTACCACGGGACGCACCATTGATAGTCTTTTGCCACCATGGGATGCGTAGCCTCAATGTCGTGGAATATTTGGAAACTAAGGGCTTCGAGAATGCGATCAACCTCGCAGGTGGCATCCACGCCTGGGCAGTGGACGTGAATCCAAAGATAACAAAGTATTGATCTTCAAATTTTCACTTTTAATTTAAAATAAATCTGCCTGGTCGGCAGAAGGGGGCTTCAATTCAGCGCGAAACGGAGTGACTGGCTCTGGCTCTTTTGCGAATTCGATGACAATCGGCCGACGGGCAGTATTTAATCTACCTAGAACAGCCCGTTCAGAATTACTGCGAACATTCCGCTCGATCACTTCTAAGTAAGCTAGGTATCGGGTAAAATCATCCGCAGCACCCGAGTGCTGAGTAGACAAGTCCAGATATCGCTGCATCTGTTCTTGGGAACGCTCTGTGCTTTCCCCAACTTCGATCGAAGGTTTCATGCGAGAGCCAGCACCCTGTAAACGTCGCTCCTCCTGCACCGTGTATTGTTGACCTTGTAGATCTGTAAAACGGATCTGCCCCTCAGTGCAAATAATTGTGAAGTCGAAGATCTGACTGCGTGGATCGAATAAGATCCGCATTTGCCAAAGAGCACGCTTACAAGTGAGTCGCCCGAGTGGCGTCTCAACCAAGAATTGAGACGACTTCAACATCCTCATTTTCCTGGTGTCGACAATAAGATCACCTCCACGAAAGTTTAAAATAATGCGACTCTGCTCCACCGATTGGGCATTCCATTCAGCCATTTCAGGCATCACCTGTTCGAAACGCTCGACTGCAAAACTGCCGCTACCCTCGAAGTAAATTGCACTCCGATTCGATGCTGTAAAAAATGCAGACGACCCGTCGCTTGCTTCACATTCAATCAAGCCCACAGTTGTGACAGGCACATCTGCTGTGTTTAAACGGGTAATATCTTTACCGAGTTCCTTGAGACCCACTTGACCGTTCACCTCGTGTAAAATCAGCCCACCGCGAACCAGTTCACTCGCAGTCAATGAGAATATACAGAACAGCCATGTGGCAAAAACTAAAATCAAGCGAGTCACTTTAAAGGATGCGTAGTTTTTGTTGTAAACGGCGAGCTGCAATATTTTTGGGATTTATGTCGAGTGCCTCACGAACGGAAATCAAGGCCTGCTCACGTCGCTCTTTGTCAAAACTCAGAAAGGCCGCGTAATAATAGTGAGCGTTACTATTATTAGGTGCTAATTTCAAGGCTTTGAGTAATGCCTCCTCAGCTAGGTCGGCTTCTCCAAAAAATGAGCGAGCGACGCCTAGTTGCGCCCATGTTTTCCAGTAGAGAGGGCTGATCTCCACAGCGCGCTCCGCTGAGACTACGGCTTTCTTGGCTAGGTGTTCAAACTCTCCAGGGCTTCTGTAATAGAGCTGGCAGAGAGAAGCACTGCGCCCCAGCCAGGCATCTGCATTTTGGGAATCAGTAATCACTGCATCTTCGAAGAGGATCAAAACTTCGTCGAGAAGTTTAGCATTACCAGCAACATGCACTCGCATGTCTACGACATGCCCCAACTGCTCGCTGGCTCGTAATTCAAGCGCATAAGCCTCCAGCTTAGTCGAGCTGAGCACGTAGAAAGACCAGCCTACACAAGTCGCCAACAGAAAGTATTCAAGACGCAAAATCCGATGCAAAGGTAAAGTCATTTGGCGTTTGAAACTAGTTTTTACCAGAATCGCGAAGGCGAAAACTCCATAGAGAGTCAATGAAGGAACATATAAAATAAAGCTAGCCGCCAAGCATAGGGCAAAAGAAATCACTCCGGACAAGCCGAGCGATAAAAAGAAGCGTTCTGGCGGCATAATCGTACCACCTCGATGCTTCAGTTTGACCGCAAAAGGCTCTTTACGCCAACGTCTGAAGGCACGAAGAAAAACGTATAAACTGGGAATCCCGAACAAAACAACACCTGGCAGACCCAGTTGACTTAAAACTAAGAGGTAGTCATTGTGAGGTGTCTCGGGGCTATCCGCTAAAGATACGCGAGGACTTTGCTCAAACGCGACCCTGTATGCACCTGCGCCCACACCCGTAATCGGATTTTCAGCAACCAAATGCAATGCCTCGCGCCAAAGCACAAGGCGCACACCCTCCCCCTCATAAGATTGCGCCCGCTCAAACCCCTTCTTAAAGATTGGATGAAAGATGACCATTGCTGTAAAAATGAGTGCCGCCAACGAGACCCCTAAGCATGAGTAAAGCAAACAAACTTTGAGTCTGCGGAAACAGAACCAGGGAACGACCGCCACGAGTATTACGACCACGACAAACGCCCAATAAGATTGGCTTACGGCGATCCCCATAAAAAACATCAGAGCGATATATGCGGCCAATCCACGTAAAATCTTCGGCAAGCGAGAGACGCCCGCCATGATCAGCAATGAGGGCAAAAGTATTAACAAGAAGACCGCAAAAGAATTGGGGTCAGCAAAAGTGCCCGTCGCTTGGCCAAGAAAGTCAGAACTTAACTCCAAGCTGTAATCAGTCATTGCAACAAGTATACTATTGCGATCTTGAAAAAACTGATAGAAGCCATTAGCTATAGCAATTGCCGCGGGCGCGAGACCTATCATGATCAGTGACCACATTTGCGCCCGCGTGCGCACATTATTCGAGAGCACCCAAAGTACAATAAATGCCTGCAGTGCATAGATCATCTCATACCATCCGCGCCAAGCCACCGGCGAAAACCAATGCACACTGCACAGCATCCATAGGAGCGCTGGAACGAACAAAAACGGAATGTGGCTCAATCGCTTTGGGGACGCATTATCAACTGCGAGCCAAATACCGTGCAAAGTAAGTAAAATTGCAAATAGAGGTAATAATGCCAATTGCGTATCTGGGCGCACCCCACCCAACGATACAGTGGTCAGAAAGATAATGAGCCCGAGGCAAATCGTGACCAACCAATCAACAAGATTGCCCCAGCCAAGCCGGCCATAAATGGTAATAATATTATCCTTATTAACAATTGCCATGCATAGAGTGAATTAAATGGGTGAAAATTAAATGGGCAGGCAATACGGTGAAGCTCCAAAGGTAAACTTATTATTACGTCTAGAGCTTGAACCAATAGGTGGACTAAGCTTAACTACTTTACTCAGACCATTATTCCAATGAAAAAACTACTCCTCATCTTCGCCACCGCAGCGCTGCTAGGCGGCCTTTGCCTGCGCGTCTATTTCGCCTTTGTTCCACCGCCCGAGCCGACGCTTGACGGTCAGCTCTCATGCATTGTGCCAGAGGAGCTAAATGGCTGGAAGATCACAGATCGAGACATGGCTGAATCGCCCGAATCAAGCGAACGCATTAGCGACTTTTTAAATTTTGACGACGCCCTCTTCCGCATTTTCAAAAAAGGCGATACCTTCATCGGTCTTTACATCGCATACTGGCTGCCAGGTAAGGCCTCCTATCGCTGGGCGGGTGCGCACACGCCAGACACCTGCTGGGTACAAAACGGCTGGACGCGCCTTGATCGTAAATACTGCATCCCTTTTCAAAACGAAGAAACCCCCTTTGAGCCTGCCGAATTTGGTGTCTACGAAAAAGATGGCTCTGCTCAAAACGTTTACTTTTGGCACTTAGTCGGCGGCGAAGCTTTTGGCTATGAGCAAGAGGGTGGGCACAATATCTTTGCCGCACTGCTCGACATCAAGAAGTACGGTCTTAACCTGCGCGACGAACAATTTTTCATACGTCTATCGAGCAACAAGAAAGTAGACGAGCTGAAGAAAATCGAGGGATTCAAACAGATACTCGATAGCCTTAGCGAAATCGGTCTAGCCAAAGCTAGCTATTAAAATTAATCTTCCGAGTCAAATATTCGCGCTGGGTTTCCAAATACTTTAGCATTTGTTGGAACGTGATTAATTACGACCGAACCTGCACCAACCATTGCACGAGCGCCGACTTTTTTCAGTGGAAGTATACGCGCACCACTGCCTAAAAAAGCCATTTCGCCGAGTTCGGTTTGGCCAGTCACATCGCAGTGACCACTCAGCGTCACCCAATCAGCGATTCTTACGTCATGCCCGACACTAGTGTGGCAATTGATTGCGACAAAATCGCCAATAGTCACATCGCAAGTCACAATGGCGTGTGGGCAGATAATAGTGCCCACGCCGATCTCAACATTGGAGCCAATCACTGCAGTCGGATGCGCTAGAGAGATAAACTCTGCGCCAGACCCTAGCAATTTTCCACAGACCCTACGTTTAATGGATGGTGATCCAATTGCACAAAGGAAAAGGTCGTTTGGTTGCGGTGCGTAGTCGACCACCGCAGCAAGAATACCAACGGGATAATCGAATCTATCAAGCGCGGCAGGGTTATCATCAAGAAAGCCGGCGATCTCCCAAAGACATCCACAATCGGGATGCGCCTCACTCCAAGTGTAAACCTCACGACCAAGGCCCCCCGCACCTACTATGATTAATCGCTTCATATGGATTGCTTTGACTTGAGCAAAGCGTGCAATTCGGACAGTGTCTGCATTTGTTTCAATTCTTTCGCCTTAAGCCGCAAATTGTACTCAGTATCGACCATCGCGATCACAGTGAGCACTGAGAGCGAATCCCAATGCTCGAGAGAGCGATAAACCGAGTCGCCTGACAGCGACCCGACTTCAACATCTTCGAGCGCATCTTCAAAATTTTTTATGAATGTTTCCAATTCCATAATACGCTGCTAGCTCAGTGAGATTAGACCGTGTAGTCAATTAATTCACACACTCTTAAATCGCCAACTTCGACCAGCGCACTCGCCCACGATAGGCCAACACCGAAGCCAGAGAGCAAGAGCCGAGTCGATGACCGATCCGCGAGTGCAGCCGCTAGCTCCCCGCAGATAGCCGTAGGGATTGATGCTGAGCTTTGGTTGCCATAGCGCTCAACCGTCTGCATAGGCACTTTAGCGAGATCAAGTTTCAGGCGTTTCGCAACATTACTCAAGATGTAGCGATTAGCCTGATGGAAGACGAAATGGTCGACGGCAGCGGCATCTATCTCGGCATATTCAAGTAGCTCTTTGACCGATTTTGGCTCCTCGGTAATAGAAAAATTAAAGATCTCTGCCCCATCCATGAAGAGGTTTTCAGGAGAACGAAAGTTTCCTGATTCCTCTTCGAGCACCTCTGCCGTCTTCGTAGAATGGGGATGACGCGACCCACCCGCGGGTACAATCAGTTTATCGTAACCGCAACCATCCGTATGCAGGCTGAAATAGGCCGAGGGCGCTCCCACATTTCGCTCGATCAAAGTCGCACTGCCGCCGTCGCCGAAGAGTGGTGCGACGGAGCGGTCTTTGGCGTTGACCAAGCGACTGATCGTATCGCCCGCTAATAATAGAATTCGCTCACAGCCTCCACTAGCGACCAGTGAATGCGCTAACCAATGCCCATAAACATAGCCAGAACAACCGAGATTCACATCGAGTGCCGCACAATTTTTAGAAAGCCCAAGCCGACCGTGAATTACGGCGGCATTACAGGGCTGCAGATAGTCCGGGGTCTGAGTCACACAGATCATCGCATCAATTTGCTGAAGACCCACTCTGGCTGCTTTAATTAAGTGTCGCGCGGCCTTTTCGCACAAGTCAGATGCCGTGATCTGCGCGTCGACAACTCGCCTCTTTGACAAGCCGATCGTCTTCTTGAGGCGTTCGAGCTGCTTTAGATTACCACCTAACAGTTCTAGCTCGTCATCGATGCATTTCTCAAGAGGAGGCACACAGGTCACAATTCCTGTAATTTTAACATCACTAAAGTGGCACTTAGGCATAATTCTAAAAGATGATAGGAGAAAGCCCCAAGTGAAAGCCCAATTTTTCTGGATTAACAAAGACGTTGCACATCATGAAAAGCTAGCCTTTATTAGATACACTTTGAATGGTTTGTCTTCGGAAATCGGCAGGCACTTCCACTCACACAACAAACCACAGTAGTAAGAAAGGACATACCTTGGACATCAAACTCATTAAACAAGTCGTCGATCTAATGAAACGCTCGGATATCTCCGAATTCGAATTCGAGGAAGATGGCTTCAAGCTTCGCCTCAGTAGTAAGGGTGCCGACGCCCCTCAGATCATCCATGCCGCGCCAGCCGGGCAGACGACTGCTCCTTTTCCTGTAGCTACGCCCGCCACTGACGAAGCTGTTCCTGCCCCAGATGAGGAAAAAGGCATCTCCATTATCAAGTCTCCCATGGTGGGCACTTTTTACAGCGCTCCCTCTCCTGAGAGCCCCGCATTCGTAAAGGTAAGCGACAAAGTCAGCAAGGAAAGCGTCGTCTGCATCATCGAAGCGATGAAGGTGATGAATGAGATTCAAGCGGAAATGAGTGGCGTGATCACTGAGCTACTCGTCGAGAACGGCGAAGCGGTCGAATACGGCCAGCCTCTCTTCAAAATTAAAACTGCCTAATCCTGCTGGATTTCATTGGATGTTAAAAAAGGTACTTATCGCAAACCGCGGCGAAATTGCACTCCGCATCGTCCGTGCCTGTAACGAACTTGGCATCAAGACGTTCGCTGTCTACTCTGAGGCAGACGAACAGTCGCTCCACGTTCAACTGGCGGACGAGGCCATCTGCATTGGTCCCGCGGCAGGCAACCTTAGTTATTTGAAGGCTGACCGGATCATCGCTGCAGCCGAGATTGCAGATGTCGATGCGATTCACCCTGGCTACGGCTTCCTCGCCGAAAATGCCGACTTCGCCGAACAATGCGCACAGTGTAACATCAAGTTTATTGGTCCCGGTAAAGAAGCTATCGTCAACTTTGGCGACAAAGCCAAAGCCCGCGAGATGGCAATCCATGCCAAGATACCCGTCATCCCAGGAAGCGATGGCACCGTTGACAACGAAAAGGACGCACTCAAAGTAGCCAAAAAGATAGGCTACCCTGTGATCATTAAAGCCGTCGCTGGTGGGGGTGGTAAGGGCATGCGGACTGCAAACAACGCCGTAGCTTTTGTCAAAGAATACAATAATGCACGGAACGAAGCCGAGAAAGCATTTGGTAATGGCGCTGTTTATTTAGAGCGATTCCTCGAAGCACCACGCCACATCGAGATTCAACTTCTTGGCGACCAATTCGGCAACGTCATCCACCTTAGCGAACGCGATTGCTCCATACAACGCCGCCACCAGAAGGTAATCGAAGAAGCCCCCTCCCCCTTTATCTCCGACGACACTCGCAAGAAAATGGGGCGCGATGCCGTCAAACTCGCCAAGTCCGTCAACTACGAAGGCGCATGCACAGTCGAGTTCCTTGTCGATGGCAAGGGCGACTATTTTTTTATCGAAATGAACACCCGTATTCAAGTCGAGCACGGCGTGACGGAGGAAGTCACTGATGTAGATTTGGTCAAAGAGCAACTCCTCATCGCTAGTGGCCAAAAACTCAGCTACCAACAAAAAGACATCAAGATCACGAAGCACTGCATCGAATGTCGCGTCTGCGCTGAAGATCCCTCGCGTAACTTTGCACCCTGCCCTGGCGAAATAACCCTCTACTACTCTCCAGGTGGTCACGGCGTGCGCATTGATTCGCACTGCTATAGCGGCTACACCATACCGCCTTACTACGATAGCATGATTGCTAAAGTTATTACATATGGCAGCACTCGCAAACTCGCGCTCGACCGGATGGATCGCGCCCTAGGTGAGTATTTGATCCGTGGCATCAAAACCAACATCCCATTCTCCCGCGCTATCATTCGTGATCCACACTTTAGAGAAGGTAAATACACGACTAAGTTCATCGAAGAATTCTTAGAGCGTGTACCTAAGGATATTTACACTTAAAAATTCAACCATACAATCAGGCAAATTATGAGCAAAGAAACCGACAACCAAAACGAATCAGTCATACCAAATGTCTCGGAGGCATCCAACACCCTCGGGGACATTCGCATCAACCACAGCGTAGTCGCCAGTATTGTTCGCCTCGCTGCCCTCGAAGTCAGCGGCGTTGCTGCGGTCGGCGGTGGCTTTGTCGACGGAATCGCCGAGATTTTCTCCAAAAAAGGTGACGAGCGCGGCGTCCGCGTCGAAGAAGATGAGGTCGGTGACTATCGTATCGAGATCCGCGTCATCCTACGTTTCGGTTGTGAACTCGCCACCGTCGCTACGGAGATTCAAGAACGCATCGCCGAGCAAATCGAGAAGATGACTAGCAAGAGCGTCTCTCGTGTGAACGTCATTATCGACGGTGTGCGCACTGACGATGAAAAGGGCGAAGAAGATGAATGGGGCGACGAACCACACATCGACTAATCGCTTCTAACTAATTTTTCAAAGACATTGGCATGGACTTTAGTGAACTAACCGACGACCTGCAGCAGCTCACCCAAACGGAGTTTCTATACGTAGGCGGAGTGATCTTAGCACTCACCTTCCTCCTAATCTTACTAGCGCGCAGGCAGCCTAAGAACGTCGTCGCCTACACAACTGAAAATGGCCGCGTGATGGTCAGCCGTCATGCAATTATCGACTTCGTACGAACCTCTTGTGGGCAATTAGAAAATGTTTCTAAAACACTAGTCAAAATCAAGGGCAAGGGTCAGACCACCCACCTTGAAGTGCGCATTGTCTTACTAAGCGGAGGTCGACTACGTGAAATTGAGCAGACCTTGCAGAGCCACCTCCGCGAAGCTTTAACCGAGAACCTCGGTATTGAATCTCTTGGTTACATCAACATCATAGCGACTGGTTTCAAGAGCGGACGCATTGATTCAAACGACCGGCCTAAGTCAAATCCACTGTTTGCAGGAATGAATGAGGCCTGCGATGACGTCGAAGGACTCGATTCAGATTCTGAGATAGACGATCAGTCCAAAACTAGTTAACAGCGCCTGAGTTTATTTTAATGACCTTCGGCTAGCTACTAGCTGTAGATAACCGAATTTAAAATGCTTCGTATATTAGTGAGTTGCGCCCTGCTTGTATTGAGCGCCTGCGGCAGGCAAGAATCAGCTGAGCTTGAAGCCTTCGCTCGCGCTTTCACTAAGGCTAACCAAGCGACCGAAGTCGCACCAATGCTCGCTCTTTACGCACTAGATGGCACGACCGAAAACACAAAGAATTTGCTCAAAAATGCACTCCTATACGAACTAGGTCTTCCAATTCAGAGCATTGAGTTTGAAGCACTGACTGGCTCACCTGAGGAGTCCATTGAATATAGACATCAAGGCTTGAACTACATAGCCACATTAGAACCTAGCTTGCGTATGCGGGTGCGCTACGAAACAGAAGACCGCTTCGAAAGCCTCTTTAGCATCGGCAAAAACAGCGCAGGCCAATGGCGAATAATTAGTAGCCGACCCATGTAAATTAACCTGTTTATTTACGAAACTCAGAGAATAAATAAAGCGTCCAATAGGCGGGTGTGTCACCTGTTTATAAGGCAGCCAAGGCCGCGTTCAAAGTAGTACTCGGGCGCATCGCATCTTGTACTTTTTTAAGCTCGGGACGGTAGTATCCGCCAATATCCATGGGCATACCTTGCACAGTGTTGAGTTCGTCGACAATCTTGGATTCGTTGGCAGTGAGTGCCGCAACCAATGGCGCAAAGCGCGTCTTAAGCTCAACGTCCTGGTCCTGAGTCGCCAGTGCTTCTGCCCAATAAAGCGCTAGGTAGAAATGGCTGCCGCGGTTGTCGAGCTCATTCACCTTGCGAGAAGGCGACTTGTTCTCGGCCAGAAACTTCGCGTTAGCGATACCCAGTGTGTCTGCGAGGATTTGCGCTTTAGCATTATGGAAGACCGAAGAAAGGTGCTCTAATGAAACACCCAGTGCTAGGAACTCGCCAAGCGAATCCCAACGCAAATGGTTTTCTTTTTCAAACTGCTGCACGTGCTTAGGTGCGGAACCGCCAGCACCTGTCTCAAAGAGACCGCCCCCGTTCATAAGTGGTACGATCGAGAGCATCTTAGCGCTCGTGCCGAGCTCGAGAATTGGAAAAAGGTCAGTCAAATAGTCACGAAGCACATTACCGGTGACAGAAATCGTGTCTTTACCAGCCTTCGCGCGTTCGAGCGTGATCTTAGTCGCGTCAACGGGCGGCATGATACGAATATCGAGACCTTTGGTAGCGTGATCTTTAAGATAAGTATTCACCTTATCGACTAGCTGAGCATCGTGTGCACGCGCCGCATCCAGCCAGAAGATTGCGGGCGAACCAGTAGCGCGCGCGCGATTGACCGCGAGTTTGACCCAGTCACGGATCGCCGCGTCCTTCACCTGGCAGGCGCGCCAAATGTCTCCCTCCTTTACCTTGTGCTCGATTAGCACGCTACCATCCGCGTCGACAATACGAATCTTACCAGCAGCGGGAATTTCAAAAGTCTTATCATGCGAGCCGTATTCTTCGGCTTTCTGCGCCATGAGGCCAACATTGGGCACAGTTCCCATAGTCGTGGGATCAAACGCACCGTACTTTTTGCAGAAATCGACGGTCTCAGCATACACGCCCGCATAGCAACGGTCAGGAATGACGAAGTTCGTGTCTTGTTGCTCACCGTCCTTGTTCCACATTTGACCTGAACTGCGAATCGCGGCAGGCATTGATGCATCGATAATCACATCGCTGGGAACGTGTAGATTGGTGATACCCCTATCAGAATCAACCATCGCGATATCAGGGCTACTATCATAAACCGCATCAAGATCGGCCTCGATCGCAGCTTTTTGATCAGGGGGTAGACTTTTAATTTTAGCATAAAGATCTCCGAGGCCGTTTTTCACATCCACCCCAAGAGCGGTAATTGTAGATGCGTACTTTTTAAAAACATCCCCATAAAACACTTCCACTGCGTGACCAAAAATGATCGGGTCGGAGACCTTCATCATGGTCGCTTTCATGTGAAGCGAAAAGAGGACGTCTTCTTTTTTTGCAAGCTCGATCTGCTCGGCAAGGAAAGTGCGCAGTGCCTGAACACTCATGAAAGTGCCGTCAAGCACCTCACCAGCTTCAAGCACAAGGCCCTCTTTGAGTGTTGTCACGTTACCGTCCGCAGCTACGAGCTCGATTTTCGCACTCGTTGCAGCAGAAATTGTAACTGACTTTTCGTTAGCAAAGAAATCCGAGTCACCCATGCTCGTAACCGTGGATTTGGAATCCCTGCACCATGCACCCATACGGTGCGGGTTGTTTTTAGCGTATTGTTTGACCGCGAGAGCGGCTCGGCGGTCAGAGTTACCCTCACGAAGTATGGGGTTAACGGCGCTGCCTTTAACCCGATCGTAAGCCGCTTTGATCGCTTCCTCTTCGTCGGTATTTGGACTGTCAGGGTAGTCTGGCAGGGCTAGCCCATTAGCCTGAAGCTCTTTGATGCAGGCGATCAACTGGGGCATCGAAGCCGAAATGTTCGGCAATTTGATGATATTAGCCTCTGGAGTCTTAGCAAGGTCTCCAAGTTCAGCGAGATGATCAGCCATCTTTTGATCCACTGGTAAAAATTCTGAAAGATTTGCAAGGACACGCCCTGCGAGTGAGATGTCGCGCGTCTCAACGGCGACGCCAGCAGCAGCCGTGTAGGCCTCGATGATCGGCAAGAGCGAATGCGTGGCCAGTGCCGGCGCTTCGTCAGTGATTGTATATATGATTTTTGCTTTGTCGCTCATAGCGAAAATAATGACTTATAAATTCTTGTTGAATACGGGTATTTAAAGATTCGCGCAGAATTTGCTTAGGCGCCCAAGGCCTTTTTCAATAACCTCGTCGGAAGTAGCATAACTGAGGCGGATGTAGCCGGGGGCACCAAAGCCCTCGCCGGGAACGACGGCGACTTTTTCTTCTTCAAGTATACGCGTGGCGAATTCAGACGCACTGAGTCCGAGCTTTTCGATATTGGGGAAGAGATAGAAGGCTCCATGGGCACGCGCGCACTCGATACCATCGATGCCTTGTAAGCCTTCAAGGAGCGTGCTGCGGCGGCGATCGAAGACCTCTAACATACCATTCACGGCAGCGATCGACTGATCCCAGTTTTGCATGGCAGCGAGGGCCCCATATTGCGCGAAAGTGGTCGCGTTTGAGCTGGTCTGACTTTGCAGATTTGCGACGGCTTTAGCGACGGCAAGCGGTGCCATCAAAGTACCGAGGCGCCAGCCAGTCATAGAAAAAGTTTTGCTAAAGCCAGCCACAGTGATGACAGCATCGGCGGCCTCTTTGGAAAAGCATGCAGGGCTCACATGTTTAACGCCATCATAGAGCAAATACTCGTAGATCTCGTCTGACATGATGTAAATACCCGCTTCGAGAGCGACCTCTGTTAGAGCTTGAAGCTCCTCCGCGGAGTAAATAGCACCAGTTGGATTCGAAGGGCTATTAATGATGACCAAACGCGTCTTCGGCGTAATCGCATCACGCAGTTGCTCAGGTGTAATCTTAAACCCGTTTTCAAGCCCAGCGAAGATAGTCTTAGGCAGACCGCCAGCCAATTTAACCATTTCAGGGTAGCTTACCCAGTAAGGAGCCGGAATCAATACCTCATCGCCAGGGCTGATAACGGCTAGAATAGCCAAATAACAAGAATACTTACCACCTGGACTCACCACGCACTGTGCGGCTGACGTGCCATCGACGCCTTGATTGCGGTATTTCTCGGCAAGTGCCTCACGTAGCGCAGGGATACCTGGCGCAGGTGCATATTTAGTCTTCCCTTCCTCAATCGCCTGGATGCAAGCTGCTTTGATAAATTCAGGTGTGTCGAAATCAGGCTCACCAGCGCCGAAGCCGCAGACGTCCTCTCCGACTGCCTTTAGCTCCTTAGCTTTTGCATCAACGGCGAGCGTGGGAGAAGGAGCGATGTTATTCGCCCAAGTGGAGAGTTTTGTTGGCTGTGTCATAAATAGGTATAAAAAAACGCTCCTGTAACATCTGTCGTGGACAGTGCTGCAGGAGCGCAGAATCAAAACTTGTGCTTGGGCAAAAGCAAGCCTTGCCTAAGATTAGTCGAAAAAGTGGGTCTACTTCTTCGCTTTGCGCTTAGCTACCTTTTTCTTAGCGGCTTTTTTCTTGGGTGCTTTTTTAGCTACCTTCTTTTTGGGAGCTTTTTTTGCGACCTTTTTCTTGGCGACTTTTTTGACTGCTTTCTTCTTCACAGCTTTTTTCGCGACCTTCTTTTTAGTAGCTTTTTTCGCGACCTTTTTCTTGGCGACTTTTTTGACTGCTTTCTTCTTCACAGCTTTCTTAGCTACCTTCTTTTTAGCAGCTTTTTTCGCGACCTTTTTCTTGGCGACTTTTTTGACTGCTTTCTTTACCGCCTTTTTTACGGCCTTTTTCTTAACAGCCTTTTTTTTGGCTGGTGCTTTGCGAACTACCTTTCTCTTGGCAGCTACTTTTTTCTTTGTTGCTTTTTTCTTAGGCATAATAGTTTCAGGGTTAAAGCCTGGAAGTTGTTCTGGTAGAGAATCTAACGTAGCTCTTAACAACTCACCTACGCTGACTTTCTGCTGTTTGCTCAACTTAACCAGTCGTTGACGAAGTTTATCGGACAAACGGACAGAAATTTGACGGTGCGATGTATTTGATAGCTTCAATTTGGAAGCATCTAAATGACTAACCGCATAGCGAACAACTTCGCTAATAGTGCGCGCCCCTGCTTGGCGTTGAATTTCTTTCAGCTTAGCGAATAGGTCTTGCTGAAGATCAAAAGATAGCGGGGTAGATTTTTTATTGCTCATACGCAAAGCCATAAAGACTGTCACAAAAGCTGGTTTTTATATACTCTAAGTCAACATAAAATCTAAGAGTCAACGTCAGCTATGACTCAGGACAAAAACTTAAAATACTTACGTTTGATAAAACTATAATTCCTTCATCAAAGATGAAATAGGTGGATCAACTGATCGCGCACTTTTTGGACAAAATGAATCACGGTTTAAAGATATGCCAACCGCGGCGGCTTTCACTTCAAAGGTCGTTCGGTCTCTCGAAGTATAGTCCATAAGAGTGATACGTTTGACGATGTATTGCTCTTGAATTTTCTTAAAGCTCTCCACGGCGAAGCGTGATGCGACTTCACTTTCAGCATTCACGACTTCGATTCTCCACAGTGCATTATAAGTATCGTCAAGACCCACGCGCACGCCACTGATGCCCCGCTCTGCGCTGGTAGATAAAACTGGTGGTTGCATTAAAAACTGCTGCGCGACGCGGGTCACCCCAACGAGAGTCGGCCCCTCATAGGTAAAGTCTTTCCAGTATATAAAAGGCATCTGCAAATCAAAAGGCGAATAAAGCAAGCCAGGCATGATGGGCTCAAATAATGCCTCACCTTCGATTAGCACAAAGTCACTTCCATCATTTCGGCGTATCCATGCCTGCGGAGCGACTCCATTTTGTATAATTAATTCAACCCCTTCCGACGAATTTGCAAACCCGCCATCTTTTGGCAGAACTGAGGAAACGCGAAAGCGTGTGATCGGACCCGACTCATTCCATGAGCCCCACATGATTCCTTGGTAAGGAATCGTGCGGCCACGACGAGGCTTATGCGCTAACTCAAACTCAAAACAAAAGTCGCCTACGAGGCGTTGTCGCCGAAATGCAGCGAGTCGTTTTGCCCCCTCTTCTGTATCGATACGTTCCATAAAACGTGACGCACGCTCGCCGCCTAGACGCACTTGGGCAGATGTTTGTAAATAGGCACAAAAAAGGCCAGCTACGGTTAAACCGCAAACAGCTGACCTTCTAAATAATTTTAAAAAATACGTTTTCCAAAGTAGCATTAATTATTGGCGGGTTGCGGATCGTCCGAAGCAGCATCTATCGATTCGACAACCTCAGCAATCGTTTCTGCAACTGGCTGTTCTTCTTCAGAAGTGATGAGCGTATTCATGTCCACCTCTGTAGTCGCACTAGTCGATTGAGCTTGGTAGAGCAAATAGAGGCCCAAGGCGACAAGGAAGAATGCGATAATTCCGTAAACGGTGCCCTTAGTCAGGATATTGTTTGTGTCCGAACCGAAAGCAGACTCAGCAGCACCACCACCAAGTGCGGCACCCATACCGCCGCTTTGGCTAGTTTTTTGCATGAGCACGATTAAAATGACAAATGCCGAGATCAGCAAGAGGAAGAGAGTTAAAAGACTGATGAGTAATGTGCTCATAATGGTAAACCGTTGATAGAGAGAAAAGCACGGTAAGATGCCAAGCATGCCCTTGAGTTCAAGCGAAAAGGAAGGGGCTGAAACTGAAGGTCCAAGCTTGAACCATCCATCCTGAATGATTTCCCGCCTGAGGCCCTATTCAAACTTACCCTTCGATGATTTTAAGCGCTCTTCAAGCAGTTGCATATCGCCTGGAATTTTGGACTGAAACTTTAGCTTCTTACCGCTCGTCGGGTGGATAATACCTATCGTCGCAGCGTGCAGCGCTTGCCGCTTAAAACCATAGGGTAGCTGAGCGCCCTTTCGACCGACAGCCTTCTGTGTGCTTGGGTGGTAGATTCGATCGCCAATCAGCGGCATGTCATGCGCGGCCGCTTGTATCCGAATCTGGTGTTTAAGACCCGTTTCAAGACGTATACGAAGCCTCGCTACGTGGTTCTGAGCAAAAACTTCTTCGACTCGATAATGCGTCACCGCCTCGGTCGCGCCTGCTTCGGGCTCTGCGAAAAGTTTTTGATCGTAGCCGCGCTCGTCTAGCTTGAGATAATTATGCCAAGTGCCCTCTGGCGTGGCTGCATCCCCATCCCCATAAGCAATGTATTCGCGAAGAAAGTTGTGACTACGGAGTTGCTTGATCAGGTGTTGCCTTGCATTGTAGTTCAGCGCGATACAAAGTAATCCACTAGTATGTTGATCTAACCGGTGAACGGGGAGCGTCTTGACCGGATCCGCGGTGCCGAAAAAACTACGACGGGTCGCCTCACCACGTGCGTCATTCAAATAATTGCTTAACACTTCGAGTGCCGAAATCTTCGATTGATTCTCGGTCGGCACTGACAAGAGGCCTGCCTCTTTATCGACGATAGCAAGATCGCAGTCTAAATAGATTAACACTAACTTTGGGTGGATCCGCTTACGGTGCCCCCAGGCCACCGCCAACTTCTCAGGCTTACCAATCGCCAGTGAGTCACCAGGATCTGCCAGTCGCGTGCCCGCTTTCGTTACGACTTGCCCATTTAGACAGAAACGACCCGCCGCGATCCACTCCTTGATCCGCTTACGCGGCGAATCTGGGCAAAGACGAAGCGCCCAATCGAGTAGGGTCTTTTCTTCGAGATTCGTATCATCCTTCATAAGTGCTCAGTGCGTCGATAGTCCCAAAGACAAGCAAGCTCATTTAATATCGACCGGCAAAGACGCTAGCCGGTGTCGCATCACCGACGACATGATGTGGGAAGCGTTTTTCCCTAGGCATACAAAAAGCTCCCCTGCGAACCGGAGGGCTTTAAAATCTGATTTGCTTTTACTTTCTAATCAGGCAAGACTTTATTAAAAAGTGAAGAGCAGTTCAAGCGCACCTTCAAGTGTCTCACCATCTGCACCACCTTCAAATTCACAGTCAACAGCGCTGATTTCAGCAACTAATAACAGATTGTTTGAGAAAGCATAATTGTGAGCGAGAGTGAACTTAGTCGCTTTAAGGATAGCATCGGCATCTACATGCGAGACACGACCAGTGATCGATGCTTGGTCGGAATAGCTGCAATTAGCCATCATAAGGAAACTATCGATCTCAAGTTCACCAACAGTGGAAACATCGTGCGCTGTCATGGTATACTCACCAACAAACAACCAAGCACCTGTTTCATAGGTTGTGAAGGCATTGATTGCAGTTGATTCAATTTCGAAGTCATTAGTACCGTTTCCAACTTCTGTAGTCTCGAAGACCGCACCAAGGAAGACATTGAATCCGTTACCCAGATCTTTAGCGAAAGCAGCCTCAATAGCATAAGCGCTTAGTTCTGGGTCAACACTGCCTGTCAACTGTGCTACGATATCTGCTGATGTATCACTGTCAGCACTACTGCCAAGGCGACCATCTCCGAAGAAAGCTCCATCTTGCAAGGAGATAGCCAAGAAGTCAGTGTCGGTCTCATAGGAAACCTTGATACCGTTATTAGTCTCTGGAGTGATAATGTCACTGTATGTTACGTCGTCATCTGTGAATGTCTCCGTGTCGCTACTGTAGGCACCTGAATACTGGAAGAGACCAGTCGGCTCGGAAGCCTCAAATCCTAACATAGAGTCATAAGAACCAACTGTGATTACAATGCCATTACTTGGAGAGTGGGAAGTGAAAGCTTGATCGACAGAATAGCCTGTTCCATCTTCCCACTGAAGGTCTATCTGAGCACTAACTGCATTGAAATCCAACAAGAAGGTAATTTCAACTTGATCTAGGCTGTGGCTGTTTTCTGTTTGATCGGCTGTAGCTGAATCATCTTCAGTGCGCGAGTAAGACATATCAGCGAAACCTTCAACCGAGAGACTCTCAGTTAAGACGATCTCCCCGTCGGAGAAGCACGATGATGCAAAGAATGCAGATGCGATAGCTATTTCGTTTTTCATATTGTAGTTTAGATGTTGTTTGTTTTATTTTTTACAACAACACTTTCTGACTAAAATGGTCTACATTTACTGCTGGAAGTTGGGCATACGTACTTTCGTACCTGACCTTTAGGGTAACTAATTTAACCACGCAGCGAATTACCACTACCACGAGCACTGGTTTCCTAGTCAGATTGTAAGTTAAAATCGTATCTAAGGTTCAATTAAGCACTATTTTTATGCCTATGACCCACCAATATAGACTTCTGGGCTCGATACTTGCCTTCAGCGCAGTGCTATCTGGCGCATTTGGTGCGCATGCCCTAAAAGAAACACTGAGCGCACACGATTCGATTCAAACCTGGGAAACTGCAGTGCGCTACCAGATGTGGCACGCTTTAGCCCTTATACTACTGTCAATAAACGGCTTATCGAATCCTATGCCAAAAATGATTGGTCCCTGCTTCGTGGTCGGCAGCTTACTATTTTCAGGTTCACTTTATGGACTGGCACTCGATGGGCCAAAATGGCTCGGTCCAGTAACACCGCTCGGTGGATTATGCCTCATTATCGGCTGGTTGCTTTTAGCTCATTCGAGTTTAAATAATAAGGTATAAAATTTATCTATAAGTTAATCATATAGCGTATATTGTATTAAGGTATGTACCTATTTCTTTTTGCGATCGGCAACTTGCGGACGAACAGCCCTAATTGACTCTATTACGAGGCTAGAGATTATTAACCAGATAATCAAAGCTACGGGTTGCCAATGCGCCCTGCTTTGTCATTTCTAATTTATGCCATACGAACATACTTCTACGCGCCGAGTCGAGTTTTCCGAGACTGACATGGCGGGACTCGTCCACTTTTCTAATTTTTTTAAATATATGGAGACGGCGGAGCGCGACTTTTTCGAAGCTGCAGGAGTAGACTTGATCCGCACACAACCGGGCGAACTAGTCGGCTGGCCACGGGCGCGGGCCGAGTGTAAATTCTCCGCTCCATTGAGATTTGGGGACACGATTGATATCCACCTAGCCGTTAAATCGGTCAAAGATCGAGCGATTGACTATCAGTTTCGCATTTTCCGCCGCAACGAAGATGGCAGCCGCACGCAAGCGGGTAAAGGGCACATGACGACGATCCTGGCCAAACTTGACGAGGGTGGCGAACTGCAGTCTACCGAGCTGAGCGATGATCTGCGCAAGCGGATAAGCGAAGCACCTGCTGAGGTGCTCAAGCTACCGTTAGCTTAGTGAATGAAGTCTTCACTTTCTAAATTCAAAGAACATCTAGATTCATTTAGCGCTTAAACTATGAAACCACATGCATTGGTCACCAACGACGACGGGATCGAGTCCGCCTTTCTACACCGATTGGTGGAAGCACTTCTGCCCCAATTTCGTGTTTCCGTCGCCGCCCCAGCCTTGGAGCAGAGCTGGACGGGTCGTAGCATGACGCGCCATGGCGAGCTCGATGCAATCCTCAGCCCCTCGCATTTCCCTGATGGCGTCGAAGCTTGGTCGATCAGCGGCACGCCGACGGATTGTGTCAACATCGCCCTCGGCAACTTGCTTTCCGAAAAGCCAGATATTGTGCTTTCCGGTATCAATATTGGTTTCAACACTACCGAATCGCTCATTCTTAGTTCTGGCACGGTGGCTGGCGCGATTGAGGGCGTGCTCTGGAATCTGCCGGCCATAGCCTTTAGTAAATGTGTGCCTAATCACCTTTTCGAGAAAATTCGCGATTCCCAGGGGCTAGCAGACAGGGATTTCAATGCTTCCCTCAAGGCAGCCGCTGCGCATGCCGCGCGGATGGCAGTCGATACTCTAGCCACGCCCGAAAAGCACCCTGCTACTGTGGTAAATGTCAACTTTCCGGTCGAAACGGCATCTGACACGCCAATTATCGATACCTTCCCAGCAAAGCTACAGCTTGGCAGCTTGTTTGCCGAGTCCAGCCCGGGAAAGTTCACCTTCCAATACTCGGATGGCTTTGTTACCGATTCAGATCCGAATACCGACCGCGCTGTGCTCAATAGCGGACGCATTAGTCGCAGCCTACTGGATTTCTCGCGTATTGGAAAACGCGACTAATTTGTAGTGGCTTCAGGATTAATGCCTCAGCGGCAAATACGAAAAGTCCACCTAGCCGAAACGCAAAAGCTTCACGATTAATTCTTGCCTGTTATGACTGCGAAAAATAGGCACTAGGTATGATTATATTCTCCGCACAGAGATACACCCTATTTTTTCGATCTAGAAACGTAATTTTCTGCGGTCTCGCGATCTCTAGCTTACTGGGTCTGAGCGCCCAGGCCCAGAGTAAGGACGAACTTTTCCGAGGCACTTGGCAGATCGATACGCCGGAAAAAGGTGCGCTCATTATAATGCTCAAGAGCCAGAATCGAGCCTCCTACTTCTGGGGCGATAATACCGATCAGACTGTTTACTCAGGCACTTGGGCGAGTGAAGGCGAGACAGCCACCCTCACTTGGGAAGATGGCAGCCAGCACCGAATAGAGAGCGACAGCCTAGGCTTCAATATGACCCATATCGACACGGACGGTAAAGAGGCCTACACGACCAAAGCACAACAAGTGCCCGCCGAAATACTTGGTCAATGGGCGAAGCCCCCGACTAGAGCAAGCGAGATCGCCTCCGACCGTGATCGGGCCAAAGGCTTTATCGGTATCTGGAAAATCGGCGAAGACGAATCGAACGCAAAATATGTATTCGTCGAGCCCGACCGCTCCGCAGCGACGAACGCTGGTGGCGAAGACGGCCTGCGAGGATCTTGGGCCAAACAAGGCAGCGAGTTGCACATTACCTGGGATAGCGGTCACTATTCCATTCTCCGCCCGAACAAGCGCGAGTTTATTTACAAGATGGTGGAGCCAGGTCTAATCATCGAAGATGACGAGACAGTAATGCGACCCGCCTCTCGTATCATAGAGGATCGAGTATCCCACACATGGGCGGCCAGTTACAGGGCAGAACGGGAGATTTATACAGGCGGCATCGCCTTTTCTAGTCGTAAAAACGCCCGCTCCTTTTACCGCGGAGATTGGATCGTAAAGCTTTCCGAAAATCGTTTTGAACGCATCGCTCTCTCTCGCTTCGGCGGACTCAGCACAACGCGCGACAGTGGTCTCGAAGGCGACTGGCGGATGCAGGGGCAGGACATCTTTATGCGCTGGGACGATGGGATGCGTAAAATCCTCAGCCCCATAGGGCGGGGCTTCGTAATCTACGAGTATCCCGCTGGCCGCCCACTCGACGGCGTGCCCACTCGCACTCTTGCCACCGCGCCTGCTGACAGCGCAAAGCTAGCAGAACACTTAAAAGGCCGTGAACAAGTCGCCCTACAAATTGTTAAGCTCGCGGAAGCCGCTGGCATCGACCCCGCTCAACAAGAAACCGCAGGCTGGGGACGCACCTTCGCTCGCTGGGCATGGCCTTTTGGTGAAGATGAAAACGCCGCATCGGCCGATGCCATGTTAAAACAAGAATTTGAAGAAGCCAGCGATACAGACCCATGGTGGTGGCCTTTCTGGAGCGAAAAAGACCCCGCAGAGCAAGTTAGCGTAACCGAAACTGCGACAGGCGCCTTAGAGGTGCCAGAGCCAGATAAGGTCGCCGAAGGAATCACCAATGAAACGACTGTTGAAAACATTACCGATTCTTCAGTGGCCGAAAAAACAAACGAAAAAAATAGCCGCTCCGTTCGCGATTGGGTCTGGCCCTTCTAAAGTATACTCACAACAGAAGTTCTTAATTCTAATTCATTCAACAATCATATCATGACCACCGTCACATCTAGTCCCGCCCTCAACGCTAGCACGGTCTCTGAGATCGACCCTGAGATCGCCGCCGCCATCGCAGCCGAGCGCTATCGACAAGAAAACCACGTCGAGCTCATCGCTTCCGAAAATTTTACCTATCCGGCAGTGATGGAAGCGCAGGGTAGCATACTCACGAATAAGTATGCCGAAGGCTACCCACGCAAACGCTGGTATGGCGGATGCGAGCATGTTGATGTGGTCGAAGACCTGGCCATCGCCCGCGCGAAGGAGCTCTTCGGCGCAGATCATGCGAACGTGCAGCCGCACTCTGGCTCGCAGGCCAATTTTGCAGTTTACACTTCAGTGCTTCAGCCCGGCGATAAATTGCTCGGCATGAATCTTGCCCACGGCGGTCACCTCACCCACGGTAACCCAGTCAATTTCTCGGGTAAGCTATACAAATTCGTTCAATACGGAGTACGCGAAGACACCGGTCTCATTGATTACGATGAGTTGGCTGCTGTCGCCGAGAAAGAAAGTCCAAAGATGATCACCGTAGGCGCATCCGCTTACTCGCGCATCATAGACTTCGAACGCATGGGTGAGATTGCCCGCTCCGTCGGCGCCTATCTTTTCGCCGACATCGCGCACATCTCAGGGCTCGTCGCTGGCGGAGCGCACCCCTCCCCTGTGCCCCACGCCGACTTTGTCACGACGACCACGCATAAGACACTTCGTGGTCCACGCGGCGGTCTGATACTTTGTAAAGCAGAGCATGCCAAAGCAATCGACTCAGCCTTGTTCCCGGGCGGTCAGGGTGGTCCACTTATGCATGTCATCGCAGCCAAGGCCATTTGCTTTTGCGAGTGCCTCAAGCCCAGCTTCAAGACCTACGCAGCCCAAGTTGTGGCCAACTCAAAAACCCTTGCCGCTGCTATGATGGAGCGTGGCTATAAGTTGATTTCTGGCGGCTCAGATAACCACCTATTTCTTGTCGATTTACGCGCCAACTTACCCGAACTCACCGCGAAGGTCGCACAAGAGACACTCGATCTGGCTCACATTACTTGTAATAAAAACACAGTCCCCTTCGAGACACGTTCTCCTTTCAAAGCATCGGGTATACGCCTTGGCACTCCCGCCGTGACTAGCCGAGGCTTCGTCGAGGACGATATGGTGATCATCGCCGACTGCATCGATCACGTGCTTAAAGCAATCGATACCGACGACCAAAACGACACAATTGAAAGAGTCAAAGGGCGCATCGCTGAACTAGTGTCGAAGTATCCGCTGCCTTACTAGGGTTAGAAGAAGGACTTGCTTAGTACCTATCCGCAGGTGAAGTTAGTCACACAGGAGTACCATCCTCCATTCCTACAACAAGTCTGCCGCCAAATCCGCGAGCTCGGAGCGCACTCCGGTAGTCAGCTCTAAATGTGCGGTTATGTCCGTACCTTTAAGCCTCTGCGCAGTATGCACCAGTCCGTTTGACCAAGCATCAAGAAAGATACTGTCCACCTGATAGGGATCGCCGAGTAGTATCACCTTCGAACCTTCAGCCATACGACTGACAACCGTCTTCGCTTCGTGCGGGGTCAAATTCTGCGCCTCATCAATGATAAAAATTGTGTTCGAAAGCGATCGCCCGCGTATGAATGTCATCGCTTCGACCTCGACCATTCCGTAGTCGAAGAGAAACTGGAAAGGCTTACGTGGCTTACTTTCCTCCTCGCCTTCGTCACCTTGGCTCGGCTGCTTGGCTAGCTTAGCCATCGCCTTCTTACGCTTGCGCGTCGAAGTGATACGGCTCAAAACATCATCCTCATGCATATCGGGTTGTTTGACCACCTTGCGATTACTAAAGAGCACTTCGAGGTTATCAAAAAATGGAGCAATATAGGGCGCCATTTTTTCATCCAATGTGCCAGGCAGCGCGCCGGTGTCTTTGCCAATATGCACCAGTGGGCGTGTAATGAATACACGCTCGTACAGGTTATCCTCACCAATCGCTTGGAAGAGCGCCATAGCGATGGAAACGATTGTTTTACCTGTACCCGCTTTTCCACTGCAAGTGACTAACTTAATATCTTCATCCAAGAGTGCATCCATAAGCATGCGTTGCTCTGAATTGAGGGGATGAATACGTATGCCTTTCGGTATTTTTACACCCACATCTGAGCCAAGGATCAAACTGTCAACCTGTCCATCACCACGATAACGCGCAGGCTCGCTAATCTCTCCGTTGCTGAGAAAGATGTATTCGTTGATAAATAGATGGCTCGTTTGTTCAGGAAGAAGGTCCACGCCGTGCTCCTCGAGGAAGCGCTCATAGTCTTCGTCGCTGACCTCGATCGTCTTGCAACCGCTACCGAGTTTGGCAGAGGTCACTTTATCGTTCATGTAGTCCTCTACTTCGAGACCTAGCGCGATACCCTTGAGCGCCATGTTGGTGTCCTTCGTTACCAGAATCACTCGACTATCGGAACAGACCTCCTTTAGGAAAAAAACCGAGGCCAAAATACGGCTATCCATTTTCTCCATGTTGACGAGCGTCGCCTTCAAACGATTCAAATCCTGATTATCAGAATCGCCGCTCACCATGTAGTCGTTGATCACAACGACGAGGCGACCGCCATTTGGTAAGCCGCAGCTTAGGGCAGAGCTACCTTTACCATTTAGCTCGGGCGGTGATTCCAAGCCCTCATCGAAAAGTGCACGGAGCTCTCGATGTATCTTTCGTGCCGAAAAGCCCAACTCGCCAGGAGCAGACTTCTTACGATCGAGCTCTTCGAGGACTTCGACGGGTATAGCGATTATATTTTCCTCGAACTTGTGCAGGCACTGCGGATCGTGCAGTAGAACATTAGTATCTAGGACAAAAATCTTAGTCTTCGACGCGGGCGTGGTTGCGTTTGGCAAGGTAAGTAAAATAAATGAGGGCGAAATACGATTCTGGCATTTGCAGCCAGTCTAAAATGAGCTAATACAAGCCATACTCGTGCCCTCTACCTTTGGGCAAGCAGTAAACCCAATTAGCTCAACTTTTTCACTAAAATGTCATACGAACCGATCACTCAACACGATTTCCAGGATGAATCTCTGTTGAAACTCGCCCTCACTCACTCTAGCTGCAAGCGAATTGATGGCGACAACCAACGCCTCGAATTTCTAGGCGACGCTGTGCTGGACCTCATTATTGCAGAAGCTCTTTATGTAAAATTTCCCGAGGCCGATGAAGGCGCGCTCGACCGCTGCCGTGCCAGCATCGTTAATGGCAAGTCCCTCACTCGCGCCGCGACCGCTAAAGGTCTCGGCAAATATCTCGAGGTCAGCGCCGCACACCGCCAGCACCATCCCAAGCCGAGCAATGCGATGCTCGAAGATGCCCTTGAAGCCCTCATCGGGGCCGTCTACTTAGATGGCGGGGTCAAGGCCGCGCGCGATACCATATTGCATCTATTCGACAGCCAAATTGAAGCCCTCGTGCTAGATGCCGGCAGTCAAAACCCAAAAGGTAAGCTTCAAGAGTGGTCGCAAAAACACCACAAAGGCGAAGTGCCTACCTACGCAGAACTCTCAGCTGAGGGTGCAGACCACGAGCGCAGTTACACCGCTACAGTATCTTTAGGAGGCAAGGAGCTAGGCCGAGGTATAGGCAGTTCAAAAAAAACCGCCGAAGCTAAAGCAGCGAAGGCCGCGCTGGAAAATCTCGCGTGATATAGCGTGAATTTGCTCGCTCGCCACGAATAAAATAACTGTGCCCAAAAAACAAAAACTTTCGCACGGCAAACACACGCTCTATCACGGCGTATGCAAGGAGGCGCGTGCCCCACTGCTCTACTGCCTAGCGCAAAGTAACGACAAAGAAATCACTGTCGCCCTTGTCGCTTATCCGCGCCGCGCACAAGAACTCGCCACCGAACTCGATACCTACACCCTCTGGGCTAGAGCCAAAACGCCCCTTCAAATCCTTTACTTCCCCGAAGACCCTCCGCCCGACATCGACGCACAGCGCCGCGCTGACCGTATCTGCGACCGTCTCACCGTGCTCAGCGCACTCCTCACCAGTCCAGCGGGTAAACGACTGATCATAGCCACTCCCGAAGCTCTACTGGGTGCCTGTCCCGACAAAGTGGCCTTTGCGCAGCAACGCCTCACCCTGAGGGTTGGCCAGTCACACTCCTTTTCCGAATTGATCGCCACCCTCACAAGCGATCTCGATTACGACTCCGAAGCCCTCTGCGAACAGCCTGGACAGATCGCGACCCGAGGCGGCCTGATCGACCTCTACCCCTACGATGCGCACAAGCCCTATCGCATTGATTTCTTTGGTGACGAGATCGAGAGTATCCGGCGCTTCGACCCAACTACCCAGCGCACGCGTGAGGAAGTCGACGAAATTCAGATAGCGGCCGCCGAGAGTGCTGACTCCATTTACTCGGCCGAAGGCGCCCTCCTAGCTTACCTGCCCGAGAGTAATCTACAATGGATACTCGACGATCCCGCCACACTCGTGCGCGAACATCCCTACAGGTTTGAAAATATCAAAACGACCAGCGGTAGCCCAAGCTCTTTTTATCAAGCGGTCGCTCATCGTGAGAATATCGACACACTCACTTCGCTTTGCGAACTAGATACAGATCCCGAACTCTTTTGTAGTGCCGAGCGTATTGAGATTCAGTCCGAACCGACAGCTAACTACCGTTTCCACACCAACCACACACAGATCGGATACGGCCGACTTAAGCCAGAACAGAGTACTCGTTTCAAGTTTGAAAAACAGCTAGCCGCTTGGGCAAAAGAAGGACTCGAAATTACTTTCGCAACCGCAGGCGAAAACGAGCAAAAGCGCATCAAAGAGCTGCTTGCCGACAATCCTATGACCGTAGGGATCAAATCTAATTTTATCAAAGGTACGGTATCGGGCGGATTCATTCTTCGCGCCAGTCCAAAAATTCCACTCGCCACCCTTCCTCTACACTCGAATGCAAAGCAGGGTTTTGTTCTAATAGCCGACACAGAATACTTTGGTAGTCGAAACCGCAAGGTCAGCCATCGGGAGGAACGCGCCCGCGCCACACTCTCGCAAGTTGACCAGCTACTCGACTTCACTGAACTAGTGGACGGCGATCCACTTGTTCATTTGCAACACGGCGTCTGCCTCTTTCGCGGCCTCACGCAACTAGAAATTCAGGGTGGTAGCAAAGAGGTCATCTCTGTCGAGTTCGCCGATCAAATGACGATCCACGTCCCGCTGCAAGAGTCGCATTTACTCACTCGCTATGTCGGCCTGACTAAGTCGCAACCCAAGCTCAGTAAGGTCGGCGGTGCGGCTTGGGATAAAACCCGTGCCGCTGCCGAACGAGCCACCCTCGATTACGCCGCCGAGATGCTGCAACTCCACGCTCGCCGCGCCCAATCCGGCGGCTTTGCCTTTCCGCCCGATCACGCTTGGCAGGAAGACTTCGAGTCCGCTTTCCCCTTCAAAGAAACACCGGACCAGCTAAGCGCAATCGAAGCCTGCAAGCAAGACATGGAGAGCACGCAAGCGATGGATCGTTTAATCTGTGGCGACGTTGGCTTCGGCAAGACCGAGGTCGCCATCCGCGCCGCACTCAAGGCCGTGCTCGCAGGTAAACAAGTCGCTATCCTTGTACCCACCACCGTGCTCTGCCAGCAGCACTTTAACACCTTTCGTGAGCGCATGGCCCAGTATCCAATCATCATTGACATGGCTAGCCGATTCCGCACCACCGCAAAAAACAAAGAGTGTATTGCGCAACTCGCAGCTGGTAAGATAGACATTGTAATAGGCACCCACCGCCTACTGAGCAAAGACGTCCACTTTCAAGACCTTGGGTTACTCGTAGTCGACGAAGAGCAACGCTTTGGTGTAAAGCAAAAGGACCGCATCAAGCAACTGCGCGCCGAGGTCGACATCCTTACCCTCAGCGCGACACCAATCCCTCGCACCCTCTATCTCGCCATGGCAGGAGCACGTGCCATGAGTGTGATCGAGACCCCACCCGTCGATCGCCGTCCGATCGAGACCATCGTCAAAAGCTACGATGAAAATTTGATCCGAAGCGCAATTAAAGCCGAGACAGACCGCGGTGGCCAAGTCTTCTACTTACACAACCGTGTCGATAGTATCCAAGGCGTCGCAGCCAAGATCGAGGCAATGCACCCAAAGCTCAAAGTCGCAATCGGGCACGGGCAGATGACGGAAGGTGCGCTCGAAAAAGTCATGACGAAATTCGTCGCGGGTCAATCCGATGTGCTGGTCTGCACCACCATTATCGAATCTGGTATCGACATCCCGAATTGTAATACTCTTATAATTGAAGGCGCTGACCGATTCGGACTCGCTCAGCTCTATCAGATCCGTGGACGAGTCGGGCGCTTCAAACGCCAAGCCTACGCCTACCTACTGCTCCATCGCCACGCTACACTCGTTGACCAAGCACAAAAACGATTGAACGCACTCAAGCAACACAGCCAGCTGGGAGCCGGTTTTCGCATAGCGATGCGTGACCTCGAGTTGCGCGGCGCAGGCAATCTACTCGGCTCGCAACAGAGCGGTCACATCGCAGGGATTGGCTTTGAGTTGTATTGCCAATTACTTAAGCAGAGCGTCGCCCGACTAAAGGGTGAACCTGGCGCCGACCATATTCGTGCCGAAGTTAAACTCGACTTCATTACTGCCGGTGAAGGCGGACGTCGCGCCCGTAGCACTAGTGGCACCTTCAGCTTTGCCGCGATTAAAGATGCCGAATACGGCAGCCAAAAAGGCGAGCTAATCGAAGCCGCACTCCCCACTGAGTATATCGCCGAACCACGTCTGCGGATCGACTTCTACCGTCGCTTGGCACTCGCCGAAAAGAATGCTGAAGTTGAGGAGATAGCCGAAGAATTAGTCGATCGCTTCGGTGCATTGCCCCTCGCTGCTGAAGCCCTCATCAATGTCAGTCAAGTCCGCGTCCTCGCCGAGCTAGCAGGAGTCCGCCGCGTCGAAACCGAGGGCGACCGCTTGATCTGCAGACTTGCCCAAGCGGTCAAAAAGGGCGAATTTCTGAAATCTGGCACTCGCTTCCCTAGGCTAAAAGCCAAAGACCCCATCACTCGACTTATCGAAATCCAGAGCTTTTTGAGACGACAGCATGGGCTTAAGTAGCCGCGCAATAGGAGCTTTATCAAAAATGAAAGCGTGGCTTCACTCACATTTATCTGGGTGCTTAAATATATCAGGCATTTTTCGATCTAGAAAATCCTGATCGCATTTAGTATACCCCCACAAATTTTAAGCTGTGAGGTTTGGGAAATAACCTAAGTGGACTACTTTCAGCACTTTCCGACTCTAAAGACCAGGGTTACGAATCGAACAGTCTAAACGTTAATCGAGATGTCGACACCTGCAGGCAAGTTGAGCTTCTTGAGTTCGTCGACTGTCGCGGCAGTGGGCTCTACGATGTCAATGAGGCGTTTGTGTGTGCGCACCTCGAACTGATCCATTGACTTTTTATTGACGTGGACAGAACGATTCACGGTGTACTTCTCGATCTTAGTCGGAAGCGGGACAGGGCCAGCGACGCGAGCGCCGGAGCGTTTTGCTGTCTCGACAATGTCCGCTGCGGACTGGTCGATAACTCGATAATCAAAGCCTTGTAGGCGGATACGGATACGTGGAGAGCTCATAGTTTATGTGTCTGGTTGATTGTTGATGATTGAAAGTTGTTGCTTGGTTGATGCGAGAGATAGAAAAATTAAGTTTAAGAGTTTATTGTATAAGCTATGACTTAAGTGTCCTTATTAGTAGCGACCTCTTGTAGAGGTTTCTAGGATGGTATTGAGGACGATTTGTGGAACTGGCTCGAAGGATTCGGGCTCCATGCTATAGGAAGCACGACCTTTGCTAAGTGAGCGAACGATGGTAGCGTAGCCAAACATTTCTTGCAGGGGTACCATTGCAGAAATTGAGACGAAGGAAGTCTTACCAGTGACATTTTGGATCTGTCCGCGGCGGCGATTGAGGTCGCCCATGATGTCGCCTTGATATTCGTCGGGCGTTTCGACTTCGACTTTCATTATAGGTTCTAGCAGTTGTGGGCTTGCTTTTTCCATGGCATCTCGGAAAGCGAAGATACCGGCCATCTTGAAGGACATTTCAGAGGAATCCACATCGTGGAAAGAACCGTCGAAAAGGGTGACTTTAAAATCAACCACGGGGTAGCCGCAGACGGCACCGTTGTTGGCAGCGTCACGGATGCCTTCAAGAGTGGGTTGGATGAATTCTTTTGGTATAACACCACCGACTATCTTGTCGACCATTTCGATGCCGGCGCCACGCTCGAGAGGCTCGAGCTTGATGCGAACATGGCCGTATTGACCGCTGCCACCAGTTTGGCGAACGAATTTACCCTCCCCTTCGGAATTGGTAGACAAAGCTTCGCGGTAAGCGATCTGCGGGCGACCAGCTTCCGCTCCGACTTTGAACTCACGGAAGAGTCGGTCTTTAATGATTTCGAGGTGCAACTCGCCCATGCCAGCAATGATCGTTTGCCCAGTCTCTTCATCGGAACTGACGACGAAGGTAGGATCCTCTTCAGAGAGTCGCTGTAGACCAGTCGCCATTTTTTCTTGGTCGGCGGTGGACCTAGGCTCGATCGACATCGAGATAACTGGCTCAGGGAATGTGGGTGGTTCCAAGCAAACATCGAAGCCCTTGGTGCAAAGTGTGTCGCCGGTGACAACATCACGCGCGCCAACGATGGCGCATATGTCACCCGAATAAGCGACGTCGATGTCTACGCGGGAGTCTGCCTTCATGATGAGAAGACGAGAAATGCGCTCTGTCTTGCCTGTGCGTGGGTTATAAAGTGCGCTTCCTTTGGCAAGGCTGCCCGAGTAAACACGCACAAAGACGAGCTTACCAACGTAGCCGTCGTTCATAAGTTTGAAGGCGAGGCCTGCGAACTTGCCATTGTCGTCAGGGGTGATTTCAAGATCACGGCCTTGCTCGGTCTCACCTTTCATCGGCGGTAGGTCGAGCGGGCTTGGAAGATAGTTGACCACGGATTCGAGGACGGCTTGCACGCCCTTGTTCTTGAAGGCACTACCCGGAATAACGCCACAGAAGCCTAAGGAAATAGTAGCCTTACGGATGGCGGAGCGGATGTCGTCGGCTGCCAGTTCTTCGCCTTCGAGGTACTTATCGGCCAGCGCTTCATCAAAGTCGGCAAGGGCTTCGATTAGCTTTTCGCGATACTCGGCGGCTTGATCGACTAAGTCAGCGGGGATGGCCCGCGTCTCGAAGGTCATGCCACTGGCGTCGGTCGTATCGTAAACCCGGGCTTCCATCGTCGTCAGGTCGATTAGGCCAATAAAATCTTCTTCAGAACCGATAGGTAGAAAGATGGGATGCGCATTCGCACCAAGACGCTCGCGCATCGACTCAATGGCGGCGAAATAATCCGCACCAACGCGATCCATCTTATTAACAAAAGCGATGCGCGGGACATTGTATTTTGTCATTTGCCGCCAAACCGTCTCAGACTGTGGCTGCACACCAGCGACGGCGCAAAAGACACCGATCGTACCATCTAAGACTCTGAGCGAGCGTTCTACCTCGGCGGTGAAATCGACGTGCCCCGGGGTGTCGATAATATTGATCTGGTTACAAATCTCGGCGTAAGGACCATCTTGATTTGTCCAGTTACAGGAGATCGCAGCGGAGGTAATAGTAATACCACGCTCACGCTCCTGATCCATCCAGTCGGTGACTGCGCTACCCTCGTGGACCTCACCCATCTTGTGGACGACACCTGCGTAAAATAGAATTCTCTCCGTCGTTGTCGTCTTTCCCGCGTCGATGTGAGCAGCTATGCCGATATTTCGCGTATGCTCCAAGGGGAACTTACGTTTCGGTGAGTTAGCTGACGCAATACTATGAATAGCGGACATAAAAGAGATACGACTGAAAAGAACGAGGGGCGGCGCGTCCGAGGACTGCCGGTGCATGTAAGGAATTACCAGCGCAGGTGTGCGAAAGCACGGTTGGCTTGAGCCATGCGGTGAACTTCTTCTTTTTTCTTCACAACTCCACCTGTGTTGTTGTAGGCGTCGACGATCTCGTCAGCCAAGGCTTCGTTCATAGGAACACCCTTACGACTACGAGCGGCGTTGACCATCCAGCGGAAAGCAAGTGCTTGCTGGCGTTCGAAAGAAATTTCTACGGGCACCTGATAAGTGGCGCCACCGACGCGGCGGCTCTTCACTTCAAGCTTGGGGCGCGAGTTTTCAAGCGCCCCCATGACAAGGTCAACAGGATCGCCTTTTTCAAGCTTTTCGCTTAC
>PKCJ01000096.1 GCA_002862945.1 Opitutia bacterium | reverse complement strand
ATGAATGAGGGCTACGCTTACGAACTTTTACCCGAGTCAGCCAAAGCCCCGTTACTAAAATGGATGGCTACTGGGAGAAGGTGCGGAATGCATCGCAATAACCACATCTTCTTTGGACTGTTTATTATCGAGTTTTTGGGTTGGGCTGGGGCCGCAGTCACTGGGGACGATGCTGTGATTGATTTCTATTTCAATCAGTTGGAATCCATGTATCTCGACCAAGGTTGGTTTATTGACGGCATGAATGAGACGGTTGACCACTACAATGCCTACGCTTTTCACTATTACGGTCTTTGGTGGTCTATCCTACATGGTCATAAAAATGCCGTGCGCAAAGCGCGCTGGATGGATTGGGGAAAAGAATTTTTAAAGAGCTATACGAAATTAATCTCTGAAGAGGGCGACTACCCGCTTTTTGGGCGCTCACTGACATACCGATTCAATGTCTTGGCTCCGATTGGATTAGCTGAGTCTCTTGAAGTGACCCCGATCAGTAGCGGCGCAGCGCGGCGTTTGTGCCGATTGAATCTCGAATATTTTCTTAAACGCCCGATCTATCAAAGCCAGAATTGCTTAGCGATCGGTTACATCGATAATAATGAGGGGATGGCCGAGACTTATAGCTGTGGCGCTAGCCCATACTGGGCAGCAAAAGGTTTTTCATTTCTTTCACTGCCGCCAGAGCATCCCTTCTGGCATGCTGAGGAGGAGCCAATTCCAGCTGAGCAGGGTGATACAGCCTCGGTAATAGAGCAAGCTGGATTTGTACTGCGCAATTTTGGGGGTCGTAGTGAACTACTAAACGCTGGAGTAGCGGTCGCACTGTGTAATACTCGTTTTGGGCCTTTCAAATGGAGCAAGTTGGCCTATCGATCAGGCGTTGGCACCTTGCTGCCACGACCCGATCAAATTCCCCGTGACTTGAGCCTAGTCGCAACAGCAAGAGATGGCAGTGTATATGGACGATACATGACTACTCCGGTCGTTTTATCTGAGAATTGCGCTGTCTCAAGTTATAGCCTAGGTTCTAAAAACGATCCGTTCCATCTCAGCGTTTACACGATGGTTTTTTGGAATCAGGGGTGGTTGTTTATTGTTCATGTAGGCGAGGCCTATCAACAGTGCCAATTGAGCCAAGGCAGTTTCGCGATTGCGGAGGAATGTCCAATTGAGCCACAGATTTTTGATAAGCAATACGCTGTGATTGGTTCGGATTCGTCGATATTGATGTCTCAAAATATGAGTGGGTATGAGGGACTGCAGCATGCATGTAGTGCCGCTGAAAGTCCCCGCGAGCATTCGCATGGGCGGCATCACCAATTACTCTTGAGTGTATCCGAACTCTCTCAAGCGGGACCCTTTACACTTGCTTCAATTTGTGGAGAAGGTCGTAGCAGCTCCTATCGAATCCCATGGGAATGCACCCGTTCCGTAGCTGGCGAATTAGTAATTTTGCACCCAGAAGTGGGTGAGTGGTGCATACAACACGAAATGCTTCCCGCTCTTAAGCTTGAAACAGTAGGTAAATCGACAAAGACATTATAGATGCACCTAGTACCCGCCTAATCCAAGTTGATCGGCTCATTCTTGTGTCTGTGCGCTGCAACTGACTCGCAATTATTAGTGGCAGTAGGACGCTCCATAGTCCTCTTGTGCTGTAGGCAATGTTGCCCTCCGCGGCCTTACCAGTGAAAGCAAGGAAAATTGCCAGCAATAAACACTGCAGCGCCATCATGAAGCCACTTAGATAAATCCACCGCCATGCAGTAGGAGGCAGCGCCTTGATACCCCTACGAAAAAAAGGCATTAGGCTTAATGATAGGAGGGCGCCGAAGAACATTGTTACTGTCAAGAATGTCCATGGAGCGCCAAAAGCTTGTGCTTTTACTGCTACACATAGGTCATAAAGGGCGAAAAAAAAGCAACTCAGAAAAGTATAAAACAAGGTTAGTGCAGGTCGGTCGGTCTGTAACTTATCCGGTAGTGCTAACAGTATAATAGCTAGGGTCATTCCTAGTGCGGCGCATACTAGACCTGTTTCCAACTGCTGTATTCCAAGTATGATTGCAAAAAGAGCAACTAGCATGGTTTTAATACCCATCAGCGGGTTCTGCAGGCTAACATCTCCCACTCGAACAGCGAGTAAGGTAAATACATGCCCCAGAAAAAACATCGATCCAGCGAAAATAGGCCAACCTATCATGCCCCAATTAGCGTCTTGCCAATCAAACACAGTCCATGGCAAAAAGATCAGAAAGAAAATCCAGATGCTTATGAAGGCTAGGCGTATAGGGCCAGTACCGCAATGCATAGCTTCTTTACTATAGTAGGAGGCTAAGGCATAAATGAAAGCTGATATAAATGGTATGCAGATGAACACAAGAAAGTGGATCAAGAATGAGTATGCCTAGGCAAGGCAGTCCCCGAAATGCTGTTTAACAAAATAGTGCATAAAATTGAGAAACGCTAATCTAACCTTCCTTTAGTAAATAGGGTCCCCAGCCTTTTTCGAAGAACTGACGCTCTGGGCTCGGGGCTCGATTTACAGGTACAGCGCTTACTTTGATAGTGCCTTCAACTAGAGAGACCACCAGCTTCTCATCCCGATCGGTTTCGCGCTCAGCGATAAATCTGTATCGAGATAGGTCCTTGCGATGGGCTTCGGGGCACTGTGTGCCTTGCTCTGAACAAATGGCACGCGCCCCCCGACTACCTCCGCCATGGCTAATATAGTGTTCTAGCGCTCTTAAGACGGCTTCGGAAACCAGAGCCATTTGCTGCCAACGGAAGGAGGCCCCAACTGTTGACTCGGATATAGCTTTGATGCCCCGTTGCTCTACCTTTTTACGCAACTCAGTGGCTTCCTTACGAGCCAAAGAAACATCATCAAGGTTACATAAAATTCCTGCATGATTACTCATCCGTGCCTGTATTTCAGTCTGAACCTCTTTAGCGGAGATCCCATCGGTATTGCCAGCAAAGCGTTCTGCTTTTTCTAGGTGCTCTGCCAGCACATTGCTTAGTGATGTAGTATTTATGGATTGTTTTCTGTGCGGCTTGCGACTGCGTTTGATAGCAACAGCAACGCGCTTGCCAAATACTTGCCCAGAATTAAGCGCAGCACCTCCAGGGCGCGTGACACCATGACTGCCGGCTGCTTCGCCGACTGCATAACAGCCCCGTAAGGAAGTTCTTCCCCAGTCGTCAATTAGAATGCCACCATTCATATGCTGGTTGTTCATAGTGAATTCTAAAGGCTCCTGCTCTAGATTCGTGCCATGCATCCGGTAAAGTTCTATCGCCAATGGATTCATTTGGCGCAGGCGGTCAATAGGGCGATCAAGAAGCGCTTCGGTATTTTCTAGGTAAGCTCTGACGTCTGGATCGAGGTCATCGAGGGAAAAGGCTTCACCTTTATTGACTGGTTCTGGATTGTTTAAGAAATCAAGATAAACCTTACGATTGGCTTGCTGCTCGAGAAACACTGCGAGGTCAAAAAGGCTGGATTGATAATCGAGCATTCGTGTAGAGTGAAATGGCCATTGGTAGCCTTTGCGAAAGGTATTAGAGACCATTTCACGAGTATTTCTGTAGTAAGTTGCGAGGAAGTTGTGCTCACCGCCATCCTGATCAACTGAATATACCCGCGGCATAACTTGAACGTAAGTTCCAGAGAGATTCCAGGGGAATTTGGCCCTTGGAGTTCCGATGCCGAATTGACTTTCAGTAAGATTACAAAGTTCAAGCCCTGCTTCCAATGCCAGCCCGAGACCGCCATGACAGTGGCGCGGATAGACGCTATCTCGATACAGTTCGCCGGGTCCGCCAGTCGCAATGACTAACTGAGTGCATTCAATAAAGATCATGCCATACGCATTGCGTTCTTCATCGCGGTGCAATGCGATGGCTCCGTATACTTGCTCGGTGCCATCAATTGAATGCTTAAGTATACGGATTACGCTACAGCTTGGGAGAATACGCATACCCAGAGTAATCGCCTCTTCAAATAATACTTTGACCATCAGTTTAGAGGTGCGCGGCCCACAACTGGTGGCACGTCCGGCTTCATCGTGGTCAGTTTGATAGCGCAATATCGCACCATTCTCATCGTGGGGCAGGGGAAGTCCCATATACAACAACCCTCCCAGTGCATCGACAGATCCGACAGCTTCAATATACGCGGTCGAGAAATTCATGGCGCCACCAGAGCACAGTCCCTTGGCGTAAGAAACGAAATTATCACCTTTGTAATCAGTGCTTGCAGTGTAGAGCGTTTGTTTGTCTGAGCCTGAGCAAGCCGATGTACCAGCGAATAGCCCAGTGCTGGCAACTAATACATCTACCCCTCTACGTTTTAGCTCTACTGCTGCACGCATTCCAGCTGCGCCACTACCTAGAACAAGCGTTTCGCATTCATAAACAGGTATCGATACGCCGGCTACCTCGATCATTTCTTCGGACTTTGCTACGCTGCTAACCTTCGGCATATCAACGCGCGTTAACCGGTCCAAAATTGCCTGAGGTATACTTATTAAGCTGTTGTCTTCGTCACCCATAGTTTATTTAGCTATGCAGCTATATTTTTCTTGCAAATATAAAATACATCTTTTTTTTACTATCAAAATGCATTTAACTGACTCAGTTTCAACTTTAGATTTCAGCGTAATAAGGGATTTACGTAAAGCAGTTGGGGACACTTTAGAGACAGTTTCTGAACGCAGCGGCATCTCAATTCCTGTGCTATCGAAACTTGAAAGAAATCAAAATGTATGTGAGCTCGAAACGCTTTACAAGATTGCGCGTGCCTTTGGCTTATCTACATCCGATTTATTAGGCCTTTGTGAGAATCGGAGTGCGCATGTGAAACGATCGGTATCGTATCGATCAGGACCTTTTGATTTTCAGAAGATTGCATATCAGGGAATCGAGGTGTTTCACGCGCTTGCCAAAGTAGGTGACTGCCTATCGCACCCAGAAGCTCACGGAGACGAGTTTGAACTTTGTTGGGTGCTTTCAGGGAAGGTAAGAGTGAAGATGATGCATGAGCAGCATACTTTAAGTGCAGGAGAGTCTGTTCAATTCGATGCTGTTTTAGAACACAGCTATGAAATACTCGAAGATGCGACTTTAGTGATTGTTCACTTGACTAAACAACACCGCTTCTAGCCGACCCAATCCCCAAACAAGACAAGTATTATATGGATAATTTTGACAGACTGGCCGTCCACACAATGACCACCAAGCCATGGGATTTACCGACCGCTTGTGCTAAATACGCTGAAGGAGGGCTTAGTGGTATGGGCGTGTGGCGCCAATGGCTAGAAGGGCACAGCCTTGAAGACTCGCGCATGCTCTTAAATGATCACGGCATTACACCTGCATCCTTGGTCCGGGGTGGGTTTTTCCCTTACGCAACAGTTGACGAGAAACAAACTGCGCTCGATGACAACTTTAAGGCGATTGATGCGGCGGCAGTAATCGGTGCGCCACAAGTCGTTCTTGTATGTGGCGCGAAACCAGACTTATCACTTGCGGAAAGTCGCAAGCACATCACTGAAGGAATTGCCAGTTGTGTCGCTCACGCTAAATCGGTGGGTGTGAAACTTGCGATTGAACCGCTGCACCCTATGTATGCTGATTGTAGAAGTGCCGTGAATACAATCGGCCAAGCCAATGATATCATTGATCAAGTAGGGGATGAATGGGTGGGGATTGCGGCAGACGTATATCATATCTGGTGGGATCCGCAATTGGAGGTAGAAATTACTCGTGCGGGCAGTAGGATCATTGGCTTTCACGTCTGCGACTGGTTAACCCCCACGAATGACTTTTTGAATGACCGAGGTATTATGGGCGAAGGCTGTATCAACATTCGAGGCATAAGGCAGTTAGTCGAGGCTACTGGTTTTCAAGGATGGATTGAAGTCGAGATTTTCTCAGACCGCTATTGGGCGACCGACCAGGATGAATACCTGACACAAATTAAAAATGCTTATCTGCAGAATGTATAGCAGCTAAGCCTAACAAGATTGTAATAACAAAAAGAATAGAACATGAAAACACATAAGGTAGGTATAATTATGAATGGCGTCACTGGTCGTATGGGTACGAATCAGCACCTCATTCGCTCGGTAGATGCAATTATTAAGCAAGGTGGGGTTCACGTCGCACCTGATGAAGTTATCATGCCTGACCCAATTCTCGTCGGGCGCAATGAAGCTAAACTTAAGGCATTGGTAGAGAGCACAAGCGCTACAAAGTTTACGACTGACTTAGGCAGTGTAATGCAGGACCCGGACTATCCGGTCTATTTTGACGCACAGACGACGCTACGCCGCTATGCTGCGGTTAAGCAAGCTGCTGAAGCAGGTAAGCATGTTTACTGCGAGAAACCAACAGCGATCAAAACAGAGGACGCAGTCGAACTCTTTAATATTTGTGAAAAGGCCGGCGTAAAGAATGGTGTCGTGCAGGACAAGTTGTGGTTGCCAGGCTTACTTAAATTGAAGCGGCTAATGGAGTGTGATTTCTTCGGCGAGATTGCTTCAGTTCGAATCGAATTTGGCTATTGGGTCTATGAGGGCCATAGTATACCCGCGCAGCGTCCGTCTTGGAATTACCGCAAGGAAGATGGCGGGGGCATTGCGATTGATATGCTGTGCCATTTCCGCTACGTGGTGGATAACCTCTTTGGAAATATCAAGGCGATTAATTGCCTTGCATCAACTCATATTAAAGAGCGTGTCGACGAACAGGGTAAGCCCTACAAATGTACCGCTGACGATAGTTGCTACAGTACATTTGAATTAGATAACGGTGTCATTGTTCACCTAAATGCTTCGTGGAATGTGCGTGTGCGCCGTGACGATCTCCTGACTATTCAAGTCGATGGAAGTAAGGGCACAGCGGTTGCAGGTCTTCGGGAATGCTGGATACAACACTATGGAAGCACACCAAAGCCAGTCTGGAACCCCGATATTCCGCAGCCAATCGACTTCTATAAAAATTGGGATCGAGTGCCCGAGCAAGAAACTTATGATAATGCATTTAAGGTACAATGGGAACTGTTTTTGCGCCATGTCGTACTCGACGAGCCCTTCCGTTGGAATCTTCTTGAAGGTGCTAAGGGCGTGCAGCTCGCGGACCTCGGCCTGCAATCTAGTGACGAGCGCATGTGGAAAGAAATTAAAAAACTAAGTGTTAAATCATGAGTCATCAAACAGCACTCGTAACTGGCGGAAGTCGTGGCATCGGCCTGGGCTGCGCGCTCGCATTAGCTAAAGATGGGCACGCTGTTGCCATAAATGGCATGCGCCCAGAGCCCCAAATCACTGATGTAATTGAGCAAATCAAGGCTGCGGGTGCTCCGCATGTTATCTACTGCCAAGGGGATGTGGGTACTAGCGAAGGTCGTGCTGCGATACTCTCTAAAATTCGCGAGGAATTCGCATGTTTAAACATCTTGGTTAACAATGCAGGCGTCGCGCCTAAAGAACGCAAAGACATATTGGAAACTTCAGAGGAAAGTTATCAGCGGGTACTTTCAATTAATTGCGAAGGTCCATATTTTTTGACTCAAGCTGTAGCGAATTGGTTGATTAGACAGAAGAAAAATAATGCGGATTTCTTGGGCACTATTATTAATGTAAATAGTATCTCCGCCACCGTTGCTTCCGTCAACCGGGGGGAGTACTGCGTTTCTAAAGCGGGCTTTGCTATGACGACGCAGCTATTTGCTGCAAGGCTAGGGGAGATGGATATACCGGTTTATGAGGTAAGGCCAGGTGTCATAAAAACAGACATGACTAGTGGCGTCACAGAGAAGTACGATAAACTGATTGCCGACGGCTTATGCGTTACCAAGCGTTGGGGCCTGCCAGAAGATATTGGCAAAGCAGTCGCGGTATTGGCTCGCCATGAATTCCCCTATTCAACTGGACAAGTGATCATGGTAGATGGTGGCTTAACCATACCTAGGCTTTAGCACTTAGTTTTAGATATTCATGCAGACCTTGTCTAAAAGCATCCCCTTATTCCAGTCATAGTTCTTGAGGATGCCAATAAGGCAGTATCTCTTGCCCGGGCTTTGCTCGATGGCGTGGGGGGTATTAACTAAATAATCTTTCGCACACAGGCAGCCGCTAATGCCATACGAGCGATTCGTGAGGCTATTCCCGAAATGCTTACTGGTGTGGGCACTGTATTGACCCGCGATCATGCGGCGGGTGCCATTTCAGCGGGAGTTCAATTCGCGCTCGCGCCCTGTGTAGACCCAGATATTGTCGATTGCTGTTGATTCTCTTAAATCCCTTTTATTCCTGGAGTGGCTCCACCAAGTGATATTAATCAAGCGCTTAAGCTCGGGGATAAGAATCAAAAGTTTTTTCCGCAGGTGCTCTGCGTGGCCCTTCCACTTTAAATGCTATGGCTGCCCCGTATTTAAGCCAAGGAGTTCGCTTTTGTCCTACGGGAGGCGTTCACTTCGAGTCAATGAAGAGTTATTTGAAGCTGCCACATGTATTTGCGATGGAGGGATACGTGGTTGGCAAAAAGCAAAAATATTTGTTCCGGTAATTGGTCAAGCATGACTGAGCGCTTTAAGGAGGCACTTAGAAGAATTGGAAGTGCTAATGATGCGTGAGCTTTTGCTGCTATTACTACTTAGGATTCAGTCGATAGACCTTTAAGTCTCGATACTGATGGTGGGATGCCACCATACGAATGCCAAAATAACCACTATTGTAAGCGGGAAAAGTCTCACGGCTGTAGGTTATCACAGCAGTGGATTTTTTACCGCTTTTTTCTGATTCGACTTTTATATCATCCCCATATCGAATTTCGTAAACAACTCTGCCATCCATCAGGTATTGAACCAACCCGTCATAGGCGACTAATTGTATGGTGTGCCACATGCCGGGTGTTATCAGGTAGTCTGGATTAGCGTCTTTGTCATTCAACGCGAGATGAGGGATATTTTCGCTATCTGCGCGGCGCGGATAGCGACGAAAGCGAGTGGTTTGATTGCCTATGCGCCCGCCACCACCAGTACTCGCGTAGTAACCGAGCATTTCATGGTAGCTAGAGAAGTTTCCTTTGTAGCGCGTTTCGCTACTACGCAGCAGCGCGTCAAATTCGAACGGGTCTGAGCAATGCCAGAAATTGTTGATGTCGCGTGCTTGAATGCTAGTGCCGTTAATCGTCTCTATTGGGCACCTTACCTGATAAACAATAGTAATTGCGCCAGTGAACTTTTTATTCAGCCATGCGGTACATCCTTTTGCGGGCATGTAAAGGTCAAGAACTCCGGCTGAATAGGAAATTTTCTCCTCGTAGGGCGAGTTTCCCGATGCCTCAATTTGAATAATCCAGTTTGCATGATCACTGAAATCGCTGGCATAGATTATTGAACCAATTTCAAACACCTCGTTGCCGTAACCCGCGACCGCCGGGGTGGTATGCATAGAATCGTGCATGCCCTTACTTATGTTTACAAGTATTGCGAACATTGCGATTACAGCAGTGAGGGCGAGTCGTTTTCTTGTATTCATCCGTGTATCCTACAAAGAAAATATTTTTTAACTACTATGCTAGAGTAGTCGCATATTCTTCATTCATTTAGTCTTAAATGAAAGTGATACTCAGTTATTCTTCAGATTTAATCTTAGTATGGAAAGATATTTTCTAGCAACTCTTTTGTGGTTTGTAAGTATGTATGCGGTTAGTGAAAAACCCTTCCAGCATTATTCACTTCAATAGAGTGGCAGCTGTGGCTTTTAAGAAATTGGACGTGAGGGGAATTGGCATTTCTATCTTCGACAGTCATAAACAGGCAGCCTGCGCAAATTTCCCCGTTTTTTGTCGCATAAGGAGCGGGGATTTGTACTTTTAAAGGCTTCCCTAATTTCAAACTACCATGGAAAACATACCAAATGTCCTCGCCGCGCGTTACGCATCAGATTCGATGAAGTCTGTCTGGAGCGCGGAAGGCCGTATCACCCTAGAGCGTGAATACTGGATCGCCGTGCTTCGGGCGCAAAAAGATCTCGGGCTCGATATCCCGCAAGAAGTCATCGACGCCTACGAGCGCGTTAAGGTCACGATCAACCTCGATTCGATCAAAGAGCGTGAGGCTATCACTCGGCACGATGTTAAAGCACGGATTGAAGCGTTTTGCGAACTTGCGGGGTATGAACACATCCACAAAGGCCTCACAAGCCGCGATCTTACGGAAAACGTCGAACAGCTTCAGATCATTCAAGCGCTCGAGCTCGTCCGCACTAAGGCCGTTGCGGCCTTGCTCAAAGTGGCCGAACGTGCCGAGCAATGGAAGGACCTCGTCATCACCGCCCGCACGCACAATGTGCCAGCCCAACCCACTACTTTTGGTAAACGCCTCGCCATGTTCGGGGAAGACTTGCTCTGTGCCGTCCACGAGCTCGACCGCATGATTGATAACTATCCCGTGCGCGGCTTGAAGGGCCCCGTCGGCACGCAGATGGATCTGCTCACGCTTTTCGGCGGCGATGCTGAGAAAGTTGCCTCCCTCGAAGATCGTATTCTCGACCACCTCAACGTGAGTGCTTCGCTCGACACCGTAGGGCAAGTGTACCCTCGCGGGCTCGACTTCGAGGTCGTTTCCATTTTCGTACGTCTTGCATCGGGACCGTCAAGCTTTGCTAAAACTCTACGTATTATGGCCGGCCACGAGCTAGCTAGCGAAGGTTTTACCAATGGCCAAGTCGGTTCTTCCGCGATGCCGCACAAGATGAACAGCCGCAGTTGCGAGCGACTCAATGGCTTTGCCGTCATCTTAAAGGGCCACCTTACTATGGCCGGGGAGCTGGCTGGCGATCAATGGAATGAGGGTGATGTCTCTTGCTCAGTCGTACGCCGTGTATTCTTGCCGGATAGCTTTTTCGCCATCGACGGTTTGATAGATACCTTCCTCACGATCCTGAATCAAATGGAAGTTTATCCCGCAATGATTGATCAGGAAAATCAGCGTTATGGCCCCTTCCTCGCTACGACCACTTTCCTGATGGAAGCGGTCAAAGCCGGTGCTGGCCGCGAAGAAGCTCACGAAGCGATTAAAGAGCACGCAGTACAGACCGTTCGCGATCTTCGCTCTGGTGACATCACGACCAACAACTTGGTAAAGCGCCTTGCTAGTGATAGCCGCCTTGGTCTCTCGTTAGAGCAGCTCACCGAAGTGATGGACCGCGCTCAAGCGATGACTGGTCTCTCAGCCACTCAGGTCGACAAGTTCTGCAGGGCCGTCCGCGAAGAAGCCCAAAATTTCCCCGCCGCTGGTAGCTACACGCCTGGCACAATTCTTTAAGTAATCCTTCAAAATTCTTTAAAGATTGCTTTCAGAAAACACCCACATACACACAATTACACACTCGAATTTTAAAATCCAATAGATTAAATATATTATGCCTGAAGAACTCGAAGGAAACTGTCTCATCGCCCAATCCGGCGGTCCCACATCCGTGATCAACGCCAGCCTTGCTGGTGCCGTTGCCGAAGCGCTCAATCACGAGTGCATCGAAGAAATCTATGGCGGCCTCAATGGCGTGCTCGGTATTCTTAATGAACAGTTAATTGACCTCGCCGCTGAGTCGCAGCAAAATATCCGTGGCCTACGCCATACGCCAGGTGCCGCCCTTGGCACCTGCCGCTACAAGCTCAAGAAGCAAGCCGACTTCGAACGCGTGCTCGAAGTCTTCGAAGCGCACAATATTCGCTATTTTTTCTACGCTGGTGGCAACGACTCGCAAGACACCGCGGACAAGATTTCCAAGCTCGCTCAAGAGCGCGGTTTCGCACTTCGTGTCATCGGTATCCCGAAGACCATTGATAACGACCTTGTCACTACGGACCACACCCCAGGATATGGGTCTGTGATCAAGTACATCGCGGCTACGGTCAAAGAAATTGCCGCAGACAACGCAGGCATGGGTCAGCACGACCTCGTGCAAGTCATCGAAGTGATGGGCCGCAGCGCTGGTTGGATCGCAGCTGGCGCCGCACTTGCTAAACGCCGTGACGATCCCAATGCAGCACCGCACCTTATCTACCTTCCAGAGGTTGCCTTCTCTGCGGATAAGTTCATTGCCGACGTGCAGCATGTGTTGCAGAAGCATAGATACTGCGTCGTCGTCGTAGGCGAAGGTCTTGTTGATGCCGACGGCAACTACGTTTCCACAGACAGCGCGAGTGCCGATGCTTTCGGGCACTCTCAGCTCGGTGGTGCTGGCGAATACCTTCGCGGACTCGCTGAAGAGGGTCTTCAAGTCAAGGCACGCTCTGTCAAGCTTGGTATGGCCCAACGTGCCGCCGTCCATTGCTCCTCGCAGGCCGACAACGACGAAGCCTATATGGCCGGTAAGGCCGCCGTCATTGCTGGGGTCGAAGGTAAGACCGATAAAATGGTTACTCTGGTCCGTGGTGAAGGCGAGACCTACACCTGCGAAACTGGCCTAGCCGACCTCTCTGAGATTGCCAACGGCGTGAAAAAACTCCCTGAGAGCTGGATTAATGAAGATGGCGTTAGCATGAATTTCAACTTCTACAAATATGCGCTTCCTCTCATTCAGGGCGAAGTTCAAGTTCCCTACGAAAACGGCGTGCCTGATCTAGTTCAATTGAACATGGAAAAGGTCGGGCGTAAGTTAGGCGCTCATAACTTCGAGTAAGTCGCATCGATAGAAATGATTTTAAAGCCCCGTTGGCCCGAAAAGCGGCGGGGCTTTTTACTATCAATTTAGTATTAGCGACTGTGCTTGCTCTGCTCATAATGCAAATCAGCAAAACTAGGTGCTTCAGACTGGTCAGTCGCCGGCACTACATTCGCTGCCGTACTGCCTCATATAGGCATACCCCTGCAGACACAGAAACGTTCAAGCAATCCACTGAGCGCGCCATCGGGATATTTACCAAGTGATCGCAGTGATCGCCCGTCACCTTGCGCAGTCCCCAGCCCTCGCTCCCGAGAACAAGCGCAGTCGGCCCTGTGAAATCGACATCGTAAAGTGAGTCGTTGCCCCGATCTGAAGTGCCGACAATCTTAATTTCACGGTCCTGAAATTTACGCAGTAGCATGCCAATATTCTTAATTCTTAGGAAGGGCACATCATCCGCGCCACCGCAAGAGATGTCACGCACGGTCGGCGTAATGCCACAAGCGCCTTTCACAGGTGCAAGAACCGCGGTGACGTCCGCTCCGGAGGCCGTGCGTAAGCACGCCCCTAGGTTTTGCGGGTCTTGCACGCCTTCGAGCACAAGAATCAGAGGATTTTCCGTGCGCTCGATCAGGTCAAAGAGATCGTCCTCGTTTTCGATGTGAATAACAGTCGGCCCCGTCGAGTGGCGAGGTGGGCGTTTAATTTTGTGTATAGAATTGCGGCCCATGTTAGACGTGCGCGGAAGTGAAGATGAACAAACCTAGTAAAGCAAAAATTTGGCGGGTTTCAGCAGGTAGGTAAAGTGGCAAGTGCGAGTTATACGGCTGTGCGGCATATTCGGAGGATTTGTCAGTCGCTAGTGGACGCCCTAGAGTAATTCCGTCTGTCCGTCGCTGTGCTTGCTTGGGTCTATTCCTATCATATGCCAACCCTTTTCGGTCAGAACTCGGCCTTGGGCGGTGCGCTGGAGGTAGCCTTCTTGGATGAGAAAAGGTTCGTGAACCTCTTCAAGGGTATGGGCTTCTTCACCTACGGCGACGGCCACGGTGCCGAGGCCAACGGGCCCGCCGCGATAGTTTTCCGCCATCACGCGCATCATTTGCTTGTCCATCTCGTCGAGGCCCTGAGAATCGATCTCCAATAACTCAAGTGCGGCCGCGGCCGAGTCCTTGGTAATCGTGCCCTTGCCACGTTGCTGCGCGTAATCGCGACAAAAGTTAACTAGATTGTTAGCGATCCGCGGCGTACCGCGTGCACGACGAGCGATTTCGGACGCGCCTGTTGTTTCAAATTTTACATTTAGAATCCCACAAGTGCGCTCGACAATGCCCTGCAGTGTCGCGTGATCGTAGTAGTTGAGTCGCGATTGCAAAGTAAAGCGACTACGTAGGGGTGCCGTTAGTAAGCCCATGCGAGTGGTGGCTCCGAGAAGTGTGAAGCGGGGCAAGTTAAGTCGCACGCTACGGGCGTTGGGGCCTTGATCGATCATGATATCGATACGAAAGTCTTCCATCGCAGAATAGAGATACTCTTCTACGGTTTTTGAAATGCGGTGGATCTCGTCTATAAAAAGAATGTCGCCCTCCTGCAGGTTAGTCAAAAGCCCGGCCAGATCGGCAGGCTTGTCGATGACAGGGCCCGAGGTGATGTTCACTTTTGTCCCCATCTCATTGCCAAGGATGAGTGAGAGGGTGGTCTTCCCCAAGCCAGGGGGGCCGCTCAGTAAGATGTGGTTAAGTGGTTCTTCACGATCCCGTGCCGCGCCGACCATTACCTTGAGGCGCTCTAACGTTTTATCCTGCCCTGCGAAGTCATCAAAGGAGAGCGGACGCAACTTCGATTCTTCGGCATTCTCAGTGCCTGAGAGCGTTTGTTCAATAAATTCGGTGCCGGTAGGCGGATCTTCGGGAGAAAAGGACATGTGGAGAAGTGAATTGTAGCTAGGTGTGAAAACCGAGCTATTTGGCCTTATGGATCAAATCATTATCAAAGTGAACATGCGGTGGGGTATGTTTCGGGCCCCAATGTAAGTGTGTCGCAATTTCACTATCAAAACCAGCCATGGCCCATCAACACGAGTCAAAAAGACTTCATAGAGGGAGAGGGGCCTCTGAATTGAGAATCTGCTTACCTCGTTCGGTTTTCCATGCAGGCACCTGGAGGAGAAAGTTTGGGTAAACAGCCTCTTGTTTGTAATTTCGATGGAATACTGAGGTCGCAGACCCTGAGATTGGCGGAACGATCCAACTCCACTCTGCGGCCGTTTCGCGTCCAGCTTTCGCTTCCTGCTTACAGAATTTTAAAAATTCGTCAGAAACCCCATGGTGATCTGCGATTCGAACGCCTTCGTTGTCGAAAGACGATAAGACAGCCTCATTCAGAACGACGAGTGCGTTGTCTTTCCATAGACTGCGCGGCGTGGTCATATCGAGGTCGAGCTTAGTTGCGATTTCAGGTAGTAAATTATATCGATTAGAGTCTGCCAAATTTCGTGCTCCAATCTCTGTCCCAAGATAATGGCCACTAAAGGGCGCACAAGGGTGAAGCGATGAGCCGGTCGCAAAAATCATATCAGAGACGATGGGGACGGCATACCATCGCAAGTCCATTTGCTCTAAGAAGGGGTATTTCGGATGCCTGATCTGCACCTCTAGTATTTCATGCTTTGGGAGTTCATAGTAGCGTAATTTTTCCCCTACCTGAATGATGATGGGCAAGAGATCAAAACGACTTCGTTCGGCGGGAGGGCGCCAACCTAGAGAGATCGCCAAGTTTGTAATTTCCACGTTCATCGGATCCCCGAGGACCTTTCGATCCGGTGCCTTGTAGCCCGCGTAGCGGAGTAGCTGGTGGTTCCAAATTCGGATTTCAGGTTGATCAGGATGCCATTCTCGAAAGACAGTCATCACGGGAATAATTTTCCCCCCGTTTGTCGCTTTTCTTAAATGAGCCATGAGAGCTTCAAATATTTCGTCAGGGTCAATTAAGGAGCGAGCATCGATTACATTCAGCCCCGCCCATAGTCGTCTTCCGATGCAGCGAACTGAATTTCGCCACGCTTCCTTTGCGCTTTTATCAATGCTGCTGATTTCTTCGTTTGGATTCGGGCTGAGGAGCTCAGCATGCTCCGCAAGATCCCATCGCAAATCATGGCCCTCGAGAGGCGGCGAAGCGTTTGTTTTGCCGCCATGGAAGGGGCACTGAGAAGATGGGTCACTTTTCATTTCAACCCATAATTAGCAGCTTCCAGAGCGTTTGCAAACACCTACTGAGTTTACAAATGCTGAAAGCTATAATCCATCGCGATAGTTCGTTTTGAACCTAGTACGAGACTTGATTGGGCGAAGGGCATTATTTAAAACAAATCGGTCACTTGCCTAATTCATGAATTACAAACGCTTACCCTTCGTTGCTCTATTGTTGGCATCAAATAGTTTGTCTGCTTACGACCGAGCAGACTATCCCCAAGCCTTTGAGCCTGACCCTGCACGCTTTGCCTCTGCCATCGCCGAATTTCAAACCGCCGATGCCGACAACGCGCCCCCAAAAGGAGCGGTTGTCTGCACTGGAAGTAGCTCTATGCGAATGTGGCACCCGCGAATCAAAGACGACTTGCCCGGACTCACCCTTTTGCCTCGCGGCTTTGGGGGTAGTCATTATACCGACCTGATCTATTACATTGAAGATTTAGTCTTCAAATACCAGCCCCGAGCACTCTTATTATATGAAGGCGATAATGACGCCAATTACGGGAAAACCCCCGAGCGCATCTTCCAAGACTTCAAATTTTTGGCAGAACAATGCCGAGAACAACTCCCGGATCTACGACTCTATATTATAGGAGCCAAGCCAAGCATTGCCCGTTGGGCGATAGCCGACCAAATGCGACGTGGCAATGCCATGATCCAAGACTATTGCCGCGCCAACCCTAGATCTACTTACATCGATGTCTGGCCCTTACTGTTGGACGCCAATGGCCAACCCCGGCCCGAATTATTTATGGAAGACCAACTCCATTTGAATTCAGCTGGCTATGACCAATGGGCCGCCGCTATCTCCCCCGTCCTGTTGAAGAACGAAGCCGTGTTTGAATTAAACAAACAAACGCTTGATCTTGTCGAGTGAGGCAACAATTGAAGCGGGGTATTAAATCAGCTTTATTCCTGCATGATGTCATTTGGTGCCTAAAACGCTTCGAAGTCTCGGTTGGCGGCAATGTATAGCGGATGCTTGGGCGTTTGGTTGGCGTTCTTCCCGAGGCAGGCGATCCTGAGTTTCGGCCACTTGCGATAGGGTGCGAGCAGCTCTAAGAAAGTATTTTGGCGCTCCATGTGGAGGCCGTGGTTACCCCAGCCGCCAACCACATCTAACTGCCCCTTGTTGAGCTCATAGGCCTCTGATAGGGCGGCTTGTATGTGTCCGTCATTTTCTGGGCCAATGGGGTCTTTGACCGCCAACATCTCTTTTGGGTCAGTTGCTCGGTAAGCGAAGATATTTAGCATTAGAAACTCGCTCGCCCCTAGGCGTTTACTGAAAGCCTTGATTCGTCTAAGTGTGGGGTCCAGCTGGTTCTCATCTGCGGTGGACGGGTTCAGGCAGACAAAGATGGCTCGCCGACGTTCAAAGAGTTCATCCCATTGATGAAGGAGTGAGTAGCGATATTTTCGGCAATCCGAAAAGCTGCAGTCGTTGCGCATAAAGTATGGCTACTTTACATTCTTGGCGGTAATCCCTGGCCAGTCGTCAGTACGGAATGGGGTGACGGGCAGACCGTTGCGATCTTGTAAGTTGACGACGGGATTGTCGCCCCATGCGTAGCGAACGGCGACTGGCTTCGGCACCTGAGGGCTGGACACTTTTACTTTGTTTTTCCCTTCGAGCTTTGCTTCGGCCCAAACGAATTTTTGGTCTTCGCCTGCGATCTCAAATCCCATTGCTTCGTAGACATCAAAAGTATGCAGCCCACCCTCACTGACATGCTTGAGTTGAATGCTTATAGCATTCCCATCGATTCGCATCGAGTCGTAGCTTGGGCTCTTCCATGCCATCTCGATATCGTAATTACGGGCTAAGGCGATTCGTGCGAGGCGGTTAGCCACGGTTTGCTTGTCGCGGGGATGGATATCACGGCCTTCGCCTGTATCGATGATAACTGCCTGCCCGGTATTGCGTAGACTCAGCGTCATCGATTGCGCCTCACGTAGCTCGGCCCAAGCGCTTTCGCATGGTTCGAGTGCTTCTTGCTTAAAGTCAGCCAATTGCACCCAATAAAAGGGGAAATCACCTTGCTGCCAATGTTGCCGCCATGTGTTGATCATTAGGGGGAAGAGACTGCGGTATTGATAGGCGCGCCCAGCGTTACTCTCTCCCTGATACCAAATGGCGCCACGAATGCCGTAGCCAATGATGGGGTGAAGGACCCCATTAAAGAGATTGGCTGGGCGGTGTTGGCTCGTTCGGCTGTCTCTTGGTGCACGACGCTTCGCTCCTTGCTCTCCGTCAGCGACCCATTTTTTGTAGGCCGCTACCTTGGCAGCGAAAATTTGGTCTGTCATGGCAGCTGCTTTTTCATCCCAAGATGCAAGTAGCTCATCGTATTGGTCCGCATCTTCTAGTGCGTCCCTAGGAATCCACGCTTCAACCGCGGAGCCACCCCATGCGTTATCGATGAGCCCGATGGGCACCCTGAGCGTGTTGTGTAGACGTCTTCCAAATGAGTAGCCGACGGCCGAAAATTCAGCAACGGTCTGAGGCTTACAGATCTGCCATGAGCCATTAAAATTATCTCTCGGCTCTTGCGATGCAATTTGCGGCACCGAGAGGAGTCGAATTTCGGGATAATTTGCAGATGCGATTTGCAATTCTGCGTCTGCAGAAGCTCTGACTGGCCACTGCATGTTGGATTGACCGGAGCATACCCAGACCTCACCGACTAGAATATCGCTGAAGGTTAGGGTGTTGTCCCCTCGGATTTCAAGCTCATAAGGGCCGCCGACTTCCAGTGGCTCGAGCGTAACGCGCCAGGAGCCATCTATAGCAGTGGTAGTCGTGTGGAATTGTCCACCAATCAAGACGCTTACTTTTTCGCCAGGCGTGGCTTTTCCCCAGACAGGGTTGGCTTGCTCACGCTGGAGCACCATGTGGTCTCCAAAAATATTAGGCAAAGAGACTTCGGCCTGGGCGGATAGGCAAATGCCGAGTAAACAAAGGAATCGAGTAAGATGGGCTGTCAGTTGTTGCATCCTTTCAGCCCAAGTTCGTTTAGTGAGAATTGCAAGATAAAGGGCGGCTAAGTAATCAAGCCGTCCCTGCGCAAAAGAGCGTCGGGATCGGGGGCACGGTGCATAAAGTCCTTGTAGAGCTTGGCGGGGTCTTCGGAGTTACCCTTGGCAAGGATCTTAATACGGAAGTCGCGGCCAGTTTCGGCGTTGAGGATACCTTCTTTTTGGAAGCGAGTAAATGCGTCAGCGTCGAGGACCTCCGCCCACTTGTAGCTATAGTAACCGGCGGCGTAGCCTGTTGGACTGCTGAAAAGATGACTGAAATTGAAGACATTGCTCTTAGCTTGGGTCTTGTATTCGGCGCTGTAGTCTTGGAGCACGTTTTCAACAAAGGAGTCGAGGTCTTCTTGCGCGGAGTCCGGCCAATGGATGTGTAGCTCTAAGTCCATCTTTGCGAAGGCGAGCTGGCGGACGTTGGCGCTAGCCTTCATGTAGTTGCGGGCGGCAAGCAGCTTATCGAAGAGCTCCAGTGGAATCGTCTCACCCGTTTCGTGGTGACAGGCGATACGGTCGAGGCTTTCGCGTTCCCAGCACCAGTTTTCCATGATCTGAGAGGGAAGCTCGACAAAGTCCCAGGGGACGTTGACACCATTGAGTGATTTAACTTCAACATTGCCGCATAGGTGATGGAGTAGGTGGCCAAATTCGTGGAAAATGGTCTCGACCTCACGGTGTGTGAGCAGCGCGGGCTGGTCACCGACCGCTGGCGTCAGGTTGCCACAGATTAGGCCTAGGTGAGGACTATGCTCGCCGACAGAGGGGTCGCGGTTGCCTGTGATGAAGTAGTTCATCCAGGCACCGCCACGCTTCGACTCACGCGGGTGCCAATCCGCGTAAAAGGAGCCGAGGTGCTCCTTGGTTTCGGAGTCGAAGAGATCGTAGAATTTGACCCCTTCATGCCAGACCTGCGGCTCTCTCGCAGCCGCAGTTGGAACTTCAACCTTGGACGTATCACGTTCCTCGATACGCAAGCCGAAGATTTGTTGAGCGATCTCATACATGCCGCTGATGACATGGTCGATTGGGAAGAAGGGGCGAAGAACTTCCTCGTCGAAGGCGTAACTGGCTTTGCGTTGCTTCTCCGCCCAGTAGCCTACCTCCCATGGCTCTAAGAGCGATGGGAGGTCGATGGGCAAACCTTCTTCTGCAGCTTTGTAGCGGCGAAGCTGCTCGGCTTCCTTTTCAAATTGGCCGCGCACTTTTTGGAAAATTTCGTCGCCGAAATCCAGAGCGGCTTGACCTGAGGCTGCCATGCGGCGCTCGGTGACATGGTTGGCGAAGTTTTCCTGTCCGACAAGCTGGGCGAATTCGTGGCGTAGATTAAGGATTTGACGGACGAGTTGGCGGTTGTCGTGCTTGCCGCTGCGTCCGATTGCGGCGTAGGCAGACCATACCTCCTTGCGCAGCGCATCGCTGTCGGCGTAGGTCATGACGGGTATGTAGCTGGGGGCTTGCAGGGTGAAACGCCAGCCTTCTTTGCCCTTTTGCTCCGCGCTTTGGCGGGCAGCGTCGAGTGCAGATTTTGGCAAGCCAGACAGCTGTTTCTCATCGGTGACTATTTTCTCCCATGCGTTCGTGCTATCGAGGCAGTTCTCGGAATATTTTTGAGTGAGCTCGGCGAGTTGGCTCTGGATTTCGCCAGCGCGCTTCTTTTGTTCAGGCGGGAGGTCGGCTCCAGCCTCACGGAAATCGGCGAGAGTTTCTTCAATGTAGCGTCGTTTGGTGGGGGAGAGGCCTTCCTCGCTACTCTTGACACCGTAGGCTTTGAGCGTTTCCCAAAGGGATTGGTTGAGTGGGATGCTGGCGAAGAATTCGCTGACTTTAGGCAGCATAGCGTTGTGTGCTGCGCGTAGCTCGGGGTTGTTGTTGACAGAGTCGAGATGACTGACAAGACCCCAAGCACGGTTAAGTGCTTCAAGCCCTTGGTCTAATGCAGCGATGGTGTTTGCGTAAGTAAGTGGCGACTCTTGCGCGGCGACGGCATCGATAACTAATTGAGCCTCATCGAGTGCTTTACCGATGTCAGTCTCGATGTGCTCGGGCGTGAGTGTCGTCCACTTGATGTGAAAGTCGTTTTGTAGGAATGGGTGTAGCATAGAACGGGAACTGGTGAGAGTGAGTGGTGAAATGTTTTGTATATTCAAGCGAGTGCGTTTTCACCTTTTCACAACTCAATCCTCACTATTCACTTCTCTTTATGGCACGTTATCGATCTTTTTTGTTCACTGAAGCTTCCGCCGGGACGCGATCACTGACTTTGGATGCGCGGGAGAGCCATCACTTGATGCGGGTGCTACGCGCGAAGTCTGGGGAGACGGTGGAGGTATTGGATGGGAAGGGCACTCGATACCTTGGTCGGATTGCGACAGAGGATGCTAAAGCTGTAGAAGTGGAGGTGGATTCCTTTGAAAAGACTCAGGCACCTAGGCCTCGGGTGACTTTGCTACAATCAATCCCTAAAGGGAAGGCGATGGATCTGATCCTACGCATGGCGACCGAGATTGGAGCGACTTGTGTGCAGCCTGTGTTCACCTACCAGGGGGAAGTGCAGATAAAAGGCGAGCGCTTGATCTCCAAAACTGAGAAGTGGCGACTCACCATGATTGAGTCTTGTAAGCAATGTGGCTTGGCCTATCTACCGGAATTGGCCCTGCCATCTTCCTTGGCAGAGTGGATCAATTCTGAAAGACGGGTATCCTCAATCACCGAAACTGAGGCAACAACACTCCGTGTAGTCGCTAGTTTAGAGCAGGGGAGTCGTCCGCTTTGCGAAGTTTTGGAGACCGCTGGAGAATTCGATGAAGTCATAGTGGCAGTAGGTCCGGAGGGTGATTTTACAGCGGGTGAATATGCAAGCCTAGCGGCGGCGGGTTTTCAGTCGGTCCGCCTTGGAGCGAATGTGCTTCGTGCAGAAACGGCGGCCGCTTATATTTTGAGCGTGGTCGATCAGTGTGCTTCAAAAAGCTCTCGACTCTAAGGACCGAGGCGACGTGGCCGAGAAAGGCAAAAACGAAGCGCTCTAATAGTAACCCTTCTAGGACTCTTCATTTAGCTCAACTCAAATCCGAGGATGGTAATGTCGTCCTGCTGATCGGGCACTTGAGTGAACTTAGCGACTTTGGTATAAAGCGCTTCGACGGTTTTTTGGATAGGTTGAGCTGAAAGGCTTTTGACGGCGTCCATAACGCGCTTGGTGCCAAATTCTTCGCCTTTTGGATTGGAGGCTTCGACGATACCATCGGTGAATGCATAGAAGCGGTCGCCTATCTGGAGTTTGATTGCTTTGGCGCGTGAAGCGGTCGTCCCAGGAAGGCCCATTACCGTGCCGTTAGGCAGTTCGATGAGCTCAACGGCATTTTCTTGTTTACGATAAACAAGCAATTGCCTGTGTCCTGCGTGTGAGAGGATGAGCTTACGATCGCCATTTTTTTGACGGGTGCCAAAGTGTCCAGCTAGCCCTGTGACAAAACCGCTGTTGATCCGTTCGGTGATCCCCTCGTTGACGAAGTTGAGGAAGTCGCGTGGGTTATCATTATACACCTCTGCGCTGTGTGCGGTTAGGTATTTAATCAAGACAGTGTAGAAGGCCGCCGTGACGCCATGTCCGCATACATCACCCATGAAAAAGAGCAGGCGGTTGTCAGGGTTTCGAGGGAAATTAATGATGTCGCCGCCGACCATCGTCATCGGTTTCCACAGGTGGGCGATGCCGACGTTTTTGATCTGTGGCACGCGACCAGGGATCATCAAGCTTTGGACCTTCTCAGCGCTTTCATAATCGGAGCGCATGATTGCGTTCTGATCGCGTAGACGATGTTCGCTTTCGGCTAGTTTTTCTTGGGCAATCTTTTCTGCGGTGATGTCTCTTGAAATACCTATGATACCAGCAAGTTTACCTGAACTCAGGTAGAGTGGCGCTTTATTTGAAGAGACCCAGGTGACAGTGCCGTCAGCCCAAGTTTCTTTTTCGACCTTATTAAGTAATGCAGTTTCCGTCTGGAGGATCTCTTGCTCATCGTCGAAGGCTTGTTGGGCATGCTCATCAGTAAAGAGATCAAAGTCGGTCATGCCCTCGATATCATGACGGTTTTCAAAGCCATGCATCTGCGCAAGTGCCTGGCTGGCGGCAATGAAACGGCTTTTTTTGTCCTTAATGTAAATGCGGTCAGCCGTCTGTTCCATCAGGCTCTCGAAAAGTCGCTTAGCAGAGGCGCGCAATAGCAATGAGTTGCCGTCGGGCTCGATTTTAGCCGTTTTTTTCATCTACCTGTAAAAGTTAGCCTTGTTGTGAATGGATGGCAAACCTAGAGCGCAGGATCTTAATTATTTTATGGGGTCAGAGCGAACAGGGCTGCTCGATGAATTGCCACTCGAGATGGAACTTGAGGGCGGCTTCCGCGGCGAGGGCTTTGACCCCGAAGACTTCGGTCGCATAGTGACCGCAAGGGTAAAGGTTGAGCCCGAGCTCTTGCGCTATGTTGAAATGATGTTGGCGTAGCTCACCTGTAATGAGTGTATCGATACCGTTTGGGAGCAGATGAGGCACTGCGCTCTGACCGCTGCCAGTTAGTATGCCGATGCGCTCGGGGTTTGCACTCCCATATTCGATCGCTTTATAGGTGTCTGGGAAGAGAGCTTGCAGCTTTTCCGAGATCTCGTTGCGGCCGCCCGACGGGCCGAGTGCGACTGTAGCCATGTTGGTGCCCTCGTAGCTAAGGAAAGTATCAATCGTTTTGAGGCCGAGTTCTTTCGCGAGGAGTGCATTGTTGCCGATCTCTGGATGACAGTCGAGTGGGAGGTGTGCCCCGTAAATAGCAAGGTTGCCGTCGAAGGCAGTTCTTACCTTGAGGGCGTTCGCACCGGTGAGCGGGGTGGGTGGCGTCCAAAAAAGGCCATGGTGGCAGATGAGAAAATCGATGCCCTCAGTGATGGCCTTCTCGAAGGGGAGTTGACCCGCATCGACTGCGGCACCAATTTTTTTAACGCTACCGCCATTCTCAATTTGCAAGCCGTTATGGGCGCCATCGAAGTCCTTGATTTCAGTCCTGCGGGTGCGCTGATCGCAAAAAGCGACGATTTCTTGAAGTGTTACCATGTAAGAATAGTGAGTGGTGAGGACTGAGGAGTGAAGTGTTTTCTGTGTGGACGGTTCGGATTTCTGTCTCCTGACTTTTTGTTTTTAAAAATGTCTAATTACGAAACACGATTTGGAGCGATTGGGCGCCTTTATGGCACAGTTGGGTTGACGCGGATTCGCGCAGGGCATATCTGCGTGGTCGGCCTAGGTGGCGTGGGCTCGTGGGTGGTCGAAGCGCTGGCACGTTCTGGAATAGGCGCGCTCACGCTGGTCGACATGGACGAGGTCTGTTTAAGTAATGTGAACAGGCAGATACACGCGCTCGATGGTAATGTCGGGCGCTTGAAAGCAGCTGTTTTGGCCGAGCGTGTCGGACAGATTGCGCCGGAATGCGTAGTGACCACTGAGGAGGTTTTTTTCACTGAGGCTACGGCTGATCGCCTACTAGAGCCGAGTTACAATTATATTATCGATGCAATCGATGCGACGCGGCTCAAGTGTTACTTGATCGCCGAGGCACGCAAACGGGGGCTAAATATTATCACCTGCGGCGGTGCGGGGGGCTGTATTGATCCGAGCCGGGTGAAAATCTGTGATCTGGCACATACAATCAACGACCCGCTGCTTCTACAAGTACGCAAACTCCTGCGGCAGAAATATGGCTTCCCTGGATTTAAGCGGCAGAAGTTTAATGTGGACTGCGTCTACTCAGACGAGTTGCCCGTCTTTCCAATGCCCGACGGCTCCGTCAGTTGCGAACGCGAGGCGGGCGAAAATTACCGGCTGAATTGCGATAGTGGATTTGGTTCGGCTACCTACCTGACAGGCACGGTCGGGTTTTTTCTGGCGGCCGAGGTGGTCAAGCGAATTGCCTTTGCAGAGGAATAATATTTATCTGGTTTTTTGGAAAACTCGAGTGTTTCTCGTGCTATCGCACGCTATAGATTAGCCTCTACTTACGCCTTGGTGTTGAGACGAATGTTTTCTTTGATCCTGCGCAGGAGGTCGGCCGGCATCACGTTTTTACGGATCTTAAACTGCCCATTCCTTGCTTGAACACGGTAGCCCAGATGATCGAGTGACACTTTTTCTAAATCTTGCCAGAGTAAGAGTCGTGGCTTTTTCGGAAAGACGGCTAGGGTAATCCCTTCGTCATCCCAACTAATTTTAAGACGACCAATCGAGGAGAGTGTGAGTGCCATAATTACGATCGTGAATAAGCTTATAAAAATAGCCCACCCCTCGTCGCCCCGCTGCCAATAGCCCCAAGCGATCATACCGCCGAGGAGTGCGTAGATGAGAGCCTTGATTTTGCGCATAAAGGAAATTTAGATTTTAGAAAAGGGATGCCAAGCTTAAGCAGGTCATTCCACAATGAAGTTTCTGACTTTATTGGGCAAAAAAAGCCCCTCCAGAGGTGAATCTAGAGAGGCGAAAAGTGGTGGGAGCTACAGAATTCGAATCTGCGACCTCATCCATGTCAAGGATGCGCTCTAACCAACTGAGCTAAGCCCCCTTATCCCATACGAAAGGGCGGGAATAAAGGTCGTACACGTGGCCAAAGCAAGAAAAAATTTGCGCTTTCCTGTGAGCTTGAGAGGGTGCGTTCTTATGGAAATTGTGCGCGTAGAAACTCGGGACGGCTCCATCCTCTACGGGTGCGAGGCTGGCAATCAGGTTTATCGTCTTGAGGGCGATCTTTTCGGCGAGTTTTCGCAGAGCGAGGAATTGCTTGAGCCCGTGCGACGCTTGGCGCCTATTGAGCCGACCGCGATTTATGCTATCGGGCTGAACTACCGCGAGCACGCGACTGAGATGAATTCTGAGCTCCCGGAATACCCAGTTGTCTTCATGAAGAGCGTGACGGCAGTGCTCGATCCTGAAAGCCCCATTGTGCTACCTCGGCACATGCATAGCGATCAGGTCGATTACGAATGTGAGCTGGCTGTGGTGATCGGCAAGACCTGCAAAAACGTCGCCGCGAAGGATGCGCTCGACTATGTGCTCGGTTACACTTGTGCGAACGATGTGAGTGCGCGGGATTGGCAAAATTTCCACGGCGGTGGCCAGTGGGCTAAGGGCAAAAGCTTCGATACTTTTTGCCCGCTAGGGCCCATTCTCGTGACGGCAGATCGTATCCCTAACCCACAGATTCTTCCCATCCGGACCATCCTGAATACCGAGATTAGGCAAGAATCGTTTACGGGCGATATGATCTTTACCGTGGCTGAGCTGATTGAATTCCTTAGCGGTAGTACTACCTTGCTGCCGGGCACAGTCATTCTGACGGGTACGCCACCTGGTGTGGGCGTTGTGGCTGATCCGCCGCGCTTCCTTAAGCCTGGGGACGAGGTTGCGATCGAGATCAGCGGCATTGGTATGCTGCGCAATCCTGTGGTTGCGGAAGCCTAGGTTAGGGGAAACGCCTTTCTGCTCGACGATCTCTGCCCATCGTCTATTAATAAAGATATGTCTGCCACTGTATTTACTATTGCGAATCAAAAGGGCGGCGTCGGTAAGACGACAACTGCCATTAACCTCAGCTTCGCACTTGCCGCAAAGGGCGTGCGCACTGTGCTGGTCGACCTCGACCCGCAGGCAAATGCCACGAGCGGGCTCGGTCTTGAAAAGCTTGAAGAGGGGAGTCTCTATGGCCCTCTATGCGGGGAGGGTAATGCTCTGGAAAAAGTGCAACCTGTCGGCTCTAACGATTGCCTCTTTATGATTCCTTCTGAAGTCGATATGGCCGCGATTGAGATCGAGCTTTTTCAGCGGGAGGACTACCTTATTCAGCTGCGAGAGGTAATTTCCCCCCTCCGCGAGTCCGACGACTACGATGCCATCGTGCTCGATTGCCCGCCAGCACTTGGCATGCTGTCAATGAATAGCCTCTCCGCTGCAGATTATCTCATCATCGCACTCCAATGTGAATACCTTGCGATGGAAGGCCTCGGGCAAATCTTAAAAGTTGTCGATAAGCTTCGCGATGCGGGCGTTAACGAAGGCCTTGAGCTTGGCGGCATTCTCATGACGATGTTCGACCAGCGCACCAATCTCGGGCAACAAGTCGTCGGTGAGGTACGCAAGCACTTCGAAGATCTTGTCTTCCGTAGTATGATCCCTCGTAGCGTCCGTTTGAGCGAAGCCCCCAGCTTTGGGCAGTCCATTTTTGAATATGAACCCAATAGCAATGGCGCCCACGCCTACGGCTATTTTGCGGATGAAGTGATCGAACGCTTCAGTTTGGGTAAGTAGCAGTAGAAAATGAGTAAATGCCCAGCGGGCGAACTCTCGTGCCCTAGATTTTAGAAATGGCCACCTCTATTCCAGATCTAGAGAAATTCTGCGACCACCTCGCGCACCAGCGTCGTGTCTCCGATTACACGGTGCGTAATTACCGCGCCGCAGTCGAAAACTTTGTATGTTATCTCAATGATGCCGGTAAGTGGAAGGAGGACTTTGCTGCCGTGACTTCGATCCAAGTGCGCTCCTTCCTGGTTGAAGAAGGTCGTAACAAAGCTCGCCGTACCCTCCACAATCAAATCTCTGGACTGCGCGCTTTTTATCTCTACCTGCGCAAGCAGGGCATAGTTGAGAATAATCCTTTTACTGGCCTGACTCTACCGAAACTGGATAAACCACTGCCAAAATTTCTTACCGAAACTCAGATGCGGACCTTGCTCAACGCGCCCATTTTGCTCTGGAAAGACGGTCAGATCAGCGAGTTTGAAGCCTTCCGTGATAGCCTCATTTTAGAGCTACTCTACGGCGGGGGTCTGCGCGTAAGTGAACTCTGCGGGTTGAATCATGGTCAAGTCGACCTCGACCAAGGGCTTGCCAGGGTGCTCGGTAAAGGCCGCAAAGAACGCCTTTGTCCATTAGGCCCCGTGGCGGTGCAATGCCTACGCATCTTCGTGCAGCGCTTCGACTTAGAAGCCGCCCTCAATGCCCCCCTGATCTGCACGCGCAAAGGTAAGCGAATGGAGCCACGACAGATTCAGAAGCTACTCAAGACCCACCTCGCTGCCGCCAGTCTCCCTCTCGACATGACGCCTCATAAGCTGCGGCACTCTTTTGCTACCCATATGCTTGATGAGGGCGCTGACCTTCGCGCTGTGCAAGAGCTGCTCGGTCACGCGAATCTATCGACTACGCAAATTTACACCCACGTTTCTATCGCCCGACTCAAAGAAGCACACAAAGAAGCCCACCCAAGGGCGTAATACTTTTCTTAATCCTCAAAGCTTGTTATTTATCCAGAGTCATGGGCGTCTGCAAAATTTATGCTTTGGCGTCTTCCGCAGCGATCAAGCTGCGCTTTTTCTCCTTACGATAGTTAGCTTGCCCAAACTCGCTGCGCCAGAAGCGCCATGGGAGTAGTGCGGTCGCGGTCAATACGAGTTGCACTAGCACAAAGCCGATCAGCCATGCGTAAGCACTATCCATGCGGCCATAGCTGTGTAGCCCAACTGGTAGCATGTTCGTGCCGAACCAGGACCAAGCAGTAATGATGTTACCCCAAATCGCGAGCGCCATGAGGCCACGATCTTTACAGATACCACCCCAGCGGGCGTGTAGATAAATAGCGCCCATGATTACGATCATCAAAGCGCCGTTCTCTTTAGCATCCCATCCCCAGAAACGACCCCAACTTTGATCGGCCCAGATGCCTCCAAGGATCGTGCCGACTAGGCTAAAAAGTGTACCAAAGCAAATAATGCCGTAGACCATTGCGCTGAGTGAGCGTGCGGTGTCTTTATTAAAGCGACTACTGAAGACCCCGAGCAGGACGAAGAGTATTGCCAATGCACCCGCTAGGAAAATAGCCGAGTAGCCGAAGGTGATAATGACCACATGCGTCGCTAACCAGAAGTTCGAGTCGAGCACGGCACGCATCATTTCAAGCGTGTCGCCCGTCATGGCGAGATGGTGCGCGATGATCAGTGTGCAAAAGCCGACCAACGATGCCATGGCTGCTCCGATCCCATTTTTAAAGAATTTCTCTATGAATATACCAAGCAAAACGGCGCCCCAGCCCACGAAGACGGCGGATGAATATAGATTGGTAATCGGCGGGCGCCCTTGAATATACATTCGCGAGAGCAGCCCAAAGGTGTGTATGAGAAAAGTCAGTACAAGCACCCAAAAAGCGGCTTTAGCGAGTTCTTTTGGCCAGCGTAGCCACGAGATGCAGACGGCTAGAAAGATTAGCACGTAGAGCTGCATCGAAATATAAAATGGTTGCAGGCCATTGAAGACGCGCTCGTAGTGCACGCGCGAAATATCGCCTGGGAAGTCTGCAACAAAGCGTTCGCGTAGCTCTCTGACTTCGCGGTTGAATTGCTCCGCATCGCCCGAGCGGTAAGCCATGGTCAAGCTAGCGTAGCTGGTCACGTAGGGACTGAGCGGGTCATCCTTCATTACGTCGAGCAACTCTAGACCAATATTTTTCCAATCTTTGAGAAGGTCAACGGGCGGCGGTGGCGGCACTACGCGCAAGTAAGCAGTGGTCGATAGTTTTAAATAGTCGTCGGCAAAAGTGATAAAGCGTTTGAGTAGAGCAGCGTCGAATTCTTCGCCCGCTTGTTGCTTACGTAGCTCGACCATTCCCGGTTGGATCGTGGCTAAGTAGCTTTGATATTCGTCGACTAGGCGATCAAGCCTCTCGGCCCCGCCGACTGGGTGGAGCGAGTGCATCACGCGGTGGTAGCGCATTAGGCCGTTGTTGATATCAGCGATTTGTTTTTCGTAGGGGCTGCGTAGTTCAGGGGCAGGATTGATCTCCCCGTAGAGGCGGCGCAGCTCTTCTGAAAAGGGCAGCAGTTCGTTGAAGGAGTAGTAGCGCTGCCCTTGCTCCGCGAGGCCGACGAGCCCGAGATCGTCGGGGAACTCGATTTTAAAAATAGGATAAGTGTCCGCCACTTCCGGGCGCATGGTTAGATCTATGAACCACTCAATCGGCGAGAGAGTGACGCCCTTGTCGGTCACGACCTTTTGTCGACCAGAGAGAATTAGAAGCGTGTTACGTGCGACCGAATCGAGCGGCTTTATCCGTCCACCGACTTGAACGGGCAGCTCGGCGAAGGCTGCCAGATCAAAATCCGAATCGACTTTTGATGAACGCAATCCACCCAGTATCATGAGCGTCGCGATACCATATACGATGAGGTAGATTATTTTTTTCATCTGCGTTGTTTGCTGAGAAATTTAAAGAAGTGCATGCCGAATTGGACGCACATGCCGAGCCCCATTAGGAGTACACTCAGGTAGGGCAGTAACCACCCTGGGTTACGCACTACTTGGAAAATGGAGGTTTTGTCTTGATTCGCGAAGGAGGCTTGGAAAAAGGTGAGCCCTTCGTAGCGTAGCGGGTGGTTCATGTAGATCAGCGCTTTTTGGTTTTTGGTGCTGTCTTGATGGGTAACTTTGACTTCGCTGGAGAAGTTGTAGGGCACCTCAGTACCTGGATACTTTTCATGCTTAAAATCGATCAGCTCTATCTCGAAGGGGTAGTAATGGCGGGTGAAACGCAGGGCGATCTCGAAGGAGCGGTTACCAGTGTCCACCATTTGTGGGGGGAAACGTTCGTCCATTACGTTAGATACGAGCCATATGCCTTGCGAATCCTCGCCGTTCAATACTTCGACAAATGCGGCGACGGTGTTGATCTCGTCCTCCGAGTAGGTCTCCGGCTTTGGATTTACGATGATACCCATGCGCACTGCTGCGCCGCGTGTCGCGATGGACTCGGTGGGCGAACCGCTCGTCGCTCGTCCGATTTCCGCATTACCGTAATAGCGAAGTGTGCGAATGCTCAGCGGCGTATTCGGAACTTCGATGCGCTTGCCAGGTTTGAGCAGGCTAGCTGGGATGGCGTGGACGCTGTCGTGCTCTGGGTGGCTACGGTCTATGAAGACGAGCTCGTTCTCGCGGAAGCCTTGAGAGTAATTGCTGCTGCCTCCTTCATCGACAGGCATTTGACTTTCGACCGCGAGAATATCCGTCATCAGCTCGCTTATGAGCAGCAAGATGAGGCCGGAGTGAATGAGGAAGATACCGCATTTCGTCCAAGACATCTTGAAGCGGGTAAGGTGAGCGGCTAAGAGGTTGACTAACAGCATGCCTCCTAGCAGATAGCCGCCTGGCATCGGGATACGAATCCAGTGCAGATGTTGACCAAGCGGAGCATGCTCGGGAAATGTCCAGACCACTAAAAAACTCTCGAAGTAAAGCTCTTGCGTATGCCATATGCCATATTGCACTTGGTCGAGTGTACCGAAAAAAATGAGGAGCAGCGAGAAACTGAGCAATACCACCGTCAGTTTGAGCGAACTGAAAAACTGGAAGAGGGGCTTCATCGATTAGTGGTGACTGTCCTCTAGTCGCACGGTATCAAGGAAGGCCTTCATTTTGGCTTCATTGCTCAGCACAGTGCCGCTACTACCGAGAAACTTGAAAAACCAAGTGCTACCGTGGAAAGGGAGTAGGGCACCGAGAATGCTTTGCGCCCCCCCTTCAAGGCGCACATACAGACCGGGGTGTTGAGAGATCGTATAGGCTTCAGTAAACGTGGGTAGGTCTTCGGGTAGGGCATCATCGAGCCCGACCTGTCCGCGCCAGCGATTTATGTTGGCAATGCGTCCGCCAACGTCTCCCGGGAAGACGAGTATAGTCAGCTCGGCAGTGCCGTTTTCATCGCTTACCCTCAGATTAGCTTTACGGATACCGCTCGCAGGGAGATCTTCCCATCCTTCGGGCACCGTATAGGTAACCCCGCCAGATTCGTCGGCAGCGGCTTGCATGCCAGGAAGAATGCGCATGGATCCATTAGGGGGTGCTGAATCTTTTGTTACTGAAGAATCAGCCACGGGCGTTGGCATCGTAACTGTGCGGTCTTCTTTGGGGATGATATAGCTGGTAGGTTCGGCTTGATCGCAGCCGACAAATCCAAACAGGCAAAGCACGCTCATGCAGCAAATTCGCAGGAGTTGCTCGAAAGCGGTCGCATATCGAATGGATTTGATGGTGTGTGCAGTCTGCCGCATAAATATGAGTGGGCTCTGTTAACAAAAAAGGTCAATCGATCTAGTTTTCGTATTCCTGCAACTTATGAGGCCGATTAGTTAGCGAAGCGGAAGAGGGCGACGTCGCCGTCTTTAAACTCGTACTCTTTACCCTCGAGGCGGTATTTACCCGCATCGCGCGCTTTGGCCACGTTGCCAGCGGCGATTAAATCATCGTAGGCGACTACTTCTGCTTTAATAAAGCCGTGCTCGAAGTCGGTATGAATGACGCCTGCACACTGTGGTGCTTTCATGCCACTTTTAAATGTCCAAGCACGCACTTCTTGGACGCCGGCAGTAAAATAGGAGGCCAGCCCGAGCAGGTCGTAGGTGGCTCGAATCAGAAGGGACACGCCGGAGTCTTTGACCCCAAGGGATTCCAAATATTCGGCCGCTTCCTCGTCATCGAAATCAATCAGTTCGGCCTCAACGGCTGCGGAAACGATGCAAGTGCCTGCGCCGTGGTGTTCTTCGGAAAACTCTTCAACAAGGGCGACGTATTGATTGCCAGAAGTGTCGCTCAGATCGCTCTCGGACACATTGCAGGCATAGATTACGCGCTTAGCGGAGAGCAAACAAAGGCGCTTGAGCACGGCGTGCTCGTTCTCGCTCATGTCGAGTGTGATGGCGGGCTTCGTCTCGTTGAGGTGAGGTAGCAAGCGTTCAATAAGTTCCAGATTCTCAGCGGCCTCTTTGTCACCCCCGCGGGCCTTTTTGACTAGTTTTTCCTGCTGGCTCTCTAGCGAGCCTATGTCGGAGAGGATGAGCTCGGTGTTGATCACATCTATGTCACGGATCGGATCGATTGAGCCCATGCTATGGATGATATCGTCATTATCGAAGCAGCGCACCACGTGCACGATGGCATCGACCTCGCGAATGTTGGCGAGGAATTTGTTGCCTAGTCCTTCGCCCTTACTCGCGCCTTCAACAAGGCCCGCGATATCTACAAATTCGATCGCAGCAGGTATGATCTTGTCGGTTTTTGCGATTTCTCGCAGGGGTTCCAATCGAGCGTCCGGCACTTGGACGACGCCCACGTTGGGGTCGATCGTGCAAAACGGATAGTTTGCCGACTCCGCCTTACGCGTACGCGTGAGAGCGTTAAACAATGTACTCTTGCCCACATTGGGGAGACCTACAATACCAGCTTGGAGCATAGACGCGAAAAGATGCCCTCAAAGACCCGCAGTGCAATGAAAAATGGAAATAGCGAAAGGAGGGCTGACCACTCGATCCTTTAGCGAGTGCTATTGCTAAGAGCCTTGCTACGTCCTTACCGCAGAAAATACTGACAAAAACACCTCCTAGAATTGCGATTTCAAGATCGAGCGGCTTTTTCTTTCCTCTCGCTCGTAGAACGCTACGGTGCAGTGAATGAAGGGTAATATGGAAAAGAAGATAAACAAGGCAGCCAATGCCATGAGAGAGCTACGTAAGCATTTGGTGGGCTCTGTGCTAGAGGATGACGCTAGCTGTTTTCGTGCTTCTTTGGATAATTTGAGGCTTTCGTCGCTGCCACGTGCTGTCATTGTGATTAAAGATCCCGCTGACGTAGGGGTCGTTCTCAAGATCGCCAACAAGTATGGCGTCCCGGTCACCTCGCGAGGTGCGGGCTCTTCCGCCACGGGCTCAGCTGTTCCGATTCAAGGCGGCTGGGTGCTAGACCTCTCTGCGCTCAATCAGATCGAAATTGATCCCGTTGCACGCATCGCTACGGTTGGAGCGGGCGCAGTTACAACCAATTTTCAAGAACAAGCTGAAGCGCTAGGCCTTTTTTATCCGCCCGATCCTTCCTCGAAAAACTATTCCACGCTTGGGGGTAACATCGCTTGTAACGCTGGGGGAATGCGCTGTGTCAAATACGGCGTCACCCGCGACTATGTGCTAGGCCTCAATGGCTTCCTTGCTGATGGCAGCCCATTTAAATTTGGACTGCCTATTAAGAAATATGTATCAGGCCTCAATCTGCGCGATCTTTTGATCGGATCCGAAGGCACACTCGGTGTCATCACTTCGGCCAATCTCAAGCTTATCCCAAAGCCAGAAAAACGCTGGACAGGCATGTTCGCTTTCAAGAGCGAAGCGGCCGCTTTTAAAGCCGTGGTCGGTCTTTTTAAAGTCGGCGTGAGCCCTTCCATACTAGAGTTTCTTGATCGCCAGTCTGTAAGCTGTGCGGAAAAATTCACAGGCAAAGCGATTTTCGAAGGTCAGTCTCGCAGCTCGATCCTCCTAATCGAGCTCGATGGTTGTCCTGCCGAAGTCCGCCATCAGCGTAAATGTCTGCTAGACTACATCACTGGTTTCGCTGCTTCCCACCGCGAAGCCCGCACTGACGCGCAAGCCGAAAAATTATGGCAAGTTCGCCGGACCTGTTCGCAGTCGATGTTTTCGCTCGCGGATACGAAGCTAAATGAAGATGTCGTCGTGCCCCTCGAAAAGCAGGCCGCATTGATTCGCTACACAATAGCGCTCAAAAATGAAATCGGCCTCGCCACGCCCACCTTTGGTCATGCTGGAGATGGTAATCTGCACGTACATATTATGTATAACCGCGCGAGCAAAGCCGACGCAAAAAAAGCCAAAGCGGGCATCCATAAGCTGATGCAAAAAGTCGTTGATCTGGGTGGCGTTATTACAGGTGAACATGGCATCGGTCTGGCCAAGGCTCCCTTCATGGGGATGCAGCATAGCCAAGCGGAGATCGCCGCGATGCACTCTGTCAAAAAAGCCCTCGATCCACTCGGCATATTAAACCCTGGTAAAATCTTTGAACCATTCGAAGTCTGGGATCATAAATTAGTCGATGTGCAACTTCCTTGGGATCACCGCTAGGGTCGATGCAGAGATACTGACAGTTGCCGCTATCAATTCGCGGCAACACCCCTCAAAGACGTTCTGAGTTAACTCTTTCTTCGCAAAAAAAAGCCCACGGAGATAATCCCCGCGAGCTTTTTAAAAAGTCAGCTTCCACCCTGGCTCCCAATCATTGGAAGCCAGGGTGTGCTGTTTAGGCGTTAAGATCTGTTTAAGCGCCCTGAGTTTTACGGATTCAAGGATCCGGCGACTCGGCCGAAGAATTCAGTCGCACCACCATGTGGGATCGATGCAGTGACACTGTCATCGCCCTCGCCGTTCTCGACGATGGTGAAGGTCACGCTACCGGCTGTGCCACTAACTGCAGGAACGGTCTCTGTTGTGGCCGGGAAGGCCGTTAGATCAGAACCGAACTGCACGGTTGTTGTGGCGTCAGTTTCCGAGTCATCACTTCGTGTGAAGGTCAACTCGTAGTTCGCACCATTTGTAGCACCATTTGGTATGATTGAGAGGTCGGCTGCTGTAGGATCACCACCAAGGATGTATTCCAAAACATTCTCGATGCCGTCGTTATCGTCATCGCCAGTTTCGATACTGCTTACAAGAGAGAAGCCCGATGCCCATGATCCGAAGCCACTGACAACCTCATTAACGGTAATCGTCACGGTGGCTGTATCCTTGAGACCTGGAGTGCCATCATCAGTAACTTGAACCGTCAGGGTGTAAGACGGGGTTGTCGCGAAATCGAGTGCACTGGCTACTTCGATCAGACCAGTGCTATCGATGGAGAATGCATCCCCCGTATTACCCGCAATAATCTCGAAGCTACTGATCGCACTGCCGTCAGTAGCAGACACGGTGAGCACGTCATCCCCAATCGAAGCATTTTCATCGATTGACCCGCTATTATCACTGGCAGTCGGCGGGGTGTTACCAGAGACATCCAGCGCAGTCTCAACCGTAACATTGGTGAAGGTAATACCATTGTCCACGTCTAGGCCTGCCGAGGTAGTCGATCCAAAGGTATTGGAACTTGCCGCAACCCCCAACAAACCAAAATTATTCGCAATGGTGCCGTCGACATCACTCGCAGTATGGCTGGCAATTGGCTCGCCACCACTAGCGAGGCTGAGTGTAGCAAAGATATCCATGCTGCCCGTATTCGTTCTGGTTGCCTTTATCACGACTACATACGAAGTCAACGCCTCGAAAGTGTAACCGTTAGCTGAACTACCGCTGATTAAATCCCACTCGCCGCTCGATACTAGGAATTTCCCTTGAGTATCTAACAAATCGTGCTCTCGGACACTTACATTGGCTGAAGAGCCGTTGTTGACGTCAAAATCAATCATGTATCCAGGCACGCCGGTCCAGAGTGCATTGCCTGATCCCACGTTACTAGCTAACAGAGGATCGTCCAAATCCATAAGACCGAACTTGAAAGCGGTGCTCCTGCCCGTGCCTACGGTAGCTGGGGTGTTAAAGGTCAGCGTTGCCGTCATGGAATCACCTACGTCAAGCGTCTGTGGCGAAAACGTAGCGTGGATTCCGCGTCCTGATGTGCCCGAACGGAGACCAAGGCCATTCGCATCGATCTCGATCGCAGAGCTACCGGTAC
>PKCJ01000097.1 GCA_002862945.1 Opitutia bacterium | reverse complement strand
AGTAAATATGATAGATGCTCCGCTTGTCTTTAGCGTATCAGATTCCGATCAAGCCACCAATAAGCTACTTAACGATAGCCATGTCGCTTTTCCTCGAGGACTACGCACGAATGTTTCTATGACGCTCCATTTGCGTAAAGACCTCTGGACAAAATGGATCAAAACTCAGCTATGACCGACTCGCATACTTTCAAGCACGAAGCAATGAAGACTACCTTTACACTTCGTCTATTACATGCACAGGCCAAGCACGCGCGTGATGCCGCTAATCAAGCCTTTGCATTAATCGATGAAATCGAGAACGTCCTCAGTCGCTACATATCTGGGAGCGACGTCTCTCAGATTAATCAAATGCTGAGCGGTCAGACCCTCTTCATTAGTGAGGCTTGCTACGAATGCATGCATATCGCTCTCAAAATTTACATCGATAGCGATGGCCTCTTCGACATTACACTAGGACGACAAATTGAGCATCAAAAAAATGCGATGACAGGTGTCGTGCCAACCCTCGAAGGGCAACTAATGGTCGACCCAAAACGGCCTGCTATTCACTGCGTCGAAGCTGGCCGTGAAATTGACCTTGGCGGTATTGGCAAGGGTTACGCACTCGATCGTATAGTGCCACTCCTTCGCGATTTAGGCATTAATAGTGGCCTCGTCGCCGCTGGTGCCAGTACGCAGCTAGCCTTTGGAGAAAATTCATGGAAAATCGAGCTCACGGGCTCAACCAATATGCCAGTGGTAGAACTTAAGAACCAAGCACTAAGTGTATCCGGAATTACAATACAAGGTAGTCACATCGTCTCCCCTCGTCAGGCAGAATTCACACAGTATCCCCACACACGGATAAGGGTAATTCACGAAAAAGCCGCTTACGCAGACGCCTGGTCAACTGCTTGTTTACTCATGACGGAGAGTGAACTAGAGGCGGTGAAAGATCGAATCACAGTCCATTGTGGCTAGGCTCTAAGAATTTTTCTTCGACGGCATTGGCTGCGATTAGCTTGATATTGGTCACCACTTTTTTTGCTCTATACGATGAGCTCGATCCGTCGCCCGGGCTTCAGCAGCTGGGTTCCACCATGGGTCATAATGAACCACAGAGGCGGGGGCGTGTTCGCATACTTTACGATGAGGACTAGTCAGCACAGGTGCAGATATTTTTATAGAAGACAGTGGAGCGAAGATTCAGTTCAGGGGTGTAAATACCGTCACCCCCGTCGACGAGACCGGGCTATACGGGACTCTCCCACTCGGCTGACTCAACCAAGTGGGACTCAAAGACCTTTTCAGCCTGCCGAGAGACGATACCCCCGCCCAACTCAATGAGGAAGCTGCGGTCAGAGCTAGTTGCGGGTTTCGAGGGAAGTGGCATGTGCTTTTAGAAACGGACAAAATATCGCACTGGTGGCAACCCCTCAGAAATATTTCGCTCTATTGGAATTGCAGAAAAATAAAGAATATCTATCGCTCTATATCATGAAAATAAAGGTTGCTGTTATTTTATCAGGTTGCGGCGTCTACGATGGCGCTGAGATCCAGGAGTCTGTATTAACACTACTCGCACTGGAAAAAGCTGGCGCAGAGGTGAGTTGCCTTGCGCCTGATATTACCCAAAGGCAAGTAATTGATCATTCGAACGGCGATGAACTAGAGGAGGAAGATCGTAACGTAATGATAGAGGCGGCACGTATTTCTAGAGGGAAGATTCTGCCATTAGACAACGTAAAAGCGGACGATTTTGACGCATTTATCTACGTGGGCGGCTTCGGGGTGGCCAAAAACTTGTCTAGTTACGCCTTCGACGGCGCCAATTACGATGTTGATCCCGCCGTAATCGATCTCATACAGGCTACTCATACAGCAGGCAAACCGCAGGGCTTTATGTGTATCGCTCCTATCCTCGCGGCGCGTGCACTCGGAGAGCAGAATGTTAAATTGACCATAGGTAACGATACCACCACAGTTGCTGCAGTAGAGGCCAAAGGGGCTCATCACGTCGGCTGCTCAGTCGACTCGATCGTGGTCGACCGAACCAATCGTGTGGTGACAACCCCAGCCTACATGCTTGCCCAATCGATTACCGAGGCAGAGCACGGGATAAATCAACTCGTCGAGGTTGTGCTAAACATGCGTCTTTAAGGTAAAATTTGTGAAGATTGCGAGCTTGACGGAGACAAACTGTAGCCTTTAATCCAAAAATCTAGAAGTGGTCACGCTTTCTACACTACAATTTAACAAAACAAATCCCATGGGACAGCCAAAACGCAAACAATCAAAGCAACGGAGCCGCAAACGCCGTGGCGCGACTACCTTCGCACTGCCACAGCTCTCGAAAGACTCACAGGACGGCACTCTTTTCCGCCCTCATCGTGTAAATCCCGCAAATGGTATGTATCGTGGCCGCCAAGTGCTCGACGTTGAAGTCTAATAGACTCTACATAAGCAATCTGATCCTGCCCTCTGCTACTTTAATTTGACTTACTACAATGGTCGCACCCGACGGTAAGTGCACCATCGCGGTCGACGCAATGGGAAGTGACCTTGGGCCTACGGAATTTATACGTGGACTATTGTATGCGACTGATGAGCTTGGTCTCGACTGCGACTTCACCCTCGTGGGAAATGGACGCTTATTGGAGCGCCTATTGAAGGTTCGCAAGTTCAGCATAGATCCGGACAAGATCCACGTCCACCACGCAAGCGAGGTGGTTAGCATGACGGACAAGCCGATCCAAGCGCTGCGCAAGAAAAAAGACTCATCAATGGCTCAAGCCATCGAGCTACTCAGGGCTGGCAAAGCCGATGCAGTCGTCAGCTGCGGCAATACGGGCGCCCTGATGGCTGGTGGCACACTGCGCATGCGCCCACTAGACGGTGTCGATCGCCCTGCTCTAGGCATCATTGTGCCCAGCAAAAAAAAGCCCTTTGTCCTAATAGATGTCGGAGCAAATCCAGAATCTAGTTCGATCAATCTAATGCATAATGCGGTGCTTGGCTCAAACTACGCCAAAGCAGCCCTTGGCATTGAAAACCCTCGTGTTTCTCTGCTCACCATCGGCACCGAAGAAGGTAAAGGAAATAGCTTAATCAACGCATCGGGGATTTATCTGCAAGCGATCGACAAAAAGGTGATCAATTATGTGGGTCCAATTGAGGGCTTCCAGATTTTCGATGGAGACGTCGATGTGATCGTTTGTGATGGTTTCGTCGGCAACGTTGTTCTAAAATCGAGCGAAGCGGTCTTCGGCTTCGTCGGTAATACCATGAAAGAAGAACTCGTGCGTAATCCCAAGCGGATCATCGGTGCAGCACTCTCCAAATCAGCCTTCCACGACATGAAAGTGCGACTCAGCCCCGACCAATACGCAGGCGCCCCGCTACTCGGCCTCAAAGGGAATGTTTTGAAATCACACGGCTCCTCAAATTATATAGCGATTGCCAATGCTTTACGCATTGCTCGTCAAATAGTGAGGCATGATATGATTGACTCAATTAGCTCTGATATCAATCAAGCTAATGACCTAGTCTAAACTGCCCTCAGATTAGAGCTCATTGATAGACCAATCATCCACCTACAATCAACTTCCCTAAATGTCTCAGCCTACTCGATCCGTCATCATAACCGGCACTGGTTCCTACTCGCCTGCCAAAGTGTTAACAAATGATGACATGTCCAAAATTGTAGACACTTCAGACGAATGGATTCGTACACGCTCTGGCATCAGCGAACGCTGTTTCGCAGCCCAAGGCGAGAAAACCAGTGACATGGCTGTAGCCGCCGCCGAGAAGGCTATCTTAGCAGCAGGCATCGACCGTAGTGACATTGATCTCATTATCGTGGCCACGATGACACCCGACATGCCCTTCCCTTCCACCGCATGCATTCTCCAGAGTAAGCTCGGCTTGGGTAACATCACTGCATTTGATATTCAGGCTGCCTGCTCAGGCTTCATTTACGCGCTCAACACTGGCTCTAATATGCTGCGTTCGGGAGCCTACAAGAAAGCGCTCATCATAGGTGCGGAGAAGATGAGTTCGATCTTAGACTTCCAAGACCGGACCACTTGCGTGCTTTTCGGCGATGCGGCAAGCGCGATCATCATTGAAGCCTCCGAAACCGCTGGCGTCGGGGTCTTAGGCAGTATCGCTGGCTCCGATGGCTCCGATCCAAGCCTACTTTATCAACCTGCCGGCGGTTCAACGATTCCCCCCTCTCACGAATCAATCGACGCGCGTCAACACTTCATCAAAATGAACGGCAAGGAAATCTTTAAGCAGGCCGTCCGCGTCATGGGACAAGTCAGCAGCGATATTCTAAAGCAATATAGCTTTACGTCGGACCAAATCGATTTACTTATCCCGCATCAAGCCAACATGCGCATCATTGATAGCCTCGCAAAGCGAATGAAGCTGCCATTGGAAAAATTCCACAACAATCTCGATCGATTCGGCAACACCTCTGGCGCTTCCGTCGGACTCGCCCTTGACGAGGCCTATCAGATGGGTCGGATCCAATCTGGAGATCTGATCCTTCTCGTCGCTTTTGGGGCAGGCTTGACCTGGGGTGCCTCATTGATCAAATGGCAGTGATCTTCAAAAATAACTATGCAACATACGACCGCTACCACTTTCGCTATCTGGCTACTACTAGTCACATCGCTGCATGCCCAATTCAACCCGCTTGAATGGTTCATCGGCGAAGACGAAGACCTCGTCGATCTCAATATAGCGAACTCCGTGCAAGAGTCTGAAGCGGCCGCACTACTCGAAACTGCGAAGGCAAAACTTGATGCAGGTAGCACTCGCTCGGCTGAGCGCATCTTAAAGAAAATTATAAAGAAATACCCAGAGGCAGTGGCCTGTGGGGATGCTCGCTTCCTCCGTAGTCAAATTCTCATGGGAAAGGGTCAATGGACCAAAGCCTTTGTTAACCTACAAGAGATTATTTTCAAGCATCCAAACTACCAAAATTTCAATCAAGTGCTTAGCGCTCAATTTGATTGTGCCACTGCTCTTATGGAGGGTGCCCGAGGCCGTATCCTCTGGCTCATCCCTGGCTTCAAGCAATACGGCGAGGCAGCTCGTCAGTTTGAACAAATCGTACGCAACGCACCCTTCAGCGACTACGCACCTCTCGCACTGATGAATATCGCAATCGTCTCTGAACGGGAACAAAACCCCGAAGACGCCATCGATGCGCTTGATCGATTGATCAACTATTACCCTCAGAGCATGCTCGCGTCGGACGCCTATTATAGAACTGCTCAGACCTATTCCAACCTAATCAATGGAGTGGAATACGATCAAGGCTCGACGCGACAAGCTATCAGTTACTATGAAGACTTCCTCATCCTCTTTCCTCAGAGTAGCTTCATAGGCGAAGTTGAAAGCAACCTCGCAAAAATGCAAGACCTGCTTGCGCGGAGCCGCCTCAACCTCGGCGACTTTTTCTATGATTATCGCTCAAACAATACCGCGGCGCTGGTCTTCTATAACGAAACCATTACGATCGCGCCAGAATCGGAGGCAGCCGAAGAAGCCCGTGCCCGTATTGCCGACATTGAAGCAGGGGTTCAACCCATCACTGGAGCCGGCATTCTTCGCAAGTTCCTCCTTGCAGACTAATTTCTTCTCTAAACAACGAAACTAACTTTCTATAATTGAAGATGCCCCAAAGCGAACTCCAAGAACGCATACTAGCATTACTCACTTTGTTTACAGTGGCCTTCACCGGCGGCTGCAATTCTTACCAATTTGGCAACCCAGTCGAACTACCCTTCGAGTCCATTTACATCAAGCCAGTCACCAATGATAGCTTCGCTCCCCAAGCGCAAGCTTTACTCAGCTCGCAGATTCGTGAGGTATTCATCCATGATGGGCGCACAAAGCTAGTTACCAGTAGTAAAGCCGCTGATGCGGTTCTCATTGTAAATCTGACCGAATATAATCGCCGCGCTGACGCGCGCCAGAGTCTCGACACGACAATGGCCGCGAATTTCAGCCTCAATCTCTCCGCAGAAGTCTCACTCTTCAATCAAAACAAGGGCGAATATTACTTCCAAGAACGCATGATCCAAAAATCTTCCAATGCTTACGTGGAAGACCTATACGCCACTCCAGGGGACAGCCAGAGACAAGGTTTCATTCAATCGGAATACCAAGCCATGCCCCACATCGTACGCGGCTTGGCGCGTCGAATTGCCGACGAGGTGCTCAGTCCATGGGAACCTAGGTAAGAGCTTACAATAGTCTATTTCTGTAAAACGCTGACATCTGTCAGCGTTTTTTATGGGTATTGCGCGAGGTGTGCCTCCAATTGAGCGAGCATCTCACTACTCAATCAGCTAAGTAAGGGGAGCTGTGAGCTAATTAGTCATCATTAAGAAGCTAGTTACTCAAGAACTACCCTCTATAGGTGCTGTAATACATAAGATAATTTATGCTAATGATACTCAATATCAATAAAAGCTTGACAAGTCTTAAATGCTATTGAGACTCATTCTTTTTATTAGTTTTCACCAACAAAAAACATATGAAAACATACCTAAAGCAACTAAAGATGCTGCCCATCAAACTCATGGCGTGTGGCCTTTTTTCCCTGACAATCAGTTCTGTGTCTTCGCTGGCACAAGACATGGAAGCTGCTGCTGAGAACGAGGTCTACGAATTAGATGAATTCGTGGTCACAGATCAGTTTCTCTTCTCCGATCAAGTGAATGCTTTAAAAACTCCAACACCTGTCATTAACGTGCCCCAGAGCCTATCAATCACAAGTGCTGCCGACATCTCACTACGCGGCTTTGACAGTGTCGGTGATATTGTCGATTACACTCCTGGAGTAAATATGAACCAGGGTGAAGGCCACCGCGATGCAGTCGTCTTCCGCGGCAGCCTCTCAACCTCCGACTTCTTTGTTGATGGTGTGCGCGACGATGTGCAATACTACCGTCCACTCTACAATGTTGAGCAGATCGAAATACTACGCGGACCAAACGCCCTACTCTTCGGACGTGGTGGTGCTGGTGGTGTTGTCAATCGTGTGACTAAGAAGGCAGAAATCGGTCAAGATTTCAATGCATACTCATTGTCGATTGACAACTTTGGAGCGAGTGAGGTTCAGCTGGACAAGAATGTTGCCATCAATGAGACAAGTGCCTTCCGCCTGAACGCCTACTTTGACACATTCGAGAATCACCGCGACTTCTCCGATGGTTCTGGCTACGGGGTCAACCCGAGCTTCAAGTTTGCATTGAGTGATCAAACGACTCTCGATGTTTCCTTAGAGGCGATCGATTATGATCGTTCCATCGATCGCGGTATCCCAAAAGGTGCTGATGGTAAACCTGCCACTGAACTCAGTGGTATCGTGTTTGGAGATCCAGATTTAAATAAGTCTGAGTTTGAATCTATCTCCTTCCGTGCGCTGCTGCAGCATTCATTCTCTGACACCCTCAAGGGCATCTTCACCGCGTCGTATACTGACTACGATAAGCTCTATCAAAATTTCTATGCCTCTAGCTATGATGAGACAGTAGATGCGGATTCAGTGACGCTTGACGGTTATGTTGACACAACTGAACGCCAAAATTTCGTTCTTTCTGGCAATCTTGTCGCAGAACTAGATAGTGGTAGCATCAAACACACGCTGCTCCTTGGTGCTGAGTTTATGGATAGCTCCTCCGAAAACGATCGTTTTAATCCAGATTTCGATCCAAGTGCTGCAACTGAAGACACAGCAGTTTTTACAATTAGCGGTCGCAACACCCCTGGCCTTGGATTTAATGCAGGTGGGCTTAACGCAGGTCCTTTCACCGACCTCAATGACGATACTGCTACTGACCTTTCGGTTTTATCTTTATACGTCCAAGACGAGATCGAGCTATCCGATCAGCTTACTGCCGTTCTCGGCGCTCGCTTCGACAGTTTCGATATTGAAGTTACTGACAATGAAGCAGGTGCGAGCGACAGTGGTAGCCAGAAGGACAAGGAATTCACGCCTCGTGCTGGTATTGTCTACAAGCCTGAAGAGCATATTTCTCTTTATGCTAGCTACAGCCAAACCTTTGTCCCACAAAGCGGTGATCAATTCGCTAACTTAGGTGACGCAGGCCTTGACCCAGATGAATTCACTAATCTCGAAGCTGGCATCAAATGGGACCTGGCAGATGATCAAAGCGTCACCTTGGCTATTTTCAAAATAGAACAAGATCTAGTCACAGATGATGGCGCAGGTGGTTCTCTAATTAACGAGGCTGAGATCGAGGGTTTCGAAGCTCAATACCTCGGTCGAGTCACTGACCAGTGGACAGTAAGCGCAGGCTATACCCACCTAACGGGTGAGACCACAAGCGGAGCAAGACCTGCTGAGCTACCCAAGTCCTCCTACTCGATCTGGAACAACTACCAGCTCAGCGAGAAACTAGGCCTTGGTTTAGGTGCCATCTATCAGGGCGAGAGCACTCCAAAAGGTGGTGCTTCAAAAGGAACAGTACCTAGCTTCACTCGTGTCGATGCGGCAGCTTACTACCAGCTAAGCGATAACCTCCGCTTACAGCTTAATATTGAGAACCTCCTAGACGAGGAATACTACCCACACTCTTATAGTAGCCACCAATTTACTGTGGGTGCTCCTATAAACGCGGCCGTATCAATCAAAGGTACTTTCTAGAAGTCATTACTTCGTAAATAGAAGCAAATTTGGGGATCGGCCATTTATTGGCCGATCCCTTCTTGCATTTAGACCACTCTTCTATCCACTGTCCACGCTTTATGAATATACTAGTCACCTATCTTAGACTTTCCTTTTTAATCACTGTCTGCCTACTCCTTGGTTGTGCGGAGCAGAGCGACGAGGCAGTTGCCGACACTGTCAAAAAAATTATCATCGCGCTAGAACCGGATAAAGACCCAGACGCCATGCTAGAGGATCGCGCAGCCCTAGAGAGCTATCTTTCCAAGACTACGGGCAAGCCTGTAGAAGCAATCGTACCAATGAGTTCTGCCGTCATCTATGAGGGCCTTCGCAACGGCACAATCGACCTAGCCTACCTCAGCGCGACAGCCGCAGCCAAATTGATTGAGCAAGACATCATTGATATTCTTTTGGCCGAACTCATCGACGGAAAGCCCTACTACCAAAGTTACTGGATTACACTCAAAGATGTCCCCTACCAAAATATCGCAGAACTTAAAGGCCAGCCCATTGCTTTCTCGAGTCGCACGAGCACCTCAGGTTTTCTTATACCCGTCTGGGATCTTTATACCCAAGGTCTAATCGATCTAGAGAACGGCCCTGAAGGCTTCTTCGGCGAGGATAATGTTTTCTATGGAGTCGGTTATGTTTCAGCTGCAGAACGGGTCCTCAGGGGCGAAGCAATAGCAGCTGCTGTCAGTTACTACGTACTCGATGAAGATAAGCACCTGAGCAAGGCGCAACGCGAGAAACTACGCATGCTCGATAGCCAAGGCCCCGTGCCCAGTCACGTAATCGTCGTACGTAAGGGTCTAAGTGAGCTAGACCAGGCAGCCCTAAAAGCAGCGCTTCTTGTAATGAATACGCAAGCTAGTGATTTACGTGATCGCATCTTCGGTGCAGAATTGGCTCCAGCCAAGGTCGAGACTCACCTGCAGACCACGCTTGAAGCACTCGAAATCAGCCGCACTATGCAGTTTTAATCGTTTTCAGTAACCTTGACTTGCTAGGCTCATTAAGGAGCATCCAGTGTAAGCTAAATGTTACTATGAAATGTGCGGCTAACTATTTGTATTTAGATTTCATTCAACGAGGCTTGAGCTACAATTTTGATGCAGGACAAAAAACAAGAGCCCATATTAAGCGCGCGAGGAATCGGCCTGCAAAGAGGTGGCCGTTGGCTCTTCAGGGACCTTAACCTTGATCTGCATGCAGGCGAATTCCTCGCCATCGTAGGGCCCTCTGGGGTTGGGAAGACGACACTTTTATCCTGTCTTTGTGGCATGCTCGAGCCAAGCGAGGGCAGCGTTAGTTTCAAACTCAGCGGCACGAGTGCTCATAAACCGGAAGACCTACGCAGTCACTTTGGAATCGTTTACCAAGAACTCCAGCTGATTCCCAATGCGGACCTGCTCACTAATGTGCTCTGCGGGCGATTAGGCCGCTTTCACTCCATAAGCACCCTACTCGGTTTCCCGAAAAAACTCCGGCAAGAGGCTTACCGATTACTCTGCGAACTGGGCGTTGGTGAAAATCCACATAAATGGGCGAAACATATGTCAGGTGGAGAGAAACAACGTGTCGCCGCAGCACGTGTGCTCTTCCAAAAGCCTGAGATTTATTTTGCCGACGAGCCCGCATCTAGTCTCGATGCTTATTATGCAGGGCGCGTACTCGGCTTACTCAGGCAAGAAGCCGACGAAAAGGGGAAACCTGTGCTTTGCGTGCTTCATAATGCTGAGCACATTCAGCGCTTCGCAGACATTGCACTAAGCTTAAACCAAAACGACCCTAAGGCACACAAGATGCGCCGAGTCAGGCCAGTAAATGAGGAGGCCGAAATATGAGTCTAAGTCCTACACCTCAGCACGAGAAGGGTCCCGCACTCGCTGAATTGCCTTGGTATCAGCGGCTCAACTTACTGAACACCACGCTACTCATTTTTTTTCTAGCTGTCATTTTCAGCGGTAGCCAAATTCAGGGTAACGAACGTGATCTCGACATTTTAAAGAATTTGGGACGCTTCCTCTCCGAATTCTTCCCGCCCGACCTAACGGTGCTGAAGTCAACCGGTTCTGCCCTGGTTGAAACCGTAGAGATCGCGATTTTAGCTACATTCTTCGCGATTATCATTTCTCTGATCATCGCCCTGGGTGCCGCCCAGACAATTGGACCGACATGGCTAGTCTTTAGCATGCGCATGCTACTCAATATCATTCGGACCATCCCAAGCCTAATTTGGGCGGTTATAGCAGTGGCTGCAATGGGTGCCAATGCCTTGGCTGGTGTCGCCGCCTTAACGCTCTACAGCACCGGATACCTAGGTAAATTTTTCAGCGAGGCTTTTGAGTCAGTCGACATGAAAGTGGCACGATCGCTACGTGGGATCGGCGCAGATCCACTTCAGTCTTTCCAATACGGTATCTGGCCTCACGCCAAGCCGCTCATTTGGAGTCACTGTATCTGGATGTTGGAATACAACATACGCTCAGCTAGCATCATTGGATATGTAGGTGCAGGTGGCCTCGGTCTACAACTCCACGCCTACCAAGAATTCCACCAATGGGATCGCTTCGCTACCGTGCTTTGCTGCATTTTAATAGTCGTCACCGTGCTCGACTTCCTCAGCGAACACATACGTCGACGTATAGCGCGGCGTGATGGCTCCAATAACGCCCTCTCCGATTAAATAGTCTCTGAGGTTGAAGCTCTGCCAAGAGCGGTTTATCGCTTAAGTATGACTTACGATATTTCTAATAAAAACACCCTCGTGACTGGTGCCAATCGTGGCATTGGTAAAGCCATCGTCGAAAGCTTTCTCGAGCACGGTGCATCAAAAGTTTACGCAGGAGTGCGCACCCTAGATAAAGCCGATGCACTTGTAGCGCAATTTGGTGAAAAAGTCGTTCCCGTCGATATCGACTATGACAAGCCTGCCTCCATCAAGGCCGCCGCAAAAACTGCGGGCGACGCCCATGTCGTCGTTTCGAATGCAGGCGTCCTCATCGGTGCAGGCGTCATGGATGAAGATGTCATCGAACAATTTCAGATCGAACTGAACATTAACGTCTACGGCCTAATTCGTATGGCACAGGCCTTTGCTCCAGTGCTTAAGCGCAACGGCGGCGGTGCCTTCGTTCAAATCAACTCCATTGCCTCGCTAAGCAGCTTCCCTAGAGCAACTTACCCAGCTAGTAAAGCAGCTGCATACTCTTTCACTCAGGCGCTAAGATCTATCTTCAAGGAGCAAGGAACTGCTACATTAAGTGTCCATCCTGGTCCTATTCTAACCGACATGGCTATATCCTCAGGCTTCGCTGAAGACTCTGATTTACCAAGCGTAGTTAGCGAAGGCATTGTCGAGGCGCTCAAAGAAGGTGATTTCCACCTCTTTCCTGACCGCATGGCGAAGGACTTTGAAAAAGCATACCACAACTTCGCCGAAGCTATTATCGAAGCATAATGCTGGGGTGCGGGTTCGACTCCTGCCACCTCCACCATTATAAGTCACTTTTAATTAAAAACTCTATTCAAATTTGGTGTAAAACCAATTTGAATCATATTTACTAGTCCAGGGTTTATAATTCATCGAATGAATAACTAATTTCCCATTATCAATCTTTGAGAAATCTTTATTGAACTTAAATTTATAAACCCATTTTAACTCTTTATCATTCCAAGGTTCAGTCAGCACCGCATCACCAAAAGCATCTGAAAAAATCAACTCTTCAGAGACTTTCTCTCCATTTATTACGTATTCTAGTGCTGCTTTTTCGATCGTTAATGAAGTATCTTTATTTAAGACATACATCGAGATAGAACCAATACCCGATTCTGAATATAATTTAGGAATACTTATTTCATAAGTATTCATCTCGTTATTAAGGCTTATTTTTTCAGTCTCGTACAATGACTCTGAAATTTGGGGACGAGGCAGTTTGTCAAAACTGAAAATTAAATCTGCTGGGATTGTATTAGAGGAATTTAGAATGCGTGCTGTAATAGTAAGCTTTGCTCCATTAGTGAGAGCAAATGGGAGAAAAAACCCATAAGAATCCCCATTTAGTTGAAACCCATTCTTTCTGGAGTAGCCTTCTGGGCTATCATAAATGTAATGATTATAATAAGCACGTAAATAATCATTACCATCTTCTGTAAAATCACAAACAGCATGCAACGTGCGGAAAAACTTATTGTATTTAATATTAGTAAATTTAATTCTTCTAGGAAATGACCCGTCTGAATTTTCAAGAAAAAATAATCTTTTTTCGGGATCCCAATTCTCATAACTAATATATGAATCTCGCTTAGATTCAAAATGGTAAGATTCTTCACCTATTCCGTATAATTCTCCATCGTAGTTCTGCAAATAGGTGCTACCCCAAGGAAAATCATCTAAATCGCTTTCTGATGGTTTATCTAGAAACCAAAAGATTAACAAACCATATATAGTAATGAATATAAGCGTAATAGGTTTTCGTAAGAACTTAATCATTTTTTGTAACTTATAATAGGTATTAGGCTGTAGCAAATCGTTATTTTTGTTCAATAATTCCTACTATACACACATCATCAAGAGGCCAGCCAAGCGAACCCCCGCCCCCAATTGTAAATTCCTACAAATTCCTACGAACTTCCTGACATAATATGAGCTTTTATGACCTCATTTATTGTAAGATAGGAGAGTAGTACATTTGTAATAGACTGCAGTATAGACACTTGCAGATTAGCTTATTTTTCAGGGTGCGATTTCGACTCCCGCCACCTCCACCATTTTGCCCAGTGCTTATGTGGCTTCAGGGGCTATTGCCAAATTATTGCCCGATTATTGCCAAACTATTGCCGAGGAACTTGTTTCTCACACCAGTCTCTAAGAGATCTAAGTTCCAGTTGACTAGCTCCTTCATCAATAATTTCTCCTATGCTAATCGGAGCTTCGTCCCAGTTGTAAGATCCATAAAAGAAGAATTTATGGTTTGAAGTAATTCCTTCAGAATCAATGTCACAAAAGTTGATTCCTATTTCATTGATTTCTATTTCTACTTCCATCGCTATTAAAGCTAAGCTCCTATTCAAACTGCGGCAAAGGATCCTTTAAGTCACTCCAAGAAATTTCTCCCAGATTCATTTCTTCATCATTTAACAAGCAGGCATCGAAGCACTCTTTCAAAAAGCTCTCGTCCATTTTATCTACATACCCGATTAAAACGATTTCTTGGCGACGGTCTCCGTGTGGCTCTCGCCAATTAGATAGAACCGATTTAACTTCTTCAGGGTCATCGGGCCAATTTTTTCGAGGTACCGTAGCGAACCATTTTCCTGCCATCTCCAATTTGGTTTGCTCTCCTGCCTTAGACCAGACCCCTACGTAGGGCATACGAGTAGCTAGCCAAAAGAACCCCTTTGACCTAATTACACCTGGCCACTCTTGTTTCATCCAATTACTCCATCGTTCGGGGTGAAAGGGGCGCCTAGCTCGATATACGAAATGATGAATACCATATTCCTCAGTTTCTGGTATCGGCTCCCCTTCTATTATTTTAAGCCAATCGGGCATCTGCTCAGCAGACTCTATATCAAAACGATTAGTATTTAATATCTCGTTGAGATTAATATTTCCATATGCAGATTCAACCAGTTCAGCTCGGCTATTAATCGCTTTTATAGCAGAAGTTATTTTTGTTTTCGTGGCATCATTGACCGCATCAATTTTGTTCAATATAACAACATCAGCAAATTCAATTTGATCGACCAGTAAATCTACAATCGTGCGATCATCATCTGTACCTACTTGCTGTCCCCTATCCATTAATGTCTCTGGTGAACCAAAATCACTTTCAAAATTTGCTGCATCAACAACGGTCACCATAGTATCGAGGGATGAAATATCATCCAAGCAAAAGCCAAATTCGTCTCTGAAGAAAAACGTCTCCGCTACCGGCATTGGCTCGGAAACTCCGGTGGATTCAATTAACAAATAGTCAAATCGTTCTTCACCAGCAAGTCGCCTTATTTCTTGAAGCAAGTCATCACGCAAAGTGCAGCAAATACAGCCATTACTCATTTCAACAAGCTGCTCTTGGGTTCTACTAAGTTGAGCGCCACCATCAGTCACCAATCTTGCGTCAATATTCACCTCGCTCATATCATTAACAATAACTGCAACCTTCAGTCCCTCACGGTTGTTTAATATATGATTGAGCAAAGTGGTCTTTCCAGCTCCCAGGAAGCCAGATAGAACAGTTACAGGAAGTTTTTTGCGCAAATTTTGCATATTAAAATTTAATTTTTTTAATCAGCTTACATACATAAATCAGCGATTGAGCACCAATGCTAATCTACGCTATGAACATAATGAAGACTCAAATAGCCTAACGTTACTTGCAGAATACTTGACTTATCAGAAGTGACTTTCATTAGTAAAATGTGCAACATAAAATTATCATTATTGGAGCTGGTCCTGCTGGCATAGGTTGTGCACTAGCACTAAACCGAGCTGGCATTAAAGACATTGTCATTCTTGAGGCTAATTGTGTCGGTAGTTCTTTTAGACGCTGGCCTAAACAGATGAGACTCATAACGCCATCTTTTCACACTAATTCTTTTTATCAGACAGACCTCAATTCAATCACGCCTGACACTAGTCCTGCTGACTTTTTTCAGAAACAACATTTAACGGGTAAAGAATACGCTGATTACCTTAGGACCGGAGTAGCTCATTTTGGGTTAAATGTTCGCGAACAAGTCAAGGTGTCTCAAATTACTCCTGGAAGAGAAGGCTATTGTGTTCACACAGATAAAGAGAATTATAAGGCTGAAATTATAATTTGGGCAGGTGGTGAGTTCTCACTTCCGAAGCTAAAGTCATTTGAAGGTGCTGAACTTTGTGCTCACTCGAGTGTTTTCCGTGATTGGAACGATTACCAAGGCAAAGATGCATTGGTTATTGGGGGTTACGAAAGCGGAATCGACGCTGCCTTCAACTTAGTTGGGATTGGCAAGAGAGTGATAGTTTTATCAAGTGGTGAACCTTGGAAGGTAGATCATCCAGATCCCAGCGAGATTCTTAGTCCTTACACAAGAGATCGTCTTCTTTCCACGCTAAAAGAAAACCCAGGAAAGATGGTTCTACGCGGTAATTGTAAAGTATTGTCTGTAAGTAAACTATCTAATCGCTATATAGTAGAAACAGATGATGGTGAAATATTTGAATCAGAGCATCGTCCAATAGCGGCAACTGGTTTTCAATCCGCACTCACTCCAGTAAAAGATCTCTTTAAATGGGAGAATTCTTTGCCTGTATTTACAGAAGAAGATGAGTCTACGCTCTATCCAGGAATTTATTACAGTGGTCCCTCTTTAGTGCACAATAACTCAAAGTTCTGCTTTATCTATAAATTTCGAGCACGTTTTGGAGTAATTGCTAGATCCGTTGCAAAACGGTTAGGATATCCAGAGCCAGATTTGGAAGACGACCGCCGCCGAGGTTTTCTTGTAGATGACCTTGAATGTTGTACTAATTGCGAATGTGCGGTTGAATCAGTAGCCGAACCTGTAGAACAAGATGTATGAGTTCAGCGAGAAAAACAGATAAGGCTGGGCTGTCATTTTTCTTAGGCACGCTTGAGGCTATAATCAGTTTTGCTCCACTAAGCCTAGTCATCCTTTTTGTTCCAGCTTGTTACTCTGTGGTGCAAGCGAATGCTCTCGCGAACAGTCTTTACGGTTTACTAAAAGCAGTGCTTGAACCCTTGTTAGCTACAATCAACAAGCTCCCTAGCCCGGTTAATGCAACATTGGGAGGAGATTATGGTGTCTTTGCCATGCTGCCATTCTTACTGCTTTACGCTTTACCAACAATAATCATTTTCACTGCGCTGATTGAGGTCTACAAAACAACTGGTTTAATCGACCTATTGTCTAATTCACTACATTCTAGACTAAAGCCTTTTGGTCTTACTGGCCGCGACCTCATACAAGTAGTTATGGGCTTTGGTTGTAACGTCCCAGCAATCGTCTCTACTCGATCTTGCTCAAGTTGCTCGAGAGGGATATGTATTTCTGCTATATCTTTTGGATCGGCTTGTTCTTATCAGCTTCCTGCAACTCTAGCCATTTTTGGGGTTTCCGGCTTCTTATGGCTAGGTCCAGTATATCTTATTACACTAGCACTCACTACCCTAATTTATTTACGACTTACTAAACCAAAATCTAAGCAAACTAATTTTGTCGAAACGGCAGGATTTGCACCAGCGTCATTGCGCTTGCCTGCTTTTAGAGCCGTATTTAGCGGAGTCTATAAAAACTTAACAGATTTCATCCTGACCGCTTTGCCAATCTTTCTGTTTATGTGTGTCTTTGCTGGATTATTGCAGTGGACAGGAACTCTACAACTTTCTGCGGGTTTACTTGCGCCAGTAATGGCATTATTTAATCTTCCAGCTGAAGCAGCCCTTGCAGTCGTATTGGGTTCTATACGTAAAGATGGCCTTGCTATCGGATTATTAGATGGTGGTGATTCATTAAAAATTCCTCTTGAATCCCCTGTGCAAATTCTAACCGCTGTCTACTTGGCTAGTGTATTGCTCCCTTGTATGGTAACTGCGTTTACTGTGATAAAAGAGATGCGCCTTAGCTTCACTTTAAAAATGATTTTTAAGCAAGCTAGCTTCGCAGTGTTATCCTCTTTTTGTATTGCTTGGTCAGGGGCGTTTCTGATCTCTATTTTTAGTTGAAGCTTCCATTTTATCATCAAGAGAGCAGCCAAGCAAACCCCACCCCCTACTCTAAATTCCTCCAAATTCCTACGAACTTCCTGACCTATTATGAGCTTTTATGACCTCTTATATTGTAAGGTAGAAAATCAGCACACTTATAATGCACTGTAGTAAATATACTTACAGATCCCCATATTTTTCAGGGTGCGATTTCGACTCCCGCCACCTCCACCATTTTGCCCAGTGTTTATGGGGCTCCAGGGGTTAATGCCAAATTATTGCCCGATTATCGCCGAGTTTCACAAAATTGGCCGCATCGGCACTAACTCAATCATCGTCATTTCGCTTGGACAATTAAACCGTAGTGGAGGCAGTCCATGTCGTCGATTTGAACCGGCACCAGCGGACACATTGAGATAAGGAATTCCTACACGTCGGAAGCCCTTTGCCCATTCCGCTGGTACTTCACTATCAATCACCAAGGGACCGAAAAAGGGTAGATTGACTTGCCCTCCATGCGTGTGCCCTGCGAGGCAGAGGTCGATGGGTGATTCCGCCACCGCCAAGGCATAGTTTGGCGAATGGCCTAACAAAATACGGAAATCATTTGGGTCAGACTGCTCTAACCACTGATCGATCGAGCGCATTGCCCATTCAGCCGACTTCGATTGATAGAGGCTCAGGCCATGAAGATTGAGCGCACCTGCGCCAACCTCGATTCGTTGATCGCGCGACGAAAGCATGACCAAGGGCTTCAGCGCATCTGCTTTATAACGATAGAGCTCTCGTTCCGTATCCCCAAAAACAGCGTAAGTGCCAAGACGCGGATTCACTCGTTTGATGAGTGCATGTAGCTTAGCCCACTCACTCTCAAAAGTTGCGGGTGCGACGACTTGAAGAAAGTCGCCTGTGTTAATGATGATGTCTAGCTGCAATGACTCTATGCGCTCAAAGATCTCATTTTGGTAATCCTCAATTGCCCCGGCCTGAATATCGGCGATGTGCAAAATACGAACGGGCTGATCCAATTTAGGCGTTTCTAAACGTATATGTCGTATGACAAGACGCTCGGGCTCCACGTGGGTCACATAATATCGCAGAGCGAAGAGATCTAGCCCAAGAAAGGCATAGATGCCCGCTACACATATCAGCGACCTGCGCGAGCTCGCCCAAGTCACGGCCAAGCCTAAACAGAGTAGCGCCACGCCAAGTAAAATCAGTGGCAGTTCCATCAAATTAAAATTATAGGCTCGATGAATGATCGTAAAATTGGGATCGAGCATACCGTCCTGCACGTAGAAATAATTACGAGCGATCACATAGGACACAATCGCCAGACCAAGCCAGAGTGCTGTCTTAAAGATAAATCCGCTACGTGAACGCGAGGCCACATCTATCATCCCGAGTTCTATAAATCCCGTAGTCATACTGCAGTCTGCCTCCTGACGATTAAACGTATCCCAAATGGGATTAAGGCAAGCGCACCTAAAAACCAGCAGAGTGTTAACTCAACCGGCGCACGGAATCCGCTACGCATCGCTTTTTGATAAATCATGACTCCCATAAACAAATTAATAATCTGCAGATTACAAAAAAGAATCAAAAAGGAAATCGGGTGATTGACGAAATTACGCACGGATTCGTAGTCCGCGATTGATTTGATCTCAGGCAAAGACGCCATATGGTATAACTTCCAGATTAACGATAGGAGTATCACCGTAAATAGCGGCACTACCAGCCAAGGCTGTGCGACATACCGTAAATAAGGCGCACTGGGAAACCCAATCATCGCGATCCAGAATGGAGCCGTCATCAGCGTGATGGTCATGAACGTGGCATGCAAATCACTCGCTCCGAACAATTCAATGAACCAAATAGGCATATTGCTTTCCTAATTATGAGCAGAGAGTTCCGAGTTGATGGTCTTTTAACATAAGAAAATTATTATAACCACTTCCTAATCGATGCCGTCGACGATCTTCACATAGGCCCCAACATAACGATCCAAAGTGCCCGCGAGCACCTCTGCGGGCAGTGCAGGAGCAGGCGGTGCTTTATCCCAATCCAGAGACTCAAGATAGTCGCGCACAAATTGCTTATCATAGGAAGGTTGTGCACCTCCTGGCGAATAGTTGTCCTTCGGCCAGTAGCGGGACGAGTCAGGCGTCAGAATTTCGTCGATCAAGTAAAGCTGCCCCTCCGCATCTGTGCCGAACTCAAATTTCGTATCAGCTAGGATAATGCCCGAAGCGTCCGCACGCTCCACACCCATCTGGTAAAGCTTGATACTCAGTTCATGCACCCGCTGAAAGAGATCTTCGCCAATTAGCTTGGCCGCATCAATACAATCTAAGGGCATATCATGGCCACTAGCCGCTTTAGTCGTTGGTGTAAACAAAGGTTTTGGCAACTGACTGCTCTCCAGCAAATCTTCTGTCAGGTCATATTCAAAGAGTTTACCTGATTGCTGATAGGCCCTCCAACCAGAACCAGAAAGGTAGCCACGCACCACCGCTTCAATTGGCAGTGGAGTTAACTTTTTCACGATCATACTGCGATGTTGGAGCTCTGGGTAGTCCTTGCCCAGCGCCACAATTCTCGCCGCGTGGTCGTCCACCAGATGATGTGGTGTGATAGCGCCCGCTTGTGCGAACCAATAAAGGCTGATCTGCGTAAGTAGGATACCCTTCCCCGCTAAGCCCTCTTGCATCACAACGTCGAAGGCTGAAACGCGGTCAGTCGCCACCATCAAAAGTGCGTCGCCCATATCGAAGACCTCGCGCACTTTGCCTCTGGCAACGAGGGGATAGGGTAAGCTCTCCACCTTCCGGAGCGCTTGCTTAGGCATAGGAAATGGTAAATGAAAAACAGCCATGCAATCTAGATGAATAACATGGGTGCTCTGCGCAAATGGATTTTAGAGGCTTGGGGCTAAAAAGTAGCGTTTTCTTAAAAAAGGGCTTGCAGAGGCTTAGTCGAAACGTAGCTTCCCTGATTCCTTCTATCTCCCGTTCGTCTAGCCCGGTCTAGGACACCTGGTTTTCATCCAGGCAACAGGGGTTCGAATCCCCTACGGGAGGCCATTTTAAAACCTTCGGCAAGAGACGTTCCGGAGGTTTTTTAATATCCACTCAGCAATAATGGGATAGGAACCCTGGCTTAGGCGAAAGGAGAAAAACGACTGAATTGGGCTAGCGAAGCTTGATCTAATAACGATGCTCAAGCACAGTGAGATTCGATACCGCCTAAAAGTAAACCCCCAACAATTCATCGTTTTACACCTGTCCATTCAAGGTTTCACTAGACTAGTATGCCTGACCCGCAAAAAGACATTATCCGACTACGTAAAGAAATCGCCGAGCACGACCGTCTCTACTATAAAGACGCCCTGCCTGAGATCGACGATCAGGCATACGATCGACTCAAAGTAGAGTTGGCGGAGCTTGAAGCAGCTATGCCCGAGTTTAACTCCGACACCTCACCCACTCAATCCGTGGGTGATGATCGACTCGATGCCTTCGAAAGCTACCGGCACCGCAAGCCCATGCTCAGCCTCGACAATACTTACAATACTGACGAGCTGATTGATTTTGGTCAGCGCTTATATAAACGCTTTCCTGGGAAATCGCTGACCTACCTCGTCGAGCCCAAGATCGACGGCGTGGCTGTCAGCCTAACTTACGAATATGGAAAGCTAATACGTGCAGTCTCGAGGGGTAACGGCGTCGAGGGCGATGATATTACCCCAAATGTGCGCGGCATCCGAGGACTTCCCGAGTCCATTGCCAACGCTCCCGAAACGCTCGAAGTCCGTGGAGAAATATACATGCGCCATTCTGAGTTCGAACGGATCAACTCTGAACGCGAGGCTCAAGGCCAAGCTCTCTATGCGAACCCGCGCAACCTTGCTGCAGGTACTATCAAGCTCCTTGACGCCGCGGAGGCGCGTAATCGGCAGCTAGATATAGTGCTCTACGGCATCGGTGCGTGTGAGCCGCGAAACTACTTCACCGCGCAATCTGAAATCCAAGAAAATTTGAAAAATTGGCACTTCCCCGTGCTCGAAAAGTATTGGCTAGCCAATGGGATCGAGGACGCGTGGAAATGTATCGAAGAATTGGATAGAATTCGACCAAAGTTCACTTATCCAACCGACGGTGCAGTGGTCAAGCTGGATGATTTTATGCTGCAAGAAGAAGCTGGCTATACCTCAAAAGCACCCCGTTGGGCGATTGCCTATAAATTCGAGGCCGAACGCGAAGAGACATTACTTAAAGAAATTAGCCTACAGATCGGGCGTACTGGCGTCGTCACACCCGTCGCCATCCTAGAGCCTGTGCAGCTTGCCGGTACCACTGTCTCTCGAGCCACTTTACACAATGAGGACGAAATCCAGCGCAAAGACATCCGCGCTGGCGACACTGTATTAGTGCAAAAGGCCGGAGAGATTATCCCGCAAATCTTAAGTGTTAATCTCGACAAGCGTCCTGCGGACAGCCAACCCTTCAGTTTTGAAAAGCATTTAAAAACGCTTGGTTTAGAAGCAGAACGTGAACCTAGCCAAGCCGCATGGCGCATCATCAGTAAAGACGATCCGATACGCCAACAGCGCTCGCTCCAGCACTTCGCCAGTCGCGCCTGCATGGACATTGAAAACCTTGGAACTGCTGTCATCGAGCAAATTGTCGCACGTGGTCTGGTCAAAAATCTAGCCGACCTCTACAGCCTGACCGAAGCGCAATTACTTGATCTCGATAAGTTCGCCGAGAAGTCCGCTAAAAACCTCATCTCAGCACTCGAAGTCAGTAAGCGGCGCGAACTCTGGCAACTCATCCACGGCCTTGGTATTCCCCATGTGGGCAAACAGTCGGCCAAAGACCTAGAAGCTAAGTTCAACTCGCTCGAAGCAATTGCCAGCGCAACAGAAGAGTCGCTCGAAGCCATCGACGGCATAGGCAGCATTATGGCCCAAAGCATCCATGCTTGGTTTGCTGATGTGGACAATCGTATACTAATCGAACAACTCAAAGCTCACGGCCTTAATTTAAACAGTGCTCGCCAAGAAGATGGCACAGGCATTCTCGCAGGTAAAACCGTCGTGCTGACGGGATCCCTTCCCACCCTAAGTCGCGACGAAGCCACCCAAATGATTGAAGCCGCAGGGGGGCGAACTAGTTCAAGTGTTAGTAAAAAGACTGACTTTGTCCTAGCAGGCGAAGCCACTGGTACAAAATACGTGAAGGCCAAGAAACTCAAGGTATCCATTCTCGACGAGAGAGCGTTCCGGGAATTGCTAAAGTAGGAATGGTAAGATTCTAGACCTCACTTAAAATTAATGAGCGGACTCTATGGTAAGTTAATCGTTCTCACATCCTGCCTTCCTCATCAAATAGGTATTTCTGAGCGCGGGAAGCGCCTCACTCTATTTCCATTGACTTCGTAGGCTAGGCTGACATCTATCCCGCTCTTCAATGTCCCCGCCGAATCTACCTCGGCGGGTTTTCTATTTTTAATTGGAGCTCGCTTCCTTTCTATGAACGCCAAAAACATCCGTAATATCGCTATCATCGCCCACGTTGACCACGGTAAGACTACTCTGGTAGACTGTCTGCTTCAGCAAAGTGGTGCCTACCGTGAGAACCAAAAAGTGCAAGAGCGCGCGATGGACTCGATGGATCTAGAACGTGAAAAAGGCATTACTATTAAGGCTAAGAATCTTGCGGTTAAGTGGGTCAACCCAAAGTGTGGTGAAGAATATACCATCAACATCGTCGACACACCAGGTCACGCCGATTTTGGTGCCGAGGTGGAGAGAGTCATGAAGATGGTCGATGGTGTGCTGCTGCTAACTGATGCCGTCGGTGGCCCACAAGCACAGACTCGATGGGTGCTTCGCAAAGCACTCGACCAAGGGCTTAAGACCATTTGCGTAGTTAACAAAGTTGATCGTGATACTTCACGCCCGGAATGGGTCCACGATAAGGTACTCGAACTCTTCCTCGACCTCGACGCCGATGAAGATCAATTCAACGCCCCATTCCTCTATGCCTCGGCAAAGATGGGTTTCGCTGACCTCGAAGTCGACGGTCCTCGCAAAAACATGCAGGATCTTTTCGAGACGATCGTCTCCCGTATTCCAGCACCAGTCATCGAAGAAGGCGAATTCCGCATGTTAGCCAGTAACATCGACTGGGATGACTACGTAGGTCGTATGGCCATCGGGCGGGTCCTTTCTGGCGAGGTGAAAGTCGGGCAGACTATTTTCACACACCGTAAAAGCGGCAAGATTGACCGCGTTAAAGTTACTAAAATGAAGAGCTTCTCAGGTGCAGGTGATACCGACGATGTAACCAGTGCAGTCGCTGGTGATATCGTTGGCCTCGCCGGCTTTGACGATGTCGATATTGGTGATACCCTCGCTGCCTCGAAGGAAGCGCAAGCCCTCTCCTTCGTCGAAATCGACCCCGCGACCGTGCAGATGGAGTTTTCTGTCAACAACGGTCCACTCGGCGGTAAAGATGGCAAGAAAGTCACTTCACGCCAAATTCGTGAGCGCCTCATCCGAGAGACGCAATCCAACATCTCCATTAGCATCGAGGATACCGACGAGGGCACACGCTTCCTAGTCAACGCACGTGGTGCTATGCAGATCGCCGTGCTCGCAGAAACGATGCGCCGCGAAGGCTTCGAGATTCTCGTCTCACGCCCGACCGTTCTCTACAAGGAAATTGACGGCACTCGCTGCGAGCCCTTTGAACAAGTTTGGGTTGAAGTCCCGGAGGAACAACTCGGTAGCGTGATGGAAAATCTCGCCAAACGTAAAGGTAAAGTCACCAACATGGAGCACCACAACTCTGGCGTCACCGTCGAAGCTGAAGTGCCCACTCGTGGACTAATCGGCTTTGAAAGTGACCTCGTTACGATGACCTCTGGCCACGGTGTGATGAGTCACTCCTTTTTAGAATATCGCCCACATTGTGGTCAAATCGTTACTCGTCTCACTGGCACGCTCGTGAGCATGGAGCAAGGCAAGTCAATGCCCTACGCGCTGGAAATGATACAGAGCCGTGGCAAGCTCTTCATCGGCCCCAGTGAAGAAGTTTACGCGGGTATGATTGTCGGCGAAAATCCCCGCACCGAAGATATGCCCGTCAATCCAGCCAAAACCAAGCAGCTCGATAACATGCGTTCCTCAGGCACCGATAAGAGCATCCAACTCTCCCCCCCAGTCAAGTTCTCACTCGAGCGAGCAATCGAATACATAGGCCCCGACGAGCTAGTCGAAGTCACCCCGCAGTTCCTGCGAATGCGCAAACGCGAACTCGACGAAAACAAGCGCCGCAAAGCAGCCAAAGCTGCAAAGTCGTAAAGTTCTTCAAAATAATCTAAATTAAAAGCCCTTCCGAGAAACCGGAAGGGCTTTTCTTGCGGTATCCCACCCATGCGTGCTAAGGCATGGAAGCACCGCCTGTTCCGCAATGTAAATCACAGCCTATTGAGTCGGTGATCAATCGTCATAAAAAATGTAAGCCGCGTTTATAGAATCTAACAACTAAGACTTAAAACGCCGCCCCGCAAGTGGAGCACTTCGCTTTTGCTTCAGCTGCGTTCGGTCAAGCCCCGGTCGATAGTTTAGGACCGATTGAAAATCTTCTGGTAACTCAGACGTGGCCTTAAACTGACGCACCTGCCCCTTAAAACTGTAATTCACAATAGTCTCACTAGAATGTAGCATCATCCGCTTTTTCTCAGTCCGCATCGCTACTTCCTTGTTAAAACTAAAGTTACCATAGGTGCGATCACCGACGATCGGCAAGCCATGCATTTTACACTGAACACGCAACTGATGCGTGCGACCGGTAAGAGGCAGCAACTTAATCAGTGTGATCGGAAAACCTCCAGTAGGCGAGTTGACTGTTTGATAGCGAGTTTTAGCGGAGACGACCTGCCCTCGCTTAACAAGGCGATTACCTCGACGCACATCTTTCTTCAGATTGTCGGCCCATTCACCTACGGGTGTCTTGGGTGTACCACGGACAAGCGCGTAATAAATCTTCGTCACGTGATGCGTCGCAAATTCTTTCTTGATCGCTTGACTGATCCCAAGGTTCAATCCAAGCAGGATGACTCCTGAAGTTGGTGAATCTAAGCGATTGATGAGCCAAGCTCGACGAGACACACCGGTATCATCTGTCCAATAATAACATTCCTCCTCAAAATCGTAGTCAGCTACAAGTAAGGAGCGCCGATTATCTCCCGATACATTTGGGTGTGAAAGTGCGCCAAATGGCTTTTCCAGAGCAACAAGCCCGTCCTCGTTATACGCAAGTAAATGCACTCCCGCATTAAGAGGTAATTGATCGATCGGTGTGTCCTCGGGGTCTAACATTCCTTAGTTTCAACTAAGATGATTGATGTTTTGACGAAAGCCTCAATAAAGAATCAAAGAAATTAGAAATACACGACTGCTTTAATTGACGAAACTTAGTCACACCCTCAACGGTAGTGAAAAACTACATGGAGCGTGCGCTGTTGTCCAAAAACTTGAACCATTTCCTTCGTCCAGGGTCGAAAAGGGGATCTCTTAGTAATCGCAGTTTCACAAATAAAGGTAGCTATTTCACTGGCAGACGTCTGCACAGACTTGACGTTTTCAACACGACCATCTGCGTGTAAAGTAAAGCGCACTTGTACGCGTGTTGACGTATCAATCGGCTGGAAGAAATCAATTTCTTGATACCACCCTGTCTGGACGGCAGCGTAGAATTGCTGTTCATACTCGCCAAACTCGCTAAAAGTCGCATCAATGGCAAGTGACCCACGGCGACTGGTCGAACCATGCGAGCGCATGAGTGGTCCTACCATAAGTTCAGGCGCGAGTCGCGGCCTCGCCCGTGGAGTGGGTTGCGCTTCGAGTGTGCCACCTGCGCTATCACCGACTTTTTGCTCCTGCTCAGCCACAGACTGCGGGCGATAGACATTGATCGGGGCATCTAGATCGGGGACTTCGAAGACTTCAGGTGCTTCGCCCACGAGGTCAACGCGACTACCGGGACCTAGGTCAGAGGCAGGATCCTGTTGAATAAAATTAGGCGCAGGTATGGGCTTCGCAAGCTGGGGCAGTACAAGTTCATCGGGCGCGCCAAGTTCACCTCCTTGTTCACCATCTCTTTCACCAGGACGTGAGGCAGGTGCATAAACGCCAGGCTCGAGGGGCGGTGTTTGTTGTAGGCTACCTTGAAGAATCTTCTGCGAATCTTCCTCACCATCAACCTTGGGCTTATTTGCGGCATCGATAAGCGGACTATTATCAGCTGCCTGCTGCGCACGGTAGGAATATTGATCCCTTCGATCAGGCTCGTTCTCAGGAGCCTCGGGACTGGCCTCTACAAATCGTGCATCCACTGGATCAACTAGACTGATTTCATAGATTTCTGCCTCCTTCTGCGCTTGACTAGTGTCACTTTTATTCTGCGGCATCAGTTCATCAGGAATGACTAGAATGACGCCAAGATGTACGAAAATAGTCGCTAAAAAGGCCAATAGAGTCACCCAGCGAGACTCACGATCATTCGGTGCAAATAAGTTGGTCGGTAAAGGCTGTATGGGGATTTCGGACACAATATAACACTCAGGTGAACTTACTTAGCTCATGAAATCAAAACCAAGTTCCTCCATAGTTAGAGCGAGTCTCTGGATTGGCAAGCCCATCACGTTTTCAACGGAACCTTCGACGGATTTAACAATCAACTCGCGACCAACTTGGATGCCATAAGCGCCCGCCTTGTCCAAAGGATCAACCAGTTTAAAATACTGATTTATCCGAGCGTCATCCAATTCATGGAAGCGCACTTGACTGCACTCGAAAAATACATGCGCCAAAGAACCTAACTTCCAAAACAGAGCGACCGCAGTATAAACGGCATGAGTACGTCCAGAAAGCATTTGAAGCATACAGCGCGCGTCTTCCATATCAGTCGGCTTGCTAAGCACCCGCTCGCCGAGTGCCACAGTCGTATCTGAACCTAGCACGAGTGCATCTGGCTCCAAATCCGACAAGGTGCTGGCCTTCAATTTGGCATTTTCTAGCACCATCTCCACAGGCCCTGCGCTGCCCGAGTCATCCTCTTCCACATGCGTAGGACGAATTTCAAATCGCAAGCCCATACGGCGCATTAGCTCAGCGCGTCGCGGTGAAGCAGAAGCGAGGTAAAGTTGTTTTGGATGTATATTCATCAGTCTAAGCCAACACCTGTTCAGTCGATCTGCTCGGAGGTGCAAATGCCATCATCTCAAGCGAAGAAGTTCGTATGATGATCTGCACATCGAACAAAGAGCGACACTTAGACGGCACGTGCTCCTTTATTAACTCCGTAAAATCTAAAGATGATAATAAGATCAAGCAGGAGACTTTAAAAATGGCGAATGTCTTGTATTCTCTAAACATTGAAAGTATTCCTAGGACTTGCGTGTAAGCAATAGTTACAACTAATTCTGCATGTCACCCATTTGCCAGTAGCAGTTCAAGCAATTGTTCAAAATCCGCACATTCTATGAAAATCGGTATCGCACAAATCAACACCACCGTCGGCGACCTTCCTGGTAACTCACAACTCATAATGAGTGCCTACAATTCCCTTGTTGCTGACGGGGCGAAGCTCATCCTATTCCCTGAGCTCGCACTCTGTGGCTATCCACCGCGCGATTTACTCTTTAAATCACGTTTTGTCAGCGACATCGAAGACGCCCTTGAGTCCATCGCCCAACAAATCGGCGAAGTTCCTGCCGTCATCGGTTACGTGCAAGATCGCGGCTTATCGATTACTGGGCGTCCCTTTTACAATGCGGCAGCTTGGTGCGAATCAGGCAAGATCAACGCGGTCGGACACAAGTCACTCTTACCCAGCTATGATGTCTTCGACGAAGAGCGCTACTTTGAACCAGCGGAAGGCCCTATGATCTGTGACTGGAAAGGAAAGAAAGTAGGCATTACGATTTGTGAAGACATCTGGACGAATCCTGACCTCCAGACCAGTCGACGCTATTGTAAAGATCCTCTGGGCAAGCTTGCTGAGCAAAAAATTGACCTCCTCCTAAACCTCTCTGCCAGCCCTTGGCACGAGGGTAAAAACGAAGTTCGCGAACCACTTGTGCAAGATGCTGCTGAGCGTTGTGCTTGCCCCGTAATTTATTGCAATGCGGTTGGTGGGAACGACGAACTCATCTTCGATGGCGGTAGCCTAGCTGTATCCCCCGAGCGCGGACTCGTCGCGGGACTCGCAGCCTTCCGCGCTGAGAACCACATCATCGACCTCGACAATCCAGTCGCTTACATTTCGGAGCACTTCAACCCTAAGGGAAACACCGCTACACAAGACGCACTCGTGCTCGGCCTACGCGATTACGCTTACAAAAGCGGCTTCAATAAGACCATCATCGGCCTGAGTGGCGGCATTGACTCCGCAGTCGTCGCCGCTCTTGCCGCCGAAGCCTTCGGGGCAGATCAAGTCATCGGCATTGCTCTGCCTTCCGCGATTTCTAGCCAACACAGTCGCGACGACGCCGCAGCGCTCGCTAAGAATCTTGGCATTGAATACCACGAAGTTGCTATCTCCGACACCGTGGCCTGCGCTGAGTCCGCGTTAGGGGATCTCTTCGACGGATGTGCCACTGATGTGACCGAGGAAAATATACAGGCTCGTGCCCGCGGTCTGCTCCTAATGGCCATGTCGAATAAGTTTGGCGCTCTCCTCCTCACCACCGGCAATAAGAGCGAAATAGCCGTCGGCTATTGCACACTTTACGGCGACATGTGCGGTGGACTCGCCGTTATCTCCGATTTACCCAAGATGAAAGTCTACGCCCTAGCGCGCCACATTAACACGGCTGCGGGCCGAGAGCTCATTCCTGTCAACACAATCGAAAAGCCTCCTTCCGCCGAGCTCCGCCCCGATCAAAAAGACGAAGACTCATTGCCTCTCTATCCAGTGCTCGACGGCATTCTAAGACTCTACGTCGAAGAAGGTCTCTCGCGTGCCGAGATCGTCGAAAAAGGCTACAAAGAGGCAGTCGTGGATGACATTGTTCGCAAAGTAGACCTCAACGAATACAAACGCAAACAAGCCGCTCCAGGCCTCAAAACCACTCCCCTAGCCTTCGGCGTCGGAAGGCGTATTCCCATCGTGCAGAAATATGTGAGCTAGTCGCTTCGCTCGATCATCGAACTTTCTCTTATGAATGCATCCGAACAACTCTTCCAACGTGCTCAGCAACTCACACCCGGCGGTGTGAACTCTCCTGTTCGTGCATTCCGTTCCGTCGGCGGCGCGCCCTTCTTTACCAAGCGCGCGAACGGCGCCCACCTGACTACGGCCGACGACGTCGAACTCATTGACTTTGTCTGCACATGGGGCCCAGCCGTGCACGGGCATAACGATCCCGACATCCGCGAGGCCATCGCCACAGCCCTTAATGACGGCACTAGCTTCGGCACACCAAACCCCTATGAGGTCGAAATGGCCGCACGACTCGTTGAGATCGTGCCCTCTGTCGAGAAGGTGCGCATGTGCAACTCGGGCACCGAAGCGACCATGTCCGCCATCCGCCTCGCACGTGGCTATACGGGTCGTAACAAGGTCATAAAGTTCGCCGGCTGCTACCACGGCCATGTCGATTCACTGCTGGTTAAAGCAGGCTCTGGCGCGCTCACCCTAGGTAACCCCGACAGCGCGGGTATTCCCGATAGTTTCGCTGCTGAAACCATTGTAATCGATTACAATGACGCAGATGGCGTTCACGAAGCTTTTGCCAATGGGGGCGAAGACATCGCGGCTATCATCGTCGAACCCTACCCAGCGAACTGCGGAATGATTCTACCGGACGCGGGCTACCTTGAATTACTCCGCAAACTCTGCACAAGGAACCAATCACTACTTATATTCGACGAAGTCATGACAGGTTTCCGTCTCGCCCTCGGTGGCGTACAAGAGCGTATCGGCATTACACCCGATCTCACTGCCTTGGGTAAAATTATCGGAGGAGGACTCCCCGTCGGTGCCTTCGGCGGCAAGGCTGAGATCATGGATTACCTTGCCCCACTAGGACCAGTGTATCAAGCGGGCACCCTGAGTGGCAATCCTCTTGCCATGGCTGCAGGCATCGCATCTTTAAAAAAGCTCAAAGACACCAATCCCTATCCGCTCTTCGAGAAAATGGGTGCGCAGATCCGCGACGCCCTATTAGAAGCTGCTCGAGAAAAAGGCTTAGCACTCCAAGTCCCACAAGTCGGTTCGATGTTTGCACTCTTCTTCGCTGAAAAACCCGTGCGCAATCTAGAAGATGCCACCACCAGTCAGACTGAGCATTTCAACCAACTCTTCAAATTTGCTCTCAATAATGGCGTTTACCTCCCCCCCTCCGCTTACGAGACTTGCTTTATCTCCACCGCCCATGACGGGGCTGATATTAAACAAGCCGCCGAAGTTTTGGCCGCTGGCATTCGATCAATTTAACTAGAAAAAGCCAGTCTTGCCATCAAATCGATGGATATCTTAATCAAAGTATGCCTAGCCCACACGACACTTTACTCGCTCCATCTATTCTAGCGGGCGATCATGCAAATCTCCGCAGCAGCCTAAAAGTAATTGAAGATGCGGGACTGCAATGGGTGCACCTTGATATTATGGATGGACACTTCGTAACCAACCTGAGTTTTGGTCCGCAAACGGTCAAAGCAATGCGTCCTGACTCTAAGCTATTCTTCGATGTCCACCTGATGCTGGATAATCCACAGCTCTATATCAATGCCTTCCTCGATGCAGGTGCGGATCAAATCACAATACACCTTGAGCCTGATTATCCAGTCGCCGAAACCCTTGCCTACATCAAATCGAAAGGCTGCAAGTGCGGCGTCGTTCTAAAGCCCGACACACCCGCAGACTACGCAAAAAAATTCTTACCGAACTGTGACATCGTCTTGTTGATGACGGTAGAGCCTGGCTTCGGAGGACAAAGCTTCCGACAGGATGTACTTCCCAAAATCGAGCAATTTGACACATGGCGAGCAGAGATGGGCTTGGACTATCGACTAGAAATCGACGGTGGCGTGGACCTGGAGACAGCGCCACTGTGCACGGCACGGGGCGCAGATACCATAGTGGCTGGCACGGCATTTTTTAAGGCAGTCGACCCATCGGCTTTTATTGCAGTGGTCACCGCATAGAGCTTCCACGCGAGTCGAAGTTCCTCCGTTAGACGACTTTAAGTCTAGCAAATCCATTTAGTTAATTTAGAACTCCAAATTAACTGAAGACATCCGTCCGACGATCATCCCACGCGCTAAGCTTTTTGCGGACTCTGTTTACATTCGAAAGATCGATCTCTACTTGGAGCAGGCACTCGTCTTCATTCGCTTCGGTTACGATCTCTCCCCATGGGTCGACCACCATGGAGTGACCAAAATAGTGGGCCTCCCCCAAACCGCTACCATGGTCTTCGACCCCTGATTGATTCGTAGCGATGAAGTAAGTTTGATTTTCGATGGCACGCGCACAGACTAATTTCCGCCAATGCTCTAGGCGTGGGTGCGGGAAAGCGGCGGGTAAAATATGTAGCAATGCGCCAGCTCTAGTGTTCTGCCTGAAAAGCTCGGGGAAACGAAGGTCATAGCAGATTGATGCACCAATCTTACCGTATGCAGTATCAAATACGACACATTCATTTCCAGCTTCGACATGGCCTTCCTCGTGAAACAGCTTGAACAAGTGCATCTTTCGATAACGAGCCAAGAGTGAACCTTTGGCGTCAATATAATGAAAACAGTTGGCAGCATTTCCTAGTTCAGTCTTTTCTAAAAATGATCCGCAAATGGCTATCCCCTGTTCCTGCGCAATATCTTTGAGCTCCGCGATTGAAGCGGACGCATCCGCTAAGTGTTCGCGATTAGACGACCAATCGAAACCCGTCGTGCTCATCTCAGGCAAGCACAGCAAATTGGTCCCAAAGGATGCAGCCTCTTCACCCAGCTCAGCAATTCGTGCTAAATTAGCACTAGCGTCGCCGCGTTTGACGGCAAACTGTGCGATAGAAATTTTCATTTATAGAGCCCTAATAAAAAGAATTTTATAGTCATATTATACGCCTATATTTTTCATTATTCTTTTAAACAGCAATCTTCTTCCTGAAGATTTGATGATGCTAATGAAATATTTATCCGGACTCAAAAAGATCTAATGACATCATCGCACACCCTTGGCTTACACCCTGCTCGATAGGGCCCTCGCTGCCATGACCAAACTGACAGGAATTAATCTTCGCCGTAACGAACTCTATAAAATCTTTTCGTAGCGACATCGCTTAAATCCTTCAGCTTAATAGTAAGGGCTGGTCTCTCCTGATTCGTATTGCTGTAATGCGCTGCCTTTATCGTGAATTGAACATTTTCACCGCCAATGTCATTAATGCTACCAATCTCGGGGTTCACCCTCAAATGCAGATATTTACCACCACTATAATCCGGATTAGAATTATAAAATTGCCACAAGTAATCGCTTAATCGGCTCACTGGACTGCTCGTAACCCGCACCGACTGCGTCTCCGAAGTCGTGCCTGCGGTCAGGTCATTCAAAAATGCATCCTGTAATTTAACCAAGTTGGCGTTGCCCGTATCAATCTCATGGTAATCGACCAATCCATCTCCATCGGGATCGGTGCCATTAGAATCATAAATTCCCAAAGACCATAAATCTGCATCAAAATCAGTCATTATATTTAGTCTCTCTACCGTAACTGCAAGAGTCGCGCTGTGAATTTGCTCTTCGCTTCCAATATTCGGCAATTCGAAGATCAGGACTGCATTACGACCACCACTAGGGCTTGAGGTAGTCGATCCAACTGCCAGCGTACTCGACGATGCATTTATAATACCTGGGAGCGATCCAGATCGAAGAACATGGTCCGCGCTATCACCAATTACAGTTTGAGAAGTCAGCGTTACAGCTGCATCGGATCCTGCACTATTAATTGTACTGATAGTCACTGCTTCATTGTCGCCTTCAAAAGATCCCTCCTCATACCAGCTCTGTAAATCGGCACTAGATTCTAATTTAAATGGAAAGCCTTCGCCGGCAGCAAGTGTGAGTGAACCACCACTATCAGACATATTATTTTGTATAATTTTCAAGAAATCGGTCTTGTAGCTTTCCTCAATAAGCAGGCCTTCCATCATAGCTCGATTCTGCTGATCTACTAGTGCACTAGAATTGATGATATTAGTTATTTCATAAGGATCGGCGGATATACTCGTATCAAAAAGTTCATTCCAAGAAGCGTTCTCTTGGTAGCGCACAATCTTCAGTCCATCTTTGTGAATTAAAGAAATGTAAGGGCGCACACTAGCCGTTGGAAATTCGGCGTCATGGGTATACTCAATAAATAGATGGTCTCGCCAGTCATTGGGCACTTCTCCTCGAATAAATGGCACAAGACTGGCTCCTTGCATGGAGGCTGGCACCTCAATCCCAGCTAAATTTAAAATAGTCGGCGCAATGTCTAAGTTGGATACAATTTCATTAACAATTTGGCCACTCGAAGTCTGTAGGCTTGGATGACGAATCATGAATGGTAATCGTACACTCTCCTCGTAAGCAGCCCGCTTGTCGCTTAAGCCATGTTCACCTCTGAAGAATCCGTTATCGCTGATAAAAATAATAGCGGTCTCATCGTCTATTCCCGCAGCTTGCACCGCGTCTAAGATATTCCCTACGCAGCCATCAATCCCCGCAATAGTCTCGCAGTAATTACGGTTCGTACTGTGACCACTATTTCCTCCATTTGCACCCGGAGCAAACGGGGGACTGACATCTAGATTCGGGACATAAGTTGATAACTGATTATCAAATAATGTATCTGTCCTAGCTGGAGGATACCAATTAGATACCCCATTTTGACTACCTTGATGGGGGGTCTTAAATCCTAAGAAAAGCATAAATGGATTTGGGGTAGATGCCTGGTCCTGAATAAATTCGACCGCATAATTAGTGGAAGTATCATCAATCCATCCCTCCGTACTACTGCTGCCCCAAGTGGATACTCCGCCTGAATTAATACCTATTCGATATGGATACGAAACATTCGTCGCTCGGGCCTCAAAGATTCCGCTTGCTTGAATAGAAGTCGCGACCCCTGGATTACTCAATAGCTGCACTCCGTTATAACGTAACGAATCAAATTCTACTTCGCCACTTGAAAACCTAAACCATAAACCACGATTGTAACTAACTGCAGTAGTTATTTCAAAAGTATTTACGCCCATGGATAACTCACGCGCAGGGATTTGGGAATATGGATTTCCATCTGTTGTTCTATATATACTTTGATTAGCCCCGCCGGAGGGAAGATCCGTTATATTAATAACGATTGATTGTGCTGAACGTTGGTCAAATGTGATTGCATCCACTGGGTTCCCATTTTCATCGTTAAATACAGTTCCGAAATATTTGCCCTGGCCATAAAAGGTTCGAACGTAATCAAAGCCTGGACGATCGACTTGCGTGCCCATATGCCATTTACCGAAGTAACCCGTCGTATAACCTTCGGCTTGTAGCAAGTTCGCATAGGTGACCACCTCGTTAGGGAAGTCGGTATTATTATTGGTAATACCGTGCTTATGAGGATACTGACCAGTCAGCATGGTAGCACGCGCAGGTGAACACAAGGAGTAGACGCCGTAGCCATTGTCAAAATGAACCCCCTCTTCCGAGAGCCTATCTAAATTTGGCGTATTGTTCTCCATCCAAGGAAAACGTGCCGTGCGTCCAAGTGATGGCATACGCTCTTGCATAAATCCAGTCGCATCCCAGCGCTGATCATCAGTCACAATGAGTATGATGTTAGTTTTTGCACTCGCTTCCAATAAAGCAAATGCGAGTAGAAGCACTAAACATGTGAAACGGGACACGGCATGATCTAATAATTGCACACACCAATATTTTAAAAAACACCTGTTTTGTCTATTTTATTGTGCATATATGTGCAACACTAAGTCCAAATGCTAGGATTTTTTTTGGGAGGGGGAATCGTCGCTAGAGTGAAACTTTAAGGCGCAAGGGTCGCGCGCCCCTGAAAAGGGCAGGCCCTATATTGCTAAGGGATTCGAGCTAGCCGCTGATCAAAGATAATCTTCATGTTACGATTTTATGCACAAAGAATAAAAAATCTGTAGCCCTGAACTCCATAATGATTGAGATTATCCTACTCTCTGCGCTCACACCCTTTTAATACTACCCACATTCGCCTCTGCGGCGACGACTGCTGAAATGGAAAATGCCCCTCTCGAGAAACAATTCTTGGGTGGAGCTTTTTTGTTTTATAAATGTGAATACCTGCAAGCTCAAGGACATATCTACCCGCAAATCTAGCCACGATTAGTTCTGAAGTATACTGATCCCAGCAGACATTTATTTACGGATTAGGTAATCAGTTTTATCCAAAATGTGCTTCTGTATTCCCTCGAAGGCGGCGTTGACTTCTTTGTCTTTCAGGGTGCGGTCAGACGCCCGGAAGGACATCGTGAGCGCGAGGCTCTTTTTACCTGCGGGGAGGCCTTCACCCTCGTAGAAATCAAAAATACGGACGCTTTCGCAGTTGAAGCCTTGGGTCGCTTTCTTGGCGAATTTAACGAGGTCTTTCTCGACATCGCCTGCGTGTACGGATTGATCGACGATGAGTGCGAGGTCCTTGGCGGAAGCGGGCTGATTACTGACGCCGCTGTGGCGTCCGCGTTTGGCTTTACGCTCAAAGAATTTTGGAGTCATCAAGATCGAACCGGCGATCACGGGTGTGGTCAGATCCCAGCGGTCTTTCAAGGTGGCAATGTTAAGGAGACCGCAAGTGACTTGGAAGCCCATCTTAGCAAAGTCCCCCGCTTCTGCGGATTGCCCGCTTTGCCAGAGCTTGCAGTCTTCAATTGGTTTGAAACTGAGCTTGCTGGCAGCGGTGCCTGCAATGTCTAAAATTGCACCAGAGATTGTCTTAGCGGTGTAAAAATCGGCGACTTCACGCTGGCGCCACTCGCGAGAGATTTGATCGGCGACGATCACGAAGCCGACAGAGACAAGTTCGACCATCTCACCTTTGACCTCGCGGTAGACGTGTCCGCGTTCAAAAAAGCGTGTGGCACCCGTGCCGCGTGCGGCATTGAGTTTGAGCACGTCCAAGAGGCCGGGAAGGAGCGATGCACGAAGGTGGCTTTGGTCACTCTGAAGCGGGTTATCCAATGCGAGGACTTTATGGCTTTCTTCGCCAAAAAAGAACAGCGTCTCGTCGGGGTCACGGAGCGAGTAGAGAAAGGCTTCGTTGAAGTTTTGCCCGGTCAAGTAATGAGCCACTGCTTCGTTAACGGTGTAGATACGGTGGTCATCATCGTTGATGCCACGGGCAACGACTTCGGACTCGGGTATCT
>PKCJ01000033.1 GCA_002862945.1 Opitutia bacterium | reverse complement strand
GGTAGTCTCACTGGAAAAGTGGGGACTATCAATACGGATTCTAGCGCCCTTAAAGGCGTCAGTCTCCAACCGCTCAACGATCAGTTGCGCGATGGCTACACAATTCCAAAGGACATCGACGGGGTCTTAGTAATGGAAGTGGAAGATGACTCACCTTTTGTCGATAAATTGGAGCCTTTTACCGTGATCATCGAGATCAACGGGAATGCGGTCAATAGCATCGATGGGATTGAAGAGAATCTGGTCATGAACAGGCAAAACCGTTTCTACGTCTGGGCGGATGGCAAGAAACGATTTGTGATTCTCAAATTATAGCACGTGGTGTAAGCTAAGGTCAGAAACCAAATTTCTAAAATTTGCTATTTATTTCGGGGTAGGCTTACCTTGCTTTCTCTGATGTCTTTGTTCGCTTGATGGTCTAGATTATGACCTTGAGTATTTTCGAGAGCAGCTATTGGTTAAAAATCCACGTGCACCGCTAATTTACGAAATGCTAAGCATTTACACTCAGAAATTTGAATAATATGTCCAAAAAACGCTCAATTCGTATCGGTTTGCTCGGCTTTGGAGTCGTTGGCCAGGGAGTTTGGAAAAATATCGAAAAGAACCGTCTCGCTTTGGAATATAGACTAGGCACTCAGCTGGAAATCACTCAGGTCGTGGTTAAGGACGCGTCTAAGGCGCGAGAGGTTCTAGTGCCTAGTGGATCCTACTCGGAAGATCCTGCCAGGGTGGTTGATAACCCTGCTATCGACATCGTCTGTGAGTTGATGGGCGGCACGAGTAAGGCACTAGAGCTGACGCGCCGCGCTCTAGAACAGGGCAAGATCGTGGTGACGGCTAACAAGGCTTTAATCTGCGAGCACGGGGAAGAACTATTTGAAATCGCTCGACGGAATGGAGGGCACTATTTTTACGAGGCTTCGGTTGCGGGTGGTATACCCATCATCAAAACGATTCGTGAGGCATTGGTAGCGAATCGCTTTAAGCTAATCTTTGGTATCCTGAACGGCACGTCGAACTACATCCTTACTCGTATGGAGCGCGAAGGCCTAAGTTTTGACGCTACATTAGGCGACGCGAGGAAGCTTGGCTACGTGGAAGCTGACGAAGCACTCGACCTTGATGGGATTGATGCGGCGCACAAAGCTGTGATTCTGGCCTATTTGGCTCATGGTAAGTGGGTGAAGCTTGAGGAGATTATTTGTGAAGGCATTCGCGAGATCACGGGTGAGGATATAGAGATTGCGGGTCAACTTGGTTACAAAATCAAATTACTTGCGGTCATCGCGCGTGACTTTGAGGCAAACAAACTATCTGTTCGCCTGCATCCTGCGCTGATTTCTAAAAAGGAAGTAATTGCAGGAGTAGACGAGGTTTATAACGGCGTCAGCGTAACGGGCGATGTCGTGGGCACGACAGTTCTAATCGGGCGTGGCGCTGGTCAGGATGCGACTTCCAGTTCAGTGATTAGCGATATTGCAGATGCGGTCTTTATGCTGCAAGGTGGAGCGTCGGCCGTAATTTCTGAAGAAGATGAGGCCACTCATCAAATATTGGCTGATGGTCTTGAACTAGCTCTGGGAGATGAACTCATCGGTCGCTACTATTTGCGCATATACGTTAGAGATGAAGAGGGTGTCCTCGCCAAGATTTCCGACATTTTAGCCAAGGAGCACATCAGCTTTGCTACTGTGAATCAGAAGGAGCTCGAAGATGGCACAGCTAAACTGATGGTCACAACGCACATGAGCAGCGAGGCTGCCATTACACGGGCGATCGCATTGCTCAATGGGGAGAGTTCCGTGATCGGCGCGCCTGTAAGTTTCCGGATCTTTGATCCCGGCAATTGATTCGGCTGCTCATATGTAGACAGCCTTTTACAAGAATCTATGAGCTTAAAGCTCAGTTCTTTGTGTTGGACGAACTGCGGGCCTCTTTGATTTCGTCTAGACCTCGGATGATGCGGTATTTCCCTCGGAAAAAATCTGTGTAATCGTCGAGTTGGTCTTCCCACTCTTTGCGCATCTCCTCGTCACCCGCCAGAAAAAGTATGACGTTTACGGATGGCTTTTCGCTTCCCTTATTTGTGTAGAGGATATCAACGACTTTCTTAAAGTAATTTTCAATCTCACGCGACTCTAGAAAGTAGACTGGCCGCCAGCCAGGGTGCTTAGTTTCCCATTCCAACCCAAGCTCTCTGGTGTCGGTATAGATGCCAAACCTTGAGTTTAGGACACGGGCTGGTTGACCTTTTTTCTTTCGTTCTTCATTGATTTTCGCCATCATATTATCAATACGGCGTTGCATAATTGGTTTTTCTTCTTGGTGCACAGCGAGTTGATCCTGATATTTGCGACTTGTGGAAAATCGAATCCAGTCGGCCTCCTCATTATCAGTTAAGCGGCGGCGAACTCTCTCAAAACCTCGGTGGTAGCCCGCAATGAAAAATATGGCATCCACATCCTGCTCAAGCGCAAGCTGTGTCATGAAGGTTGTGTCATTACCTGCTTCCTTAGCCCAGAGTATATCTTTATGATTCGCTTCATTGCTTAGGGTCTTAAGCCTTTCACGTGTAACGCCTCTAGCGCCTTCGACGAGGCCTGCGTTTCGAGCATTCGTGTTGATTGGACTTATCCATTGGATTAATTGTTGGTGAACTTCCTGCCCAGCAGGGACGAGCTGCTGCTTAAAAAACTTACTATTACGCCTATCCGCCATCATGACATTAAATAAGGTGCCGGCAGAGAGATTACCTACCATATCGGTGATCTCGTCTTTTATAATTTTGTAACTAGTTAGGCCTCCTTTGGCGTCGGTCAACATTTGACTATTTGCATCGATGACGAATAGGATACGCTCTGCCCGGGTCTTGAGACCGAAGATGCTAATATCGGAAATGCCAATACCAAGTGTTCCACGCGTGCCGCCGAGCAGGGATCCGCCGCCGAAGCCACCCATTCCAGCACTGACCGTGAAGGATTCCTGCATATTGGGTAGATTCACATCGACTGCACTGACTGCTATGTTACCCACCTGCTTCATGCGTAGGCCTTGCATGGCTTGCTTCATGGGCGGTTGCTGCTTGATCTCGACCTTCACTTGGGGGGGAGGTTGCTCTTCGACCACAGGGGGGGGCTCTTCAAACTGAGCCTCATCGGGAATAATATACTTATAAACCGTAATTGAACCAAGAATCAAGAGAGCGACTGCGTGAACAACACCGCTAATCAACAAGATGTTGAAAAGCATTGGATTGATACTGCGTTTTTTCTGTGGGGTAATCACTGGATAAGCTTACTCCGCATAGGAGGCAAATGAGACTTTGGTAATGTCCGCAAGAGCAGATGCATTTAGCACGTCGATCGCACGCTGGTGAGGGGAGTCAGGATCTGCTTGGATTTTGACTACGGTGTCGATACCTGCCCGATCTGAGGATAGCTTGAGGCGAGCCAAGGTCGTGCTAAGACGCTCCATATTACGATCGTCGATGCCATCCATCGGTGCTCCGTTGAGTAGGATCAGCCCATTGGGGAATATTTCAACGATGTGCTCACTGGGCAGTTCTAGATTCTCTGCGGGGGGTGTATTACTCGGTAGTTTGATACCGATATCCGCCTCTTGCTGGAGCGGCAGGAACATGAAATAAATGAGTAGCAGGAATACAACGTCGATCATTGGTGTGATGTCGACTTTGTCTTCGGATTCGAGAACGGTATTGACCTTCATAACTAATCCTTAGCTGAGGCGAAAATGAGGTCGAAAATTCCAGCTTTGGCGGTAGCTTTCATCACGCTGTTAACATGGCGGTGGGCGGTATTTGAGTCAGCTCGAAGGAAAACTTTTAGCCTTGGAAGTTCAGCTTTGAGTGCCACCAATTGAGCAGTGAGAGCATCTTCAGTGATCAATGAGGCACCTAAGTAGAGTTGGCCCTCTCGATCGATTGATATGTATTGGCGCTCGCCTGGTTCTTCAGGGATACTGGCCTCGGCTGCCTCTGGCAGTTCCAATTCGACCAGTTCAGCGCTGATGAAACTGATTAGCGTCATGAAGAACGCAATCAGCAGGAAGACAACGTCGATCATCGGAGTCAGTTCAAACTCTGGATCAACTTCTTCTGGTGTCCACATAGCCATAGCTGTTTAGGGTGTGCGTTAGTGGACGAGATTAGGTGCGGTTTTTAATCGCCTTATTAAGCGTAAACTGCAGCTCGCCGACCACTCGACCGATTCGCGATGTAATCTTACCGTAACGATTCTTGAAGAAAAAGAAGAAGAACATGGCAGGAATTCCAACGATCATGCCAGTGGCAGTAGTGATTAGAGCTTCCGAAATGTTGCCCGCGAGAGCTTGAGCACTACCCGCACCTTCAGCCTCGATCACGTTAAAGGCTTTGACCATACCAGAAACGGTTCCGAGTAGCCCTACCATGGGAGAGAGTGAACCAACCACGGAAAGATAGTTGATTAGAACGAAAGGTCCTGCTAGCTCTTCGGAGCTAGACTCTTCGATCGCTTCCTTAACTTGCTCGGGGTCATAGTTGTTGACGTCGACACGGTTCATGCCCGCTTCGATGATGTTTGTAACTGGCGTAGGGTTTTCTTGGCAGATGGTTTTGGCTTTTTCGACGTCGATCGCAGCAAGCGCTTCGTCGATTTGGACAGTCACCGCAGCGTTAAGGATCCGCTCGGGACGCACCGCCTTGAAGTTATAAATGATCAATCCGAAGCCAAAGGTTGAAAGTAGAGTGAGAGGATACATAGCCCATCCACCAGCTTTATACATGTCGATGAGCGACTTTTCTTGGGATTCGTCGGCAACCTCGGTTGCAACCTCAGTATCCTGAGCGCTGAGCGGTTGTGTGAGCACCCACTGCGTAGCGACGGCGAGCAGTGCGATAGCGATGATAGCGGGAAGGAAGCGTAGCTTTGATGTATTCATGATGTTAATTTTAAAGTGCGTTAGTTGGGGTCGTTAAAATGGATTATTGTTTATTATTCTATAGTTTGTTCGGGTTCGGGAATTTGTGCAAGCGAGCTTTCGGCACTCTTTGCCCACGGCGATTCTGGATAGAGAATGGCTATCTCTGTCCAAACATTACGAGCGGCGAGCTTATCCTCGGAGCGCGCATAGCAGTCGCCGATCAGATAAAGCATCTCTGGAACCCATTCATACGAAGTCTGTGCGCGAACGAAGCCGCGTGTTAGCACATCAAGCGCTTGCCCGTAATTCTCAGCGCGGTGCGCACGAGAGCCTTGAAGTAGTTTGTAGAGTGAGAAGAGGCGCTCGTTGGGTTCTGGCTCTTCGAGTGCCTCGATCATCGGGGTGGCCTCATCGACGCGGTCGGCAAGCACTAGGCAATAGGCAAGCCACATCTGAACGTTCTTTTTTACATCGTCGGATACGACGGTCTTGATCTGGCGGTAGAGGGGAATAACAGCTTCGTATTTACCGGCCGCGCGGAGGGCATCAGCTGCGTCCACGATTGGGCGGATGTTGACTGCATACTGACCTTCCACGGGAATGATTTCCGTCATTTTAGCCACTTTATCGTAGTCACCTTCCCTTAGGTAGGCACGCATGAGTGCAATGGCACTTTGGCTATACTTGATGCCGACTTTATCGAGCCGGACACGATTGAGTAGGTCGTGGGCTTCCTTATATTCTTTAGCCTTAATGAGCGTGTTGATTAGGGAACGTATGGGTGCGTGCAGTTGAGTAAAACTATCAGGGACCTGATGGAATTTGATCAATGGGTATGCTTTGGGACGAAGTAGGTTGAGCGCAGGGGTGAAGCTTCCGCGGCGGATCATCCGTTCAATTTCGGGCATTCTTGAATTATCAAGGCGTAGGGTCCGTACCATCGATTCACTCACGGGTAGTGAGATCTCGCCGACGCCACCTTCAAGCTCTGCGACTAGCATCCCATCTCTGAAGCTAACAAATTTTAGCGTTTGCGCGGCGCCATTATTGTTTTGCTGAATGAGGACAGGTTCGTCTCCGTATTCAATCCAGTAAGAATTGACTTCTTGCGCGATAACAGACGACTGGGCAGCAGCGGCCGCGAAAACTAGGGTAAAAATGCCTTTTAACATTGTGCCTCGGAATCTTGAGTAGTCAAAATTCATCCTTGGAGCTCTTTCAATTTGTCTTTAATCGATTTCATTACGTCGGTGGGCGCAATCGCGGAAATTTCTGCCACCGCTTCGTTGAGAGTGTTAATAGCGTCTTGCTTCTCGCCCATGCCGATCAAGGCCTTGGCGTCCGCGAGGTAAGCGCGCGCACTCAATTCGGCGAGATGTGGGTAGCCAAGGAAGGTGCGCTCGTAAAAACCGTGAGCTTTCGCGTAAGCATCTTCCGCCATGTAAGACTCACCAATTTGGTAAAGTGCTCGCGCATGTAGTATACCACGCCACTCTGGGACGCGGAGTATATACTGATACTTTTCTCGTGCTTCACTCGCGCGCCCCATTTCGCTTAGCAGCTCGCCTTGGCGCAACATGACTACGGGGATTTTGGGTGAGCCCGGGAATTGTGTTACTATTTGTTCAAGATAGTTAAGCGCGCCTGCGAGGTCAGCCTTCTCTGCAGTGACATCAGCCAAGCGCATGAAGGCAACAATAGTCGCATCGTCGGTCGGGTAGTTAATGAGCAACTGGTTCCAAGCTTCTTCGGCGAAAGCCAGACGCTTCTTGCGCTCGTAGTCAGCAACATAGAGAATGGCGCGAGGTGTGAGCTGCTGAAGGAGTGTGGAATCGTAGCGCTGTCTGGGGTCGAGCTGTACATTTAGTCGGAAGAGGCCCATAAGCATTCGTGTCTCTGCGATGACATCGTCAGCCTCACGCGCCTTGTCCAATTGATCTTTGAAATAATCCTGGGGCATCTCGCTAGGATAGGCTTTCAGTTGTAAGCGGTAGGGAGTAATGTAGTCTTGGATAGGCGAGATGTCTTGTACTAGTGCGTCAGTAAAGGCTGGATCGCGGCGCAATTTATTGTAGAGGGGCTGATCGATGTCTGGATTGACGTAAAAATGCTCAAAGAGGAAACCACGGTCAGTGATGATTTTTTTGCGGAAGTCCAGATCGCTTTCCAGACGGTCAAAGAAGGCCACGGTGCGGGTCAATAAAATCTTATTTTTATTATATTTCTCAGCGTAGCCTTCGATTAGCGCGTCAACGCCCTCGTTGTTGGGGTCTTTGGCGTAGATTTCGATGTTTTTCCGGTAGATAGAAAGCATGTCCACTGGGCGCATCAAATATTCAAAGGCCAATCCGAGTTGTAAGACAGCTCGTGTCAGATCAGCATTTTCTCCAAATCGCTCGATGTAGGCCTCAAAGTGCGTGGCCATTTCTTCATAACGGCCAAGCTCTTCGAGCACTGTGCCGATCCGGAAGGCTGCACCGTTGTGAACATCTTGCAGAGTCGTGATACTGTCGGCTTTGTGGAAGTGATCCAGAGCTAGCTCAAGGTCACCCGCAAGGTACTCGACTTCTCCGAGGAAGAAGTAGGCTTGGTCGAGAGCATTGCCTCTTGGGTATTTCTCTACATAGGCGTAGAGCACATCTCGAGATTCTTCAAAGCGCTGCGCATAAAATAGGGCGGCACCTTTGCGTAGTAGGCCGTCTTCAGCATAAACACTCGTCGGATATCGATCGACTAAGCGTGAAAAGCTGCCGACAGCATCTTCGAACTGACTTATTTGGAGTTCGGCTAGACCGCTCCAGTAGAAGATACCATCCTCGTAGATCGAATTGCTGTGTGCGCTATACCACTCGCCAGCTTGTGTGATTAGTTCGGTGTAGCGTTTCTGCTCGATAAGGTAGGTCGCCCACTGTGCGAAAAGGCTACGAGACACTGCGTCGAGAGGGCGACTACCTAGAAAGTCGACTGCGAGCGCTAAGAACTCTTCGTTTTGCCCAGTCTTTTGGAGTTCGACGGCGAGGGCACCACTCACATCTGAGTAGAAGTCACCATTCGGGAATTTGCTGCGATAGGCCCTGCCTACTTCGATTGCGGTCTCATTTTTGGCGATTTGTAGGGCATTGGAGAAAGTGGCGAAATGGTAGAATTCTGCTTGATCATCATCAGGATTCTCCTCCATCAGATCGTTGAACATCCAGAAGGCTTCGTAGCGACGTGCTGTCTTAGTGTAGTTACGGGCGCGGCGGACGAGCAGTTCGTTGCGCAGTGTTGGTAGTTTGCGCAGTTGCTCTAGATTAGCTTCGAGTGTGGTGATCTCCTGTTGGAGGCGTTCGATGAATTCGCTGGATGCATTGCCTAGCGCGTTTCGTTGTTCGACTTGGGCTGTCTTGGACTCGATTTTACCTTCGGTCCACTCGATCATGATGTCGGTCGTTTTAATTAGGTTCAGCGTAAGAGCGGCATCATTGACTCGTCCTACTTCGACCAGCTTATCGCTTGCTTTAAGGAGGGCAACATTGAGGCGTGGGCGATAGCGAACTGCTGACTCCTTTGCGAGCCTAGGCAGTAAAATTAGTGCGTCGTCTAACCGCAAGGCTTGAAAAAGTGACTCAAAGCTGGCAGCAGCAGCCAATGCTTGATCTTCAGGGTCACGAGCGATTTCAAGGAGTTGACTAAAATAGGGCAGACCAGCGGATAGTTGCCCCGTGCCGTAGTAGATTTGGGTGAGATCCTTGAGCAGCTTAGTTTGCTCACTTAGGTTCAGGCGTACATTTCTATAGCCGCCTGAGAGAATTTTTTGCATCAGGTCAATCGCTTCATTGTTCTTGCTCAGAGCGCGTAAAACGTCGATCCTTTTAAATAGCATGTCCTTGATCTTAGGAGAGTTTGGGAACTCTTTTTCTAACCTATCATACCAGCGGAGGGCTTCGCTTAACTCATTCGTTTGTTCCGAAGCCACATATTGCTGGATATGGCCAGTTCCAATAAGGAATATGGGGAAGTCGAGTTTGATTTCCGAGTTGTCAGAGGCTTCGACGCGCTTGACTAACTCTTTGAGCAAAGGCATGGCCTCGATAAGTTTCCCTTCTTCGACCAGCTTATTGGCTTGGCCTTGCAGTGCGGTAAAGCCTAGTTGGCCAGCATCATTCTGTGCATTTGAAATCTGAAATGAGCAGATGATTAAAGAGGCGGTGAGTAAACTTTTTAAAGTAGATCTAGACAACATCACAGATGGACGGGGGGAATGTATGTGAGGGGATTGAAAAACTTCGCATTTACGAGCGGCTTGTAAAGCGAAATTCAAAGTTTCTCCTCTCTAATAGTTAATATGGCTTACTTAGCTCCTCGGTTGCCAGATCCCACTCATTGTTTTTCTTCTCTAAATATTTAATGATATGAGCAGCCTTAATATTGAAATCTTTGGCTGCCACGGAGTCAGTATAGGCGCTAGGGTTCTCGAGTTGCTTGGAAAGCTCGGCTTGTTCGGTTTCGAGCTTGAGTATGTCTGCCTCGGCTTTTGCGACCCGGCTTTCGACTTGCTTGCGCGCCTTGCTGACAGATTTACGCTCTCTGCCGCGATACGGCGGCGTTCTTTGGCACTCAAACTCTGTGCTTAACTTGGGAGGTGGGCGCACCGTCTGGACGAGCATTTTTCAGCCCAGCGATTTGGCCACTCTGCTCGGACTCGGCACCCGACTTACGCAAGTAGTAATTGTAGTTACCTGCATAATGCGTAACTTCGCCGACTTGTATATGTAAAGTGATTTCGGCAATCGCGGGGATAAAGTGTATATCATGACTAACGAAGATGAGAGTGCCCGTATAATTCTTCAGGGCAGCGATTAGAGCGTCGATACTCGGCATATCGAGGTGGGTGGTAGGTTCGTCGAGTAGGAGCAAGTTAGGCGGAGCCAGTAGTAGTTTGACCAGTGCCAGTCGGCTCTTCTCGCCACCGCTCAATACTTTAACCTTCTTAAAAACATCATCTTCGCGAAAGAGGAAGGCACCTAAGATACTGCGCACGCTCTGCTCGCCTGTGCCCGAAATCCGATCCATCGCTTCGTCGAGTACTCTGCGTTCCAGTTGAGCACTTCGACTCGCTGCTGTGAAAAGTAGCCCACGCTGACATTATGGCCCAACTCGCGCGTGCCAGCTTCGACTGGGATGATCTCGGCTATTATTTTGAGCAGTGTCAATTTACCTGCACCGTTAGGGCTAACTAAGCAGATGCGCTCGCCGCGCAATAAGCGCATCGAAATATCGTTAAAAAGCGTTTTTTAGCCGAAGCCTTTATTGATCTGAGAAACGGTAAGCATAGTGCAATAGTCCACACAGAAACTTGCCTGATCCGTTTCTAAGGTCTTCCTTTGAGTTCAGACATATGACTGAACAGATCAATTTATCTTATGTATGCACGCTCTGGTATAAGCCAAGGAAAACAATGCAAACTCTAATTGAAAATGGTCGTGGGCATCGTGCTGCCCTTATCGTGGCGATAGCCTCTGGCATGATACAGGCTTTGCCTGTCTATTCTTCGAATGAAAGTTTAGGTGTATCTGTATATCTGATCGGTGCGCTCGTTGGCTTCTTCGGACTCTACCTCTTCGCATGGTTACTGCGTAATTTCGGGCGTTGGTTTGGAGCGCAGGCCAGCTTGCGCGAAGTGCGCACTGGAATGGGGCTTGGCCTTATGCCTTGGTTACTTTGTTTTCTAGTACTTTTCCTCCTCCGACAAAATTTTGGTTCGTCCGCGGTCGGTCAGTACTTTTGGCTGTTCTTTGTCCCTTTAGTCTATGGCTACATAATTGTCATACTCTCACTCACCGCGGTCCTTCGACTAACACTTTTGAAGACTTTTCTTTGCTTAGTTTTAACGATCATTTTTAGTCTGTTCCCGCTCACTTTTTTGTTTCAAGTGCTTGCGCCGCTTCTTTTCTCCACTCAATAGTCGTTCCGCATGCTAAAATACATCTGTATAAAAAATCTCGCACTACTTGAAGAACTCAGGCTTGAATTTGAGTCTGGCTTCACCGCCGTGACAGGAGAGACGGGTGCGGGTAAGAGCGTGCTCCTCGGTGCCTTAGGTTTGCTATCAGGTACACGCACCGATAAAGGAATGATTCGCCAAGGCCAAGATTTGCTCGAGGTTGAGGCCGCTCTCTACTTTGCAGACGCCTTTCCCATTGATAACTTGCTTGAAGTCGCTGGTTTACCCACATGCGAAGACGGCTTGCTCCTTTTACAACGAACCATTCACCGCACTAAGATTCCACGCATTCAAGTTAATGGCAGTCTCGCCACGCTCGTTCAACTACAAGCGCTAGGCGAGTTATGGATCGATTTCCATGGTCCAGGTGAACCACAAAAACTTTTCCAAGAAAAACGTCAGCTCGAAATGCTCGACACCTACGCGGATAACGCTAAGTCGCTCGCCGTATTTGCCGTCGGCTACGACGCATGGCGCTGCGCATTACGCGAGATTGAGACTCTCGAAATTGGCGAGCGATTGGATCAAGATGAGCTGGATTTTGTCCGCAAACAGATCAAAAAAATCGACGCTGTCGACGTGAGTGAAGATTCCATAGAAGAGTTGGAGCGTGACTACACCCGTATGTCCAGCGCGCAAGAGTTAGTCGGTCTCGCATCCGCCTGTTCCGAAGGCATGATCGGTGAACAAAGCGTCAACGATTCATTGGGTGACGTTCTTCTTCGCTTAGAAAAACTGGTTGAACTCGACGAAGGTTCGCAGTCACTCCTCGAGCGCGCTCGTAGCTTGCAGATCGAGTTGCAAGATCTCGGCGAAGAAGTCGCAAACCTAGCGACTGATTACGATTTTGATCCCGAAGCTATCGAGGTCGCCACAGAGCGTATGAATCTCTGGCAAGAGCTGCGTCGAAAATACGGTGGTAGCGTTGAAGCTGTCCTGTTCAAGCGCGAAGAACTAGCCCAGAAAATTGACATTCAGGGTGACCTTGATGGCGCGCTTTTTAATAAACGTAAAGCGGCCGTCGATCTTGAATCTGAGCTTAGAAAACAAGCCGTCAAACTAACCGCGTCCCGTAAGAAGTCTGCTAAAACACTCGCGCAAAAAGCCGCAGCTCTCTTGCAAGCACTCGGCTTCAAAAAAGCGCGCCTTGAAATCAAACTCATCGCAGACGCTGAACTACACGAGCACGGCGACAGTCATTGCCAATTTCTCTTCGCCCCCAATGCCGGGCAAGACCTCCAACCGCTTAATAAAATCGCCTCCAGTGGCGAGACCGCCCGCGTAATGCTCGCGCTCAAAACTGTGCTTGCTGAAGCTGACGCCACGCCACTGCTCGTCTTCGATGAGGTTGATGCCAACGTCGGCGGCGAGGTCGGTCGTACTGTCGGATCTGAACTAGCGCGGCTCGCGAAAAAACACCAGGTTCTTTGTGTTACCCATTTACCTCAAGTGGCTTCGCTCGCGCACAATCACTATGTCGTCACTAAATTTCAGGATGAAGACTCCACAAGCGTGAACATAGCGCCACTCGGCGACAGTCGCAGCGCTCGGCTTGAAGAGCTAGCCCGTATGCTCGGCGACCGTAAGTCGGCCTCTGCAATAGCTCACGCAGAAGAGTTGTTAGGGTGATCTTAGTAGACGCTTCTATGCCCCTACAGGTTCACTCTAGGCGCAAATAAGCTGGCAAACAACGTCACTTTTTTAACCAACGCTCGATGGAAAAATCATCGTTTTTTTCCATTAGTAAGTCTAACTGGAAGTCACTCTCAAAGTTTGGGAAGAACGCGTCGCCTTGTACGGTGCGATGCACACGGGTAAGGTAAAGTTCGCTACATTTATTTAACATTTGTTTGTAAATTTCACCGCCGCCAGCGATCCAGATAGTCTGATTCGTTTTAAGATGATCGAGTCTTTCTAAATCGGTAAAATTATGCACGCCTGCGATCTCGCGTGGAGTTCGACTCAATACGTAAGTGTCACGCCCTGGTAGTGGGCGACCGATGGACTCGTAAGTCTTCCGACCCATTACAAGGATGCCGCCCATCGTAGTCTTTTTAAACCATTTAAAGTCCTCTGGTAGGTGCCAAGGAATGTCGCCTGTGTTGCCTATCACACGATTCTCTGACATCGCGGCGATGGCTTTAAAATTCTTTGAAGAACCCATTATTTTTTAAACCGCAATTGGCGCTTTGATTGCAGGATGAGGGTCATAGTTGACCAGTTCAAAATTCTCAAATTTGAAGTCGTTAATGTCCTTCACGCTAGGGCTTATTTTCATTTGTGGAAGTGCGCGTGGTTTGCGAGAAAGTTGCTCTTTGGCTTGCTCGACATGGTTTGCGTAGAGATGTAGGTCGCCATAGGTGTGGATAAACTCTTTGGCTCTCAATCCGCAGACTTGAGCGATCATCATGGTGAGCAGTGCGTAAGACGCTATGTTGAAAGGCACGCCGAGAAAGATGTCGGCGCTGCGTTGGTAAAGTTGGCAGCTTAGGTCACCGTTAGCCACATAGAACTGAAAGAGAGCATGGCATGGGGGGAGCGCCATGTCCTTTACCTCCCCGGGGTTCCAAGCGCAGACCATGTGGCGGCGACTGTCAGGGTACTTTTTCAGCGATTCGACGACTTCAGCCAGCTGATCGACACGTTCGCCGCCGGGAGCAAGCCAGTCCCGCCATTGAGCTCCGTAAACGCGGCCGAGGTTGCCGTCTTCGTCCGCCCATTCATCCCAGATACGGACTTGGTTTTCCTTCAAGTAGCCGATATTGGTATCGCCTTGAATAAACCAAAGTAGCTCGTGAATGATTGAGCGCAGGTGTAGTTTTTTTGTGGTGAGCAGAGGAAAGTCTGGCTCAAGTGAGAATCGAGCTTGTGCCCCGAAAACAGAGTAAGTGCCCGTGCCGGTACGGTCATCGCGGTAGGTGCCAGTTTCCAGAACGGTGCGAAGTAGATCGTGGTAGCTTTTCATATTAGATTGCAGACTCTTTAGGAATCTACACGCCTGTCAATCCAGTGCAGATTGAAAGTTGAAGGGCGCCCGCTCTATTTGACCGCGCGATGATCATGTGGACAGGTAGTAGTCCTGAGGTATTTATACACTCAACTGCGGATCACTAATTCCTTTATTTCGCTACAATACTCTAGGGATTGAACTTTTTTTAACACCGAGCGTTTCATGAACTGTAACTCAGAGCGAAGGGTTTGATTTGTGACCGAAACAATCAGAGTGTGTTCGCCCTTGATCCTTACGGGGTGACAGCGCTCACAGAGACTGGGTCCGAAGATTTTTTCCCAATTTTCGACCAAGCTACGTTCTGGACTGGGTTTTTCTAATTTATATTTTTCTTGAAGTACTACTAACACGCTATCAAGAGGCGTGGGTTCCCGCTGAGAAGACGCGCTCACCGTGTGGGGTAGACCGCGAAAGTCAGCGATGACATCTTCGATGTTTTTAGAAAATTTCATTAGTGGGTTTAAATAAGAGTAAATTAGGTAACTTTGTGGTAATTGGCACAATAGTTGTTACACATAATTTGTTCTTTCCTATAGTTTTTCATTGTCTCTCATGTATGGGGGCTGAGGTAATAAAAACAAAGCATAAAACAGTGTGGCGCGGGGTTTAGGGGTATGCTCCGCGTCACTTTGCCCTCATCCTATTTAGTAAAATTAATACTAACTATAAGTAAATTTAGTATGTCATATTTGGGTTCATTAACATCTTGCAAACAATTCCACGTATACCAAAGTTTTTTGCATAACATTTCTCCCGCATGGGAGTTTGGGGTAACATCAAGTCCTCTATAGATTAGTCTTAAGAGGCATTAAGTAGACAATGGTTGGCGCAGTCCTTAGGGGTAGGGACTGCGCCATTTTTGTTCATTATTTTAAGCGACCACTGGCCGCTTTTTAATAGACTATTTTAGCAAGCAGGCAGCGTGTAGCCTATTTATGTTAAAGCCCAAGTTCCAACTGCTCGCTCCCTCCATCGCTCTCTGCAAAACGCACGCCGATACCCAGCAAACGCACTGGTTCGCCGCTTCGCCCCCAAGCATCGTCGAGGAGTTTGTGGAAACGCGTCAACTCTGGCTGTGTGCCTGACATTTCCGCGGTGGTGCGGCGGAAGTCGCTGAACTTTAGTTTGACCAAGAGCTTAGCGATCCTTCGATCAGGCGCATTTTTGCCTAGCTCTTCGACTAGCTCGCGATGCTGGATGCTTAAGGCTTCGCGGCAATTTTCCAGCGATTTTAGGTTCTCTGGAAATGTTTGCTCATTGCTAAGGCTTTTGCGGATACGATTCGCTTCCACTGGCCGCTCGTCGATACCGCGACAAAGATCGTAGAGTTCCAACCCGAAGCTACCAAATTCCTGAGCAAGCCAGGTTTTATCCCTAGTTTGGAGCTGTGCGCAGGTTTTAATCCCGTGCTTGGCTAGTCGGATTGAACTTTTCGGCCCGACTCCCCAAATACGCCGCACTGATAATTCACGCATAAAGAGGTTGACCTTTGATGGCGCGACGACGCATTGGCCGTTTGGTTTGTTCCAATCGCTTGCAATTTTAGCGATCAACTTATTGGGTCCGATCCCCGCCGAGGCAGTCAATTCTGTCTCGGATTGGATCGCTGCGCGTATTTCCTGTGCGATTTCCGATCCCGAGCTTTTTAGATGACTCACATCAAGATAGGCTTCGTCGAGCGAAAGCGGTTCGATCATCTCGGTGTAACGAGCAAGAACTGCCCGCACCGCCTTAGACGCAGATCTATATAACTCGAAGCGTACTGGTACGATAACTAGTTGAGGGCATAATTCACGCGCTTTAAAGACGGGCATCGCTGAACGCACCCCAAATTTGCGAGCGGCATAATTGCACGTCGTCAACACGCCCCGCCCCGAGGCTCCGCCCACCGCCAGTGGACGATTCGCTAATTCGGGACGTTCGCGCATCTCGACCGCTGCATAAAAGCAGTCCATGTCAATGTGTATGATGCGGCGCGAGGTATTCATGAATTTTTTCTTTTTATCAAAATGACATGGCTTTGACTTATCAATGGGTATGTTAGGAGATTTTGTACGCATCCTTTTTCTCTATTTATTCTTTGATCTACTCATTTCGATTTTGGTATGGTGTCATTGACAAATCTTATGTGCAGTTAGCTCGTATGGCTTGCTACTCTCTCAAGAGTACAAAAGATTTAAATTCATAAGATTATTAGAATAAGTTGAGATGCTGCCTCAGTGGCTATTTATCTGAACATCTTTTAATTTCTTGAAAAACCAATGGATTCGATACGTAAGCAATTTCCCCAGGTTGAAGAAGCTGCATGGCCATTGCTCGAAGCCTGGGCGGCGCTTCTAAGAGAGTGGAATACAAAGATTAATCTTATCTCGCGTAAAGACATCGAATATCTGGAGGCGCGGCATCTGTCACAATGCCTATCGATTACTAATCACCTTAAACTGATGAGCGGTGCGCGCATCATGGATGTGGGTACAGGTGGCGGTTTTCCTGGTATCATTATGGCGATCTGCTACCCGCAGGCGCATTTCACTTTGATCGATTCGATTGGTAAGAAGATTATCGTAGTACAAGATCTTGCGGACAAACTAGGGCTTAAGAATGTAGAAGCTCGTCAATGCCGTGCCGAAGAGGTCAAAAAGCAGTTCGACTTTATTACCGGGCGCGCAGTTAAAAATTTACCTGAGTATTTCAGCTGGATTAAAGGTAACGTTCGTCGGGGCGTGCGCAACTCAATTCCTAACGGAGTGCTCTATTGGAAGGGCGGTGAACTCGACGAGGAATTAACTGCACTTGGCATTTGCCCGCGAAAGACGATCTTTCTGGGGGAGACTTTCAGCGATCCATACTTCGAACAAAAATATATCCTCCATTTCGATGCGCGCGACCTACCGAGGGCGCGCAAGCCGAGGAAGGAAGTTAGTTGAACAGGGCGAGTGCGCTTGCCGAATGCCTTTGCTTCGATCTGGTTATCACTATATTCTATTTCTTACCCTATGAACCAAAGCACAGCCCCCACCCGTAACCCTTGGTCTTGGGTGCCGTCGGGATACTTCGCCGAGGGTATTCCGTATGTCATGATCTCCTGGGTCGCGGCGACTATGTTTAAAGACCTTGGGCATTCAGACGCCGAGATCACTTTCTGGGTGGGCAACATTACTCTGATGTGGTCGCTGAAGCCGCTTTGGGCTGTCTTTCTCGACATGTTTAAGACAAAGAAGTGGATTGTTTTGGCGATGGAATTTGGAATGGTGAGTTTGTTGGCCTTAGTTGGTTTTTGTCTGCCGATGTCGAGCTACTTCCTGATTTCGATAGCTGTTTTGTGGATGATGGCATTCGCTTCGGCGACGCAGGATATCTGCATGGATGGTATCTACATCACGAGCTTAAACAAGAAAGATCAGGCCAAGTATGTAGGTATACAGGGGGTATTCTGGAATCTTGGGCGTATTTTTTCGATGGCCTTCATCGTCTATGTCGCGAGTTACTTTGGGGAAGGAGAAACGTCTTCCTGGACGATCGCGTGGTGCGTGGCGGCAGCCGTGATGTCGGCTTTGGCTGGCTACCATATCTTTTTCTTACCTAGGGGCTCAGTTGCGGATCGCCCTAAAAGTATTAAAGAAGCGCGAGTCACTTTCGTTGATGCGTGGATTGATTTCTTTCGAAAGCCTCAAATCTGGGGCATGCTAGCATTTGTCTTTTTGTTTCGAAGTGGAGAGGGTTTGCTATTGGGCGTAGGGCATCTGTTCCTGCAAGCCGACTCGGAGGTGGGTGGCATTGGATTATCCCTTGCTCAGAAGAGTATTATCGATGGCACGGTGAGCACGGTGGTGAGTCTGGCGGGTGGTATCCTTGGAGGAATGTTTATTTCTGAATACGGGCTGAAGAAGACACTCTTTACTATGGCGATTTGTCTCAACCTGCCGAATTTGACTTATGTCTATCTCGCATTTGCAGCTCAGGGTGGGGAGCCCGTGACACTCTGGACCGTGGGGTCACTGGTCACGATCGAGAAGTTTTTCTATAGTTTTGGATTTATTGCGAACATGCTTTATATGATGCAACAGATCAGTCCTGGGAAGTATCATATGACGCATTATGCTTTCTGCACGGCGATCATGAACCTTGTGCTCTGGCCGACGACTGCAGTGAGTGGATTTTTGGCTGATTATCTCGGATATCTGACTTTCTTTATCATCGTCATGTTTGCCACAATCCCTTCCTTCTTAGCGGCTTGGTATGCGCCGTTTCCACGCAGTGAAGACGAACTGAACTTTTTGATTAAGAACTAGAGGGTAAGCTATTTTAGCAGCTTCGCTCCATCACCTGCTCGGGTGTGAAAGATAGATGGCTGTAGGTCGTGCTTAGCTTCGAAGGCTGTGGCGATGGCATCGGCTTGGGTTTGTCCGAAATTAGTATCCGTCAGCGCCATGACAGCACCGCCAAAGCCACCACCAGTTAGGCGGGCACCAAAAACGCCGGGCTGGGGCTTGAGCAGTTCGACTAGTGTATCGAGCTCTTCGATACTATTTTCAAAATTAACTCGGGAACTTTCGTGAGACTGGTTTAGGTATGTACCAACGGCTTTAAGATCATTATTAGCTAAAGCCATTTCGACATTACGCACGCGGGCATTTTCTCCTACGATGTGAGTGGCGCGGAGGAAGATTAGTTCGTCGAGATTAGGCTTTGAAGCCGCTAATTGCTCTTCGCTAATCTCTGATAGCGTCTTTGCTTCGGGATAGTCGGCTTGCAGTTGCACCAGTGCTTCATGACACTCTTTGAAACGATCTGCGTAGGCAGAGTCGACGAGAACGTGTTTTTTGTTAGAATTAAAAATCCAAAAGTGCGCGCCACGAGGCATCGGTTCAGTCACGAAGGTCTCGGTCGCGCAATCAATTTTGACTAGATGGTCGGCTTTCCCGAAGGCTGAGACACCTTGGTCAAGAATGCCGCAAGGCATACCTACAAATTCATTTTCTGCCTTTCGCCCAATGCGAGCAAAGCCAGCAGTATCCGTTTCGTAGCCGTAGAGCGCGGCGAGCACTTTGGCCGTCGCTAATTCAAAAGCGGCACTGCTGCTCATACCTGCGCCCGAGGGCAGCGTGCTCGTAACAGCCATGTTGTAGCCTGTCGGCGTTGCCATGCCGAGATCGGCCATTACCTTTGTAACGCCAATTGGATAGTTCGTCCAAGAGGCTGCGCCCTTAACAGCTTTGTAATTACCTAGGGGGATTTCAACCAAATCGCCTGCGTCGCTCACGATGTGAATCATTGCATCTTCGCGTAGACTTACGCCCACTGTGATTCCTTCCGTCACTGCGGCACCCATCACGAGGCCCCCATTGTAGTCAGTGTGATTGCCGATAAACTCAATCCGTCCAGGTGCGAATGCATAGTGTATGGGCTGACGAGGGAAGTATTTCTGAAACAGTTCAAATGTGGGTGCGTGCATAGGGTTTAACTGTTTTTTGCCCAAGAGTCGCGGAGCGCCACTGTGCGGTTAAAGACTAGGGCATTGGGTTGACTCATTTTTGAGTCGAGGCAAAAGTAGCCGATACGCTCGAATTGGCAGGTTTCGCCCACGGGTAATTCGCTTAAGCTCGGCTCGCAGAGGGCGGTGGCTTCGGTCAAGGAGTAGGGGTTTAAAAACTCGGTAAATGTGCGCTCTTTATCGGCCTCTGGCTTTTCGAGTGAAAATAGGCGTTCGAAGAGACGGACTTTCGCTTTGACGGCGTGATCTGCGCTGACCCAATGGATGACACCTTTTACCTTTCGGTCTTCGGGATTCTTCCCGAGCGTGTCGAGGTCGACACTGCAAAGCAATTTGGTAACAGTGCCATCGGTGTCCTTTTCGCAGTCTTCGCATTTAATTACATAGGCACCGCGAAGTCGTACTTCTTGCCCTTTCTTCAGCCGCTTGAACTTCTTGTTGGCCTCTTCGCGAAAGTCGTCTTGCTCAATGAAAATTCGCCTTCCAAAGGGAATCTTACGCGTGCCCGCATTTTCATCCTCCGGGTTGTTGATCGCTTCGACTTCGAGGACTTCATCTTCCGGCCAGTTCGTCAGCTCGATTTCGAGTGGATCCATGACCGCCATGCGACGACTGCTGGAGAGATTAAGCTCTTGGCGTACGGCGTGTTCCAGCAGCGCGACGTCGCTCGTCGATGGTGTCTTGGTTATTCCAACGGTTTGGCAGAAGCTACGGATCGCGGCAGCAGGATAGCCACGGCGACGCATCCCAGATAGAGTTGGCATGCGAGGATCATCCCAGCTCTCGACCCGGCATTCTTCGACCAGAGTCCGCAGCTTACGCTTGCTCACCACTGTGTAGCTTAGGTTGAGGCGGGCGAATTCAGTTTGCTTTGAGGGGAAGATACCTAGCTTTGCGATGAACCAATCGTAGAGCGGTCGATGGTCTTCAAATTCCAGCGAGCAAAGCGAGTGGGTGACGCCCTCGAGTGAGTCGCTTTGCCCATGGGTGAAATCGTAACTCGGGTAAATCGGCCATGCGTCGCCCACCCGGTGGTGGTGTATACGCTTGATGCGATACATGACCGGATCGCGCATGTTCATGTTTGGATGTGCCATATCGATCTTGGCACGGAGGACCATGGCACCGTCTTCAAATTCGCCCGAGCGCATCCGTTTAAATAGATCAAGACTTTCGGTAGCTGGGCGGTCGCGGTGGGGACTGTTTTTGCCCGGCTCATTGACAGAGCCCCTGTATGCGCGCATTTCGTCAAAGCTCAGTTCGTCTACATAGGCATCGCCCGACACGATGAGCTTACAAGCCCAGTCAAAAAGCTGGCCGAAATAGTCACTGGCAAAGCAGACCTTCGCCCATTCGTAACCCAGCCATTTGATGTCCTCTAAGATCGCTTGGACAAATACGTCACTCTCTTTCTCCGGATTAGTATCGTCGAAACGAAGGTTACAAAGGCCGCCAAAGTCCTTCGCGATATCGAAGTTCAAACAGATCGCCTTCGCGTGGCCAATTTGGAGGTAGCCATTGGGTTCAGGTGGGAAACGTGTCTGCACACGCCCGTCATGCTTACCAGCCGCCACATCGGCAGCCACCATTTGGCGGATGAAATCAGTTGGGGTCTCTGTCTTGTCTTTGGACATAAGCGATCAGACAAACGCAGCGCTTTGATTTGCGCCAGTCAAAAAGTTGAGTTTGATACTCAGGAATTCCCCAAAGTTGTTCAGATCGAAAGCGTCTGGGTCGAAGGCTCCAGCGTCAAAGCGCATTGAGCACCGCGAAGCACTAAGTTCTGAATTTAGGATAATTGGCGTTCAGCGCGGACCATCGCTTACGCTCCAATTCAAAGCTTACTCAACTGCTTGATCAAGTTAGGCTTACTGAATCTCGGTAGGTAATTGCTCCACACGGTCTCGGAGGCGATACATGGTATTGGCGTTTTTCAGTTGATCAAACTTGGTGCCAATCTGTGTGATGGCGGCAGCGAGAAATTCGTCGATTGCGACGGCATGTTTGCTGTCGGTCAGAATGCCGATGAATTGTCCATTTTTTGTGAATGCAAGGTCGCCTCGCGAGGAGGCGAAGTCGGCAAATAGCTGGCCGAGCACGGGGCGATCCATCTTTAGGAAACGCTCGGTCTCAGTTAGGCGGCGGAAACTGTTACGCCCGAAATTGCTCTCGTCGTTTTTTACGAGAATGGCCTCTTCCCAGCGCTCTGGTTTCTGAGCAAGGGGGAAGGTTTCCAAGCCTGATGCCTTGAGCAGGGTTTGTGGCAGCGGTATAAAGAGGATGCGCGGGTCGGCATTGAGGAATCCGATTTGGCCGACTGGGAAGCGGCGATTGCCAAGTGTGATCTCAAGCTGCACGGCAAGTAATTTATTCGGATTTTTCCAAAAGGCGAAGGGCGAGTAGGCGCTATGCGTTACAAGGTAGGGCGCGCCTTTTGCATCTGTGATTAGGATACTCTTGCTCTCGTAGGTGCGCACATTTTGTGCGCCCAAGAGGCCAATTTCGCTTGCGCTGAAGCGAAGGCTGACGCGGTTGTTTTGAAAGCGGGTAAAGATCTCGCTCATAGTCTGCGGGCGTGCGGCTTCGATCTCGTTTTTGATATCCTGCGAGGCCTGCGCTATACTGGAAAATCCTTGATCGAGGCGATCCACACCTTGGCCAAGCTGGCTGACACCTGCACCGAGTTCAGAGACATTTTCGCTGAGGCGTTCGGCGCGGGCGAAGGCTTGCTCCTTCTCAAGTTTTAGCTGTACTTTCTCGGCTTGTTCCGCTGTCAGGTTTTGCTCGAGTAGGCGACGTTCGGCTTGGGCGACTTCGAGTAGACGATTAAGGGTCTCACGTTCGGCGGCAAGTCTAGCGGCTTCTTCTTGAGCGGCTTTGAGGGCGGCATCGCGCTCGGCTAGGGCGATGTCGCGGGCGCTGAGTTCTGCCTCGCTTTGGTTAAGTTTTTCTCTGGCGACGGAGCTCTCTTCCTTCAGTTTGCCAAGTGTGGAGACGAGCTTGACTTCCTTGTTCTTTGCGGCCTCTAACTCCGTACGGGCAATGTCAAAGCGCTCGGCGAGTTGAGTGCGCTCGGTCTCTATGCCTACATTTTTAGCCATGAGAGCGGTCTGTTCGGCTTCAATTTGGGCTTTAGTTTTTTCTAGTTCTTCGGCTTTGGCGGTGGTGGCTTCAAGCTTGGATTGCGAGGCAGCAAGGGCGGCTTCGCGCTCAGCTAGTTCGCGAGATTTCTCCTGCAGAGATTCACGGGTCTCGGTCAGGTTCTTGGTTAGATTTTGACGGGAACTCAGTTCGGATTTGAGGGACTCTTCGAGCAAAGAAATCAGCTCGGCCTCTGCTGTCTCGGATGACGCGGTGGCGTCGAGGGTGGCAGTGGATGATTCTTCGGGTGGATCGAAACGTGCCAATGCGAGCATGCTCAAGAGCAGAAAGTCGCAGATGACGAGCATGAGTGTTTTGTTCATAGCTGAAAGTAGTTAGTAGTCAGTAGCGCTCAGCTAACTTCTTAATCGTGAAACTAGAGTTCGATGTGTTTTATAGGGCGATGTTGGAATCGTTGCCTATTTTGCTAGAGTTGGCTTCGATGATAAGGTGTCGGCGGTAGGGACGTAGGTTTAGTACTTTGAGGACAGCAACGAAGAGGATTCCGAAGAGGGTGGAGGCGTAGGCTGCCATAAGGCTGGCTTCGACAATGCCGACGGCGACAAGAATGAGCGAAAGCACTGTCCCGCCAAGTCCGACGTAGAGTCCGAAGTCGAAAAGATTTTCCTCATTCTCCAGCAGTTTGAGTTTTAGCTCGGCGCTTAAGTTTTGCTCAGTAATCTCTTTGAGCTTGATCAGGCAGAAGCTGTAGATAACTAGCTGCACGATGAAGAAGAGCGCGAGCACGAGTAGGGTGACTTGATTGATTTCTTGCATGGCTTTGATGGGTTCTTTGAGAGATTGTAATGTATCAGCGACCATAAATTTGATGCGTGGCGTCGAGTCACTGTTGGATTCAGTAATTTGTGTTTTCAGAATTTCAGGCTCGAAGAGCGCCCAAAGGGTGAGTGCAACGACGAGACTGACAAAGAAATTACGTGCTATAACGGAGGGCGTGCTACGTTCTACCGCCTTGACCTCGGCTAGTTTAGCACGCCACGCCTCTGCCATGGCGAGAGCAAACGCTAAGCCCGATAAGACGAAAAGTAGGGCCTTTAGCGCAAGTGCGCCGTTGCGATTACTAAGACTGAGTCCTACAAGACTTTTAGGGCGGTAGGTTTCAAAGGTGGTAGCTAATGCTTGTGCGAGTCCGTTTGGGCGGTAAATAGGGAGGGCTTTTTCGAGTAATTCTTGAGTGGCGCCTGCGCCATTTTTCAAGGCAGTATCGAGATCATCGTTCCCAGTTTCAGAATATGTGGCGAGGTAGTCGAAGACGGCTGCAGGAGCTCCTTCGAAACGCAGCGCAGTGTAGAGGGTGTCATTGCGGTCTGGCTGCGCGCGAAAGAGCGCGGCCATTTGCCCCCAGTCTTTTAAGCTCCCAGCGATGGAGGCGAGATCGGCTAGCGAGCGGTGGTCGAGCTGCCTTCCGAGGGAGAGCGTAGCGATGGCAAAGTCCTCCAACGCAAGAACAGCGGCAGGGGTGCCTTGGCTGGCTTGAGTGGCTCTTTCCCCGATCTGCTGAGCCAAGCTGGGGCTGAAGTGACCGCCTTCAATCAATAGGGCTAAGGTAAGGAGACCTGCATCGTAAGGAGCTCCCGCAGCGTGACTGGCGGGGTGTAAGCGTGTGAGGCCAGGTAGATTACGCGCACCGAGCAGGGCTGCGACGTTGGCGTTACTCGAGTCGGAGAGCATACCGCTGAGCGATGCTCGCTCACTGCGTGGGAGTAGTAGCGGGAGAATAGGCAGAGTCTCGATGTCTTCGTTCGGCGTGAATTGGACGAGCTTTAAAAAGTCCTCTAGAATAGGATCAGAACCGCCGCTAGCTAAAAGGCTGGGGCGTTGAGCGATTAAGGTTTGAATCTGTGCTTTATAGGCTTGAGCTTTAGCTGGGTCGAGATCGACTGCTTCGAGGACGCGCAGAGCGGAGCCGATGTGAGAGGAGCGGATTGATTCGGTTAGAATGCCGTCAACTGTTGGGCCCTCTTCATGGCACAATTCAATGACTGCTAGGTCTATCGAGCGCAAGTGTGCCGGAATCAGTAAGGCCGACACGGCTAGTAGTAAGCCAGAGGTTAAGATAGCAATTGTTTTTAACATGCCCAGCATTTATAGAGTTAGTTTAAAAAATGGAAACTAACATTCTATTAGCAACATACAAAATATTTCTGCATTCAATTACTTTTTTAATGAGTGAATACTAAGTTTCTACGGGTTGGCTAAGCCGATTTGACCATCGAGCCTAAGAATGGTTCAATTTGCCTGTCAGTCGATGCATTAGATGCGCAGGTAGGGTAGCATTTCTCGCATTCTTTAGAAAAGAAACTGGTCTTCCTCAATTTGCATGCTCTTGTTTCGATTTGCCAGATCGTTAGAGTCACATTAAATTAAGTAAATGGACGTAAAAAATGTGCAGGCTTATTTCGACTCCGATGAAGTGGTGGATGACTACGCTAAAGCTGCTGTGGAGCTGGGGCTGTGGGCGTCAGAGGAAAAGATCTTAACTCGCTTATTCTCGCCAGAGGATTCTCTGCTGGAGTTAGGTTGTGGAGCGGGGCGTATTGCGATCGGGCTCTATGAGCTGGGTTTCCACAATCTTCTGGCCACCGACTACGCGCGAAACATGGTAGGCAAGACCCGATATCTGACTAAGCGATTGGATTATGCGATTCATAGCCGAGTGGCTGATGCGACCTGCTTGGAGTTTGAAGATGAGATTTTCGATGGAGCGATTTTCGGATTCAACGGTCTGATGCAAATTCCAAAGTCAGCTCAGCGTGAGCGCGCGCTGAGCGAGGTCTTTCGGGTGCTTCGCTCGGGTGCTTGGTTTGTCTTTACCACGCATGATCGCGATTGCTCTACCAACCAAGATTTTTGGAAGGCTGAAACTCTTCGTTGGGAATATGGCACAGAGAAGCCCGAGCTAGAAGACTTCGGCGATCGCACTGAGCCGACTGATCACGGTATGCACTTTATGCATGTCCCCACAGTATCAGAGATGCAGTTGCTTCTAAATAAAGTAGGTTTTCATATCGAAGTATCCGTCATGCGCAGCGAACTGTGTAAAGAGTCCGCCGAGGTAGAAGCCTTTTCTGATGACTGCCGTTTTTGGATAGTAAAAAAGCCAGAGGTTTCAGCTAGGAGCTAAAATTTTAGTCAGCTTTTAGATTTATACTTCTAACTTCCATTCCTGTGCAAAGCGTGCAGTTTCAACTTCGTGCGATTCACACCTCAGAAACCAAGCCTCTTCGGCGAAACTTTAGAAAGCTTGAAAGGCCAAATCGTAGCGGCAGGGCACAAGGGATTCCGCGCCAATCAAGTCATGGAGTGGCTTTACAAAAAGCGCGTAGATTCGTGGGATGTTATGACAAATCTGCCGAAGGATTTCCGGGCTTGGCTCGAAGAAAATTTCATCATCTATCCTACCGCGCCTGTCATAGATAAGCGCTCTGACGATGTCACCCAAAAGCTGCTCCTTGAGCTCGAAGACAAATCACTGATCGAGACCGTTCTGATCCGTGCACCACAAAAAGGCGTTGGACAGGAGGACTCACGCAAGACCGTCTGCGTGTCTATCCAAGTAGGTTGCGCTTTTGGCTGTAAGTTTTGCGCCTCTGGATTGGCTGGCTTTCGGCGTAATCTGTTGGCGGCAGAAGTCGTCTCTCAACTCATGCATATTTGCCGCCGCGAAGATGCTCACACCGATCGCGCCCGAGAGGAGATTGCCTCTTTTGATAACATCGTCTTCATGGGCATGGGTGAGCCACTCTCGAATTACGACACTCTGCTTCGCACCATTCGTATTTTGAATGCCAAATGGGGACTCAACTTCGGTGCTCGCCGCATCACGGTATCTACTTCCGGCCTTGCGCCGCAGATTCTTAAGCTGGCCGAGGAAGGGATTGCAGTGCGCCTAGCGATTTCACTGCACGGAGCCACAAACGAAGTCCGCCAGCAGATCATGCCGATCAATAAAAAATACCCGCTTGAAGTGTTGATTCCTGCCGCGCGAGCCTTCCAGCAAAGGCACGGTCGCATGCTAACACTGGAGTTTATTTTGATTGAAGATGTCAACGACAGTCTCGATCAGGCGCGCGAGTTGGCTAAAATCGCGCACGATCTCCACGCCCACGTTAATTGCATCCCATATAATACAGTGAAAGGCCTCCAATGGAGACGCCCCAGTTTGCGCCGACAAGACGCATTCATTGAGGTACTCCGCAAGGCCAGAGTCTCTGCTACTATCCGCCGTGAAAAAGGTCACGATATTAATGCTGCTTGCGGTCAACTTAGGCTCAAGACGGAAAAGGAATTGGCAGATGTATAATACTTTTTACCCCTTGATGCGAGCAGACTCTCGCCCCTGCTAGTGGATCCGAAACTCTGGCGCGAACCAATTTGTATGCTACAATTAAATCCTATAAAAAGTAGCGCACGTAAGCATCATTACGCAGTTCGTTAAGCCACTTTTCTTGAGTCTCTCGGGCGATTTCTCCGACGAGAACATTTTCGATAATGTCGCGTACTTGGGCCACTGGCTGGATCATTTCTTCACGTTTATCTTCTGCGTAGAGGATGAAAATCGTGCCGCTGATTTCGATCGGTTGGCTATATTGGCTTGTCTCTAGACTGAAGGCGATGTCACTGAGTTCCTTGCGGATATCCTTACGCTCGATCCAACCCCAATCGCCGCCGTTGCGGCTCATATCGTCCTGGCTGTATTTACGTGCGATGTCTCCGAAGTTGGCACCGCTGTCGAGTTCGTTGATCACCTTCTTGGCTGTTTGGCGTAGTGGAACAAGCCCTTCGTTAGCCATCGGCGTGAGGATGACTTGGCGTAAGTGGAGTGCCTCTTCTTGGTAAAAGCGTAGCTTGTTTTTGACGTAAAATTCTTCGATCTGTTCGGGGCTGATCTCAGACTGTGACCGACGCGTCTCCGCTCGCATCGCATTTACTACGACTCGCTTGTAGATGTTTCGGCGGAAGTCGCGGGCAGTCTCGCCACGGGCACGTAGGTATTGGAGAAAGCGGCCACGATCGCCACCAAAGTCGCGGTCAATGACCTCGTCATACTCTTGATCAATATAGGACTCCGGCAAAAGTAGACCCTCTTCTTCGGCTGCTTTGACAATGATGATGCGGTCAATCATGTTTTGAAGCACCTCTTTGCTCAACTCGTTGATGCGCTTGGAGAACTCTTGAGCGTTGCGCGCTTCCACACGGAGACGAGGGATGATTGGTTCAAGTTCGCGGCGCAGTTCTTCAACCGTAATAATTTGTCCTTCGGCGATGGCGGCGATTCCATTACCCAAGCGAAGTAGCTCTGGGTCGGAAGCCTTCTGCGCATTCAGGCTAGTTAGCATTAGATGGGCAGAGAAGAGGAGAGTATAAAAGAGGCGAAGATGCTTCATAAATGTGCGCAAAAGGTAAATACTTTGTGATAGTATATTTTAATAGAAGCGTCACTAAAACGGTCAAGCGGTATATGTTATCAGCCGCAAGCTATTTTCTCCTCTTCTTTAGCCGCAGCTTTAACGCTATGCAGTCACCACGCCCAAACAGTATCTCTCGAAACAGACTCGCCAGCGCCGCTTCATAGTTGACGACCAGCATACCATCTTCAATTTGCCAAATATGGAAATCTCTGATGCACAAAAAGCCGCAATTACACAATGGATTCAAGAAGGCCGCTCACTGGCTGATGTCCAGCGTTCCTTGCGTGAAGCCTATGAAATCTCAATGACCTATATGGACGTTCGTTTTCTCGTCGACGACCTGGATATCGCAGTTGTTGAAGAGGAACCTGGAGAACCAGAAGCACCAGAAGTTGAGCCCGCAGAGGACGTAACAGCCGAGCCTGCTGAAGCTGAGTTAGTCGAAGAGGGCGCCCACGGCGCAGTGACTGTCGATGTCGACGCCATTCCGCGGCCTGGATCATTGGTTAATGGCACTGTGGTATTCAGTGACGGCGTCAGCCTTGGTTGGCAGCTGAGCGCAGCGGGTCAACTAGGCCTCATCCCTGGCGACGATCCCGAGTATCGCCCCAGCCCTGAAGACGTGCAGTCTTTTCAGAGTCAGCTCCAAGAAGTACTCCGCAAGAAGGGATTCTAGGTCGCTCTGTCGACTTTGTCGCTGGGGTGCCTGAAGAACCAAGTGTCCAAGACTGTAGAAATCTAGGGCTATAATATTTGACTACGATTCCCCCATACTCTTCGGATCCAGCGCATCACGGAGTCCGTCGCCTACGAAGTTGAGTGCGAAGATCGTCAGCGAGAAAAACAGTGCAGGGAAGATCAACATCCAAGGGTAGATATCTAGTTTCACTGCACCTTCGTTAATTAAGATCCCCCACGAACTCGTCGGAGGTTGTACACCTAGCCCAAGGAAACTGATCACTGATTCCAGTAATATCACCGCTGGGATCGTCAGCGTTGTGAATACGATCACAGGGCTCAAAAGATTCGGCAAAATATGCCGTGCGAGTATGCGCCGTGTTGGCGCCCCACCGACAATAGCCGCATCAACGAATGTTTGCTTACGTAGTGCCTTCGTCTGTCCACGCACGATGCGCGCCATAGTTAACCACTCGACCGCACCGATCGCGAGAAAGATGAGTAAGATGCTTCGCCCCAAAAGCACGGTTAAGAGAATCACGATAATGGTAAACGGTAGGGCGTAAAGCGTATCGACGAATCGCATCATCGCAGCTTCTATGCGCCCACCGTAATATCCTGCGATCATTCCGTATACGACCCCGATTAAGAGTGCTACCATCGTCGCCGCGAAGCCCACCCCGATGGAAATACGGCCACCGATCAAGGTTCGTACGAGGATGTCTCGCCCGAGCTCGTCGGTGCCAAACCAGTGCGTCCACGACGGTGCCTGCGCTCCATAGGCGAGCTGTGTTGTCTCATGCGAGTGCGGCACGAAGAACGGACCAATCAAACAGAGTAGGGCGATCCCCATAAATAAGCCGCCACCGATCCGAGCCATGCGGTTTGCGCAGAGTTGCTCCCAAGCATCTCGACCTAGCGAGCGAGCGTCGGTGCTGGCTAGCTCTCGTTCTAGCCTAGTCATCATGGCGCGTGCGCGGATTCATCCACATCTGAATCAGATCCACTAAAAGGTTAAAAAACAAAATTAGTACTGCATAAAAAAGTACCGTGCCCATCACCATTGTGCTGTCGCGGTTGAAGGCTGAGTTGACGAAGAAACTACCCAACCCTGGGATGAAAAAAATTGTTTCCACTACAAAAGAACCACTGATCAAGCCGGCCACAGCGGGTCCTAAATAGGCCACCACTGGGTAGAGCGCCGTGCGCAGTGCGTGGCGCATTACCACCGCTTTTTGAGCGAGCCCTTTTGCATGTGCAGTGCGGATATAATCCAGTCGCATCACATCTAGCATCCCGCTTCGTGCGAGCCTTGCGATGTAAGCTGCATAAAAAAGCCCCAACGTAACCACGGGCAATACGCGGTCGCCTAGCGTGTTCCAACCGAATGGGTTGAACCAGCCGAGTTGCATGCTGAACACCATGATCAGAATTGGCCCCAATACAAACGCAGGCAGGCAAATACCCAGCATGGCAAAGCCCATTAGCACACTTTCCGAAGGCCGATTATGTCGCAGTGCCGCGAGCACGCCGATAGGTGTGCCGACTGTCAACGCCACGAGCAAGGCATAGAGCCCTAGTTCCAACGACACGGGGAAGCTTTGTGCAATGATTTCATCCACATCCCAGCCTGCGTATTTATAGGAGGGACCAAAGTCTCCCCGTAGTCGTTGCTCAAGAAAGCGGAAGTATTGCTCATGCCTTGGCAGATCAAGGCCGTAGTGGGCATTGATCAGGGCCTGAACCTCTTCAGGTATGTCCTTCTCGACATCGAACGGGCCACCTGGTGTTAACTGCATCAAAATAAACGTCGCCGTCGCAATCACCCATAGCGTAGGGATAGCTTGCAGTAAACGTTTTAGAATTAAAAGATACATTAGTTAGGTATTTCTTATCTGAACGACTGAGCCGTTCAATCAAATATCAAATTTGAAAAATCAACAGAGGCAAAGGCTTCGTTAGTCCGTCTCGTCCTATCTTAAGCACAGGTAGATGCTCATCGCTCTATCTATGACTGCGAAACAGTAGCGTCTGAGCTTGCTCAATTCACCCAGTCAGTTAGCCTTTGAATATTAGGATTGACCACATGTTCGACACTCCCATCCACGTTATCGATTTTGAAGGCAGCCGCCAAAGTGGCGTCGTGGAGTATGGCTACGTCACGCTGGAGAATGGAGAGATTGTCGATTCGCATACGCGGATCTGCGCTCCTGCTGGTACGATTACTGACTTTGACCGAGGGCAGCACGGTATTTCTGAAGACCGCGCTTCGTGCGAGGCCATATTCGAGGCCGATTGGTCACTCTTCGCTCGCCTTCGCCAATCGGGAGCCTTCTGCGCCCACAATGCCTCGGTTGAAGACGGTTTCTTACGTGCCGTTTGGCCATGCCCGCGCACTTCGCCAGATTTTGCGGAACCTGGGCAGACGACCGCAACTTGGGCGCCCTGGCTCGATACCCTACATATTTACCGGCGCGTTTATCCGCAGCTTGAAAACCATAAGCTTCAAGCACTCATCGAAATCTTCGATCTTCAGGCCACCCTCGACGTCCAAGCCGTCACGATTTGTCCTGCAGAGCGCCGCCACTACCACTGCGCTCTTTACGATGCAATCGCCTCTGCCTTGCTCTTGCGCCGCCTGACCGAAGAACCAACTCTAAAAGATGCCAGCCTGCGCTGGCTCTTTCTGCAAAGCGCTGCGTCTGGTACTGCCCGTGATGCAATGGGTCAACAGGAATTTCTCTAACTAATTGCGCTCGTAGCCAAAATCATGATTTTTTAGATTATGGATTCCCAAAGTCCAAGCGATCAAAATTTTACAGTTTCGGCAACACGCCTTGATGGTTTATCTACAACCCATGCCAGTCCTACCAAAAATTGTTTATTTCGGCTCCGACGCCATATGTTTACCTGGCCTACAGTATCTCCATGAGCAGGCTTGCGATTTTTGCACGCTTGTAGGAGTGGTCTCGCAGCCAGACCGTCGACAAGGGCGAGGTAAAAAGTTTCAACAAAACTCTGTCGCGGAATTTGCCAGTTCGAAAGGTATCCCACTCTTTCAGCCTGAAAAGCCCGATGCGGCACTAGCTGATTGGTTGCGTGCCCAGCAAGTCGCGCTCGCCTTCGTTATGGCCTACGGGCACTTCTTACCCAAAGCAGTGCGCGAGGCGCCAAGGCATGGTATGCTCAATTTCCACGGTTCGATTCTACCTGCCTATCGCGGAGCGTCGCCAATCGAGGCTGCCATTGCCCATGGCGAAGTAGAGACGGGTGTCTGTTTGATGCAAGTAGTCAAAGAAATGGACGCAGGGGCGGTTGCAGACTGCGAGCGCGTATGTATAGAAAATGGGGACACGAGTCCAACTGTCCGCAATAAAGTTGGCCAAGCGGTGCTAGCTCTTTTAGGTCGAAATTTAAAAGCGTCGCTTCTTGGTGAGCTAAACTTAGCTCCGCAGAATGCCAGTCTGGCTACTCATTGTCGTAAAATTTCGAAAGAAGATGGCGCACTCGATTTCACTCAAACAGCTGCGTCGATCGACGCTCGACTTCGCGCGTTCACTCCTTGGCCTGGTGGTTTCTTTGACCATGGCGAAACGCGCGTCAAAGTAGGTAAGTGCTCACTTGACGAGTCAATTACCTCTGAGCAACCTGGTAGCGTAATTGTTGCAGGTGAGACCCTTGATGTTGCCACCGGCATGGGTCTATTACGCATACATGAACTTCAACGCCCTAGCGGGCGCATGCTGCCTGTGCCCGATTTCTTACGAGGTTACTCGATTAAAGTTGGTGAAGTGTTGCTGAGCACGCCGAGTCGTTCATTACTAATCTAACTACCACAATTCAAAATCACATCGCTCTGTGGAAAATTCAGACTTTGCAAGGAGTCTGCTACAAATTAACGGTCGAACGAAGATAGTCATATCGGTTCTTATTTGCGATCTGCGAGAGGTAGCCTTATTTCCCAAATAAAAAAACGCGCTCCCAGCAGGGAACGCGTTTTGCCATAAAAATGGGTGATTACTCGGGTTAAGCTGGTGTAACTTCAGTTGCACATGGGCCCTTAGGTCCGCTGCCGATTTCGAAGGAGACTTGTTGACCGTCTTCGAGGGAGGCATAGCCGTCCATTTTGATTTCAGAATGGTGAACAAAGAGATCTTTGCCGCCATCTTCGGGGGTGATGAATCCGTAGCCTTTTTCGGCGTCGAACCATTTTACATTTCCTGTACTCATATACTTGTGTTTCTTGTTTTATTCACAGATTTCGCCGTTTGCTAATTTCTGCCAAATAATATGTATCTGATGTATCGGGTCCTGTCGCTAAAAATCTCATCTAATTATTTTGCCAGTTTTGCTCTGTATTTTACTCTCTTTTGTGTATTTCTATACTGGCTGAGTGCATACTTAATACTTATGCTAGTTACTTGTTTTCGACCAGACACTCCAAGTTGCAGTTCCAAGTGCCTAGCGGAATTGACTCACTTAGCCGAGTAAGTTTAAACCAAGCGCAGCGATCAGACTTTATGCCTAATACTTTTACTTATCTCTCAGAAGTTTATTTCGACGAACTCGATGGCCTTGGATTCCTTCATCATCCTCGCTATTTACTGCACTTAGAGCGTGCACAACAAAAATTTTTCGAGCATCTGCTCGGCGTGCCCGACTTCAATGCTGATCGCGACGAGGATATTTATGTGGTCGTTCACGGTCTCGACGTACGATTCCGCGTGCCCCTGAGCAAACCTGGTAAGATCGTAGTCGACTACCAGATAGTTAAGATCCGTAGTGGCGGTGTGACTATGGATTTCACTATTCGCGCTCCCGAAGGCAACACGGTTTATTGTACAGGCACACGTACCCTTTGCAAATTGTCGGCTGAGACTCACCGACCAGTGCCATGGACGGATGCCTTCCGTGCCGCGATGGAAGCATTTTAGCCCTACGGTAATTTACCGATGTTTGATTTCTTCTGTCTTCTCTCTGCCATAGCTTTTCTGGTCTATGGTCCATGTTGTGTCCTCTCCGGTCACATGGTAGTGGAGTTTGAACGTTACCGCCTTGCTCGCTTTCGCAAGATCACTGGATACCTGCAGATTCTAGGGGCAGTTGGCTTGCTCGTCGGCTTTTTGTTCACTCCTGTTGCCGGCCTTGTAGCAGCGCTCGGATTGAGTATTCAGATGCTACTCGGGTTTGGTGTGCGCCTATTAATACGCGACAGCTTGTTGCAATGTCTGCCGTCGTTCAGCTTTATGTTAATCAACGCAGGCTTGGTTGTGGGTTTTGTGAATCGTTTAAATTAAGAGGCCAGTAGAAGAATTGCCACGCAGAGTGTTAGCATAATTAGCGCAGGTATAGACTTTTTAAAAGGGTCTCTAATTTTAAAGTGCATCACAAGCGCACCTATCATCAAAGCTGCAAGCAAGATCGCCGAGGGGGCAATTAATAATGGCAGAAAAATTCCAGCAATGAGTCCGATCGCAGACAATATCTTCAACAAGCCTACAATGTAGAGGGCGACTGTTGGTAAACCGTAAACCACGAATTCTTCTCTCATGTTAGATGCATTGCCTCCTCGATACACTGTGTCTTGGCCAAATCGAAGGAGCCATACGTTAAAAATTCCAAGGCCAGCGACGATTTGCAAGAGATATTGAAGATAGATCATTGTCCACATGGTCGCGATTTCTGCTTCGATGTCAAATAAGCGTATGAAAAATGAAAGGCTTGGAGCGTTTGTGCGTTCAATACAAATGCGTAGTCATGGAAAAGCAGTTCGTAAGCAAGATCTCCCTGAAAAGTTGTGTCCTGCTTGTCGGCGCCCCTTCGCTTGGCGTAAAAAGTGGGAGCGTTGCTGGGAAGAGGTCGTTTATTGCTCACAGCGCTGTCGTCGGGAGGGTAAGGCATCGTGAGTAATGATATTTTAACGCTTGTTTGGTTCAAGCGAGACCTACGGGTTTTAGATCATGCGCCTCTGACTGATGCAGCGGAAATAGGGCGGGTCTTACCCGTTTATGTGATCGAACCTGAGGTGATCGAGGCTGCCGATTTTGATGCCTTACATTGGGATTTCATACGGGAATCTTTGATTGATTTGAATACATCTTTAGAAAAACTCGGAGTTAGTCTCTTTATCCAGTTAGGGGAAGTGTGTGACGTTTTTCAGAGATTACACCAGCAATTTGGCTTCACACAAATTTTCGCACACGAAGAGACCGGGAATGCACTGAGCTATTGTCGAGATCGACGATTGGCCAGATGGGCTAAGTCTGCCGGGGTTACTTTCAAAGAAACGCCGCAAAACGGAGTTGTCCGTCGTCTCGAAGATCGTGACGGTTGGTCAAAGGTCTGGGAGTCGCGGATGAGTCAGCCGATTACATTGCCCGCCAGAAATATTTGTGGTCCGATGCTCTCGGATGGTGACGTGCAAATACCAAGTGCCGAGTCGCTAGGTCTAATACGCACTGATCGCGTGTCTCAATTGCAAGGCGGTGAGAGCGAAGGTCTGCGCGTTTTAGAGAGTTTTGCAATGGGTCGTGGATCTCGTTACCAAAGCGAAATGAGTAGTCCCAACACAGCTTTCGATAGTTGTTCGAGGCTTAGTCCATATTTGACTTGGGGCTGTCTTTCAATGCGCACTGCTGTGCAAAGGATACGAGCCGCAGCAGGTGACACTCTTCCGAAGATTGCTGCGCGCGCCTTCCTCTCACGCTGCCACTGGCACTGCCACTTCATACAAAAGCTAGAGTCGGAGCCAGCGATCGAATTTTGTGCGTTTAACCGCGCGTGCGAAACATTGCGTGACAATGGAAACGATCCCGCTCGACTGGAAGCTTGGCAGCAAGCCCGTACGGGCTATCCATTCGTCGATGCTTGTATGCGGGCCTTAAAACTGCGCGGCTGGATCAATTTCCGTATGCGTGCGATGTTGGTATCGTTCGCCAGTTATCACCTCTGGTTGGATTGGCGTTTGTTCCGCGATTGGCTGGCATGTCAATTTATCGACTACGAGCCGGGTATCCATTATTCCCAGATTCAGATGCAAAGCGGCTTAACTGGGATCAACACACTGCGTATCTATAGTCCAGTCAAACAAGGTATGGATCACGATCCAGAGGGTATATTTATCAGAGAATGGGTGCCTGAACTTGCGGGCATTGAGGGTGAAGCGATCCATCAGCCATGGTTACTTCCAGACCAAATGCAGTCGAAATATCAATGTCGGCTTGGGCGTGATTATCCGCTACCTATTGTCGACCACAAGGAAGCGGTTAAATTTGCGCGCGCACAGTTTGCAATACTACGTCAACGGGACGACTATTGGGATTGCGCTCACGAAGTCATGCATCGCCACGGGAGCCGTAAAAAATCTGAGAATCGTAGCCGCCCGAAGCTATTGAAAAGAAAGCCTGTAAGCCGACAAACCACATTCCAATTAAATGAGTCAGAAAATTAAAAATTTTAGTGATGCAGAAGCCAACGCTGTGGTTCGCATGGCTTGGGAGGATCGAACCACCTTTGACCAGATCAAAGAGCGAACGGGTCTCTCCGAAGCTGAGGTGATCAAACTTATGAGGCGGAAATTAAAGCCGGGCAGTTTCTGCTTATGGCGTAAGCGGGTGAGTGGACGAATAACCAAGCATCGGAAGTTGTTTGAGCGTCATATTAAATCATCCTGCTGACCTATTAGCGGATCAGCTTAGCGATATCGTGTTGGCTGATCGGTATGCAAAGCGCCATAACAAGGGCTCCGCTCCATTGCTCTCTTAGGAATCCTTAATTATTTTCTTTCCACTAACTCATCCGCCCAGCAAAAGAGCTTCTACCCGGTCCATGTAGGCAGCGTGTTGTGCGGGATCGTGAAAAGAACCTGCGCCATGGGGTGGCGATTCGCTGGTCGGTTGAGCGATTGGTATCTGGTAGATTTTTCGCCCTGTTTTTAGCTCGCAATTCACCTGTAATAACCCGCTTTTGGGAGAATGAACCACATTGATGTGGCGTAGCTTCGAGGGGGTATCCATAATGTGATCAATCTTTTGCCAGCACCGATTTATGGCTGCGAAGTAGTTGAACGAGTGAGCACACGGATGCTAACAGCATTCCAGTGATCAATGTTGCGGCGAACAGCTTTGGTTCGCCCTCAGAGTATGCCTGCCAAGAGACGACGGAGCGCCAAGTGAAGGCAGCGCAAAGCATGAGCGTTGTTATGCCAGCTGCTAGAAGCGCGAGTAGGCGTCCACCTTTGAGTATCCAAAATCCCCAAAACGCGCTGAGAGTTCCAAAAGTCCCACCAGACATTAGCGCGGTCTTTGCGGCTACAGGATTGGAGGCGTAACCGGCTAGCCCGCAAGCAATTAAAAAAATGCCAAAGCCTACATACCAACGGCCGATTTTGTTTCTATTATTACCCATATAATTTGATGTATTGAGGAACGCTAGATCCGTCAACTCTCCGTAGCGTAATACTAGGCGTATTTGTATGCCCTTCTTGCCAAGTATTCAAAGTCGAGTATGAGATGTTAATTATGTGTTTTTTGTGGCTGGCTTAAGGCGTCCTCAGTTGCTTGCTTTGTTATGCCTTCTGCGCTTCGTGTATAGCCACGATTGAGAAAGTTAGCCCCGTCGCTTTGACGGTCTCGTAACCGGCCTGTTTAAGTTGTTCCGTTAAGGCTTCTTTGCTTGGAAAGTCTTCAATGGTGCCTGCGAGGTAATCATAGGCACTCTTATCCCCCGTGGCAATGGCGGCTACCCAAGGCAGGATGAATTTAAGATAGAAATAGTAGATTGGAGAGAACCATTTGTCGGGCTGCGAGAATTCTAACACGAAAAGGCGGCCTCCTGGGCGAAGTACGCGAAGGATTTCTTTGAGACCACGCTGGCGATTTTCGAAGTTACGCACCCCGAATGAAATCGTGAATGCGTCGGTCGAGTTGTCTTCCAATGGTAAATCCATGCAGTCGCCAAACTCAAATGCGATATCAGAATAGCTCTTCTTGGCTGCACGCTTAGCGCGAGCTTCGTCGAGCATGGGCTCGCAAAAGTCCAATCCAGTCACGGGCACCTCAATGCCTATACGATCGCGCAGCTTGAAGGCAACGTCGCCGCTGCCTGTCGCTAGGTCGACCACTTCTTTCGGGCTACAGGCCTTGACCATATGGGTGAGCACCCGCCTCCAATAAAAATCTACACCTCCGCTCAAAAGGTGATTAGCTAGGTCGTAGCGCCCGGCGATAGAGGCAAACATTTTGTTGACTGCTTTTCCTTCTGGCATGATGGCCGCGCTGTAAGCGGAGTGAAACTAAAGTTAGTTGCGTCGTGTGCTATATGATGGGAGACAAGTTTCTGCTTGTTCACGAATTAGCAAGGGAGAATAGCAGAAACCACGTTAAAACTATATACAATCTGCTTCCTGTGACAGGCTCAAGCATTCGGCGCATTCGCGCTGGCCCGTTCCCAAATTTGATTAGGAAGATTCTTTCACGCATTTAATACTCCTAACCACCCATTTAGAAAGTTCCTCATCTGGATTTTCGATCGCTAGTTTACCCAACTTGAAGACGGTCTGTCCGGTATTGCGGTTGATGATGGTGAGCCCGTGCCCAAAATCTTTAAACTTTTCCTCACAAATAGACTGGATCGTTTGATCAAGCTCGCTGGCTTCGCTAATCAAGGTTTCAATAGCGAGTGGTTTAAACTCAAGCGTGAAGCCGCAGGCCTTTTCGAAGGCGGCTCCGTAGCGCTTCACGTCATTTTCCCAAACTGTACTTTGGAGATGGGCGTTTTTCTCTTTGAGTGCCTTGAGGCAGCTCGATGGGTCTACGATCATTTCAGTCGTCACTTCAAAGTGTTTGATTGCGGTTGAGGGCAGTTCAAATTTGTAGTCGCGGAATAATCGTTCCATTACCGTCATAATGCCGCGCGCGCCAGTGCGTTCTTTGCTAGCCGTCTCGGCAATGCTCATGATGGCCTCAGGCGTGATTTTGAAATCGATCCCGTAGCCGCGAAAATCGTCTCGATATTGGTGTAGAACGCTACCCTCTGAGGTAGTCAATATATGCGCTAAGTCTTTAGCCGAGAGCGCCGAGCAAGCACAGCGCACTGGCACACGCCCAATGAATTCAGGCTCGAATCCGTATTTGATAAAGTCGCTTGTCTGTGTGTGTTGCAGATAGCAAGAGATGTCTTCTTCCGCATCACTCACATTTGCGCCAAAGCCCATCTCGCTTTGAGAGAGTCGTTTCTTGATCGACTCGGCTAGCTTGTCGAAGGCACCACTCACGATAAAGAGGATATTTTTTGTGTTGATCGATTTGCGCTTCGGCTTACCGCCCCGTTGGATCTCCATGACAGCCTGCATTTGAGCCATCATATCGCTTGGACTGAAGAGGTTGACCTCGGTTTCTTCCATCAGCTTGAGTAAGTTAATTTGCACGCCGCGTCCGGAGACATCGCGGCCTCCAGCGCTCCCTTCACTGGCGATCTTATCGATCTCATCCACGAAGATGATGCCCTTTTCTGCCAGTTCAATGTCGCCATCTGCTGCCTTGACGAGATCTCGCACTAGATCTTCCACATCAGAGCCTACGTATCCCGTCTCCGAGAATTTCGTTGCATCCGCCTTGACGAAGGGTACGCCGATCAAGCGTGCTAGATTTTTTATTAAGTAGGTTTTGCCTACACCAGTCGGCCCTAGCAGAAGAATGTTCTGTTTACTGTATTCGGTCATTTCCTCGCTCTTACCCAAGAGAGTCGCGCGGACATGATTGTAATGATCGCAAATCGCGACGGATAAAACCTTCTTCGCCTCATCTTGCCTAATGACGAATCGGTTTAGATGGTCGCGAATTTCTTTTGGTTTGAGCTTGAAATTACGGATATTTTCCAGCGCCTCCGCACTCTTGCCCCCATCAGACGCGGCCTCTGGCTCGTTCACGATTTCCTCCTGCTCGTCTGAAAACTGGCCGCCCTCAGGAAATCCGTGTGCGGAAATTTTCACATTAGAGTCCTTGAACAATTCTTTCAATTGCTTTTGGATCTCGTCAAATGGATTTGGCGGTTCTTTATCACTCATTTTTTCTAGTTTGACAGTGTTTTCTTGATCCCAAGTATCGAATATACAATAACTCTACATTTCCATTACAGCAAGCTTACTTAGCAAACCAAACAAACACTAGGATGTCCAATAACCTTACCAAGCGAGATATCGTTTTAGATATATACGACAAAACTGATTTTCCGCAAAAAGAAGTGCGCGAAACTGTGCAGCTCACTCTTGACGCCATTGCCAAAGCTTTGAGCGAGGGACGTAATGTTGAGCTGCGAAATTTCGGTGTCTTCGAGGTACAAATTCGTAAGTCGCGCATAGGTCGCAATCCTAATAAGCCTGAAACGGATGTTATTATTCCAAAGCGTGCAGTGATTAAATTCAAGGCCGGAAAAGAATTGAAAGCGCAGCTTAAAGACATGGATGTCGATGCCCACGAAGGGGGTGAGTAAGTTAAATTCGGATTAATCTCCGTCCCTTTATTTTTTAAGGGATATTTCTTATGCAGTTTGAAACCCTACCTGGCTTTCGGGAATTTTACCCAGAGGCATGTGCTCGCCGAAATCATATCTTCGGTTGCTGGCGCTCAGTCGCGCGCGCGTTTAATTTTTTGGAATACGATGCGCCTGTTTTAGAGCCCCTAGAACTTTACATCGAGAAGTCGGGCGAAGAGATTGTAGGGCAACTTTTCAACTTTGAAGATCGCGGTGGACGCGCTGTCGCTCTGCGCCCTGAAATGACCCCTTCGCTAGCTCGGTTGATTGGTGCAAAGGCCAATAGTCTAAAGCGCCCTGTGAAATGGTTTAATATTGGCGAGCATTATCGCTACGAACGCCCGCAGAAGGGTCGCCTTCGCGCCTTTTATCAGCTAAACGTCGATATTCTTGGTGAACAAGGCACCGCCGCTGACGCTGAGTTGATCACGCTACTCTGCCAGTCGCTAATAAGCTTCGGCCTCAATAATAGCGATTTCAAGATCCGCCTAAGTGACCGTGATCTTTGGTTGCTCATGTTAGCCGCCGAGGGACTCGACGAAGCAGGTAGCGCTAGTGTACTTGGCATCATTGATAAGTTGGAGCGCACCGATCGCACAAAAACGATCGAAAGGTTGTCATCCATACTCGGCGATGAAGCCGAAGATTTTCTCGGTAGGATTGAAGAAGCCATTGCTATTCACGATTTTGATACATTACGAAGCTACATTAAGAACTTGCCTCTCGAAGGCGACCTCGCTGCTGTAGCCAAAGCTCGCATTGAAGAATGGTCTCAACTTTTGCGTAACCTCAAGGCCTCTGGCGTGGGTGACTTTATCCAGATTGACCTTGGGATCGTCCGCGGGCTAGCCTATTATACTGGTTTTGTTTTTGAGGCTTTTGAAGCGAGCGGCGAAGGCCGCGCACTCGCTGGGGGAGGGCGCTATGATGCACTCGTCAAAAAACTCGGAGGTCCCGATATGCCTGCAGTCGGTTTTGCGATGGGCGATGTCACTTTAGTCGATCTGCTGGAAAACAAATCGCTAATGCCGAAATATATTCAAAGCCCTGAGTTCATCGCGATCATTGGTGGTGAGGGTGAACGCGCTGTTGCATTGGCCGATGCTGCGCAGCTACGCGCGGTCGGTTATCAAATCGAGTATCCATTCAAAAACCAAGGTTTCGCTAAGCAGTTTAAATTAGCCAATCAATCTGGTGCCCGTTTTGCCCTGATCTACGGTAGCGAAGAACTTGAGCGCGGCGTGGTCAAGGTACGCGACCTCTCAAAAGGCAGCGAAGTTGAAATCACTCGCGATCAGTTACTCCTACAAGTACCTGCTCTTCTCGAAAGTGGAATTGGGTAGAAATAAAAAACTGAGTATAAAGCAAAAGAATATAAAGTTTTTCTTCGTTCGTAGTCAGTGATGACCTGTTAATTCCGCGCCACAAGATCGTAGTTTTAATTTAGCTAACTTATAGGTTAATCCTCGCCGTGTTAATGATCATTTAAATGAAGTCGTAGCGGAGTGGTTCATCAGGATAATTATTTAATTGATTCTTTTGG